>DUBD01000137.1:0-2912 GCA_012960515.1 Bacteroidota bacterium | reverse complement strand
CGACGATGCGCTCGTCGAGATCGAAGGTGTCGTTACATCGGTTCGATGGCGTAACCCGCACCCAACCTATATCGTCGCCGTCACTGACGAAAGCGGGCAGACGGTCGACTGGGATATCGAGACCGGATCGGTCAGCACGCTCCGCCTTCGTGGCGTGGGCAAGGAATTTATCCAGGTTGGCGATCATGTACGACTTGCGGGGCAATCGTCATTGCGCGGACAGCCCGAAATGTTTGCCCAGAATCTTCTGCTCGACAACGGTGAGGAGGTACTGCTGCGCGAGGTCCTCGAAAGCCTGGACCTGCGTCTGCTGCCACTCCGCGTCGAAGCCGAGCTCGGCGGCCATCAGCTCCGCCACACGCGGGGCCATCTCGATGGCGGCGCGGGCGTCGAGGAACAGCTCGCGGGTGCGCCGAGCGAGCACGTCCTCGACCGTGCGGGCCATCTCATGCCGCGCGGCCCACACCACCTGGACGGCGGTCACGGGCCGGCGCTCGTGGAGGCGCTCCGCCAGCGCCTCGTCCTCGCGCATGAGCGCCTGGAGCGCGGGGGCATCCGAGCCGTAGTCGCGGAGGTCGCCGAAGGCGTCGGCGTTGTCGTGGGCGCCGTGGATCTGGAGCTTGGCCGTGACGGAGTCCCGGTCCTCCAGCGCCGCCAGCGTCGCGGCCTGGTCGATGGTGTCCTCCGCCATCTTGCGGTAGGTCGTCCACTTGCCGCCGGTGATGGTCACCAATCCGGACTCGGCGATGTGGAGCGTGTGGTCGCGCGAGATCGCGGACGTGCCCTCGGCATCCGGGTCCGCCACGAGCGGGCGGATGCCGACGAACACGCTCCGCACGTCCTCCCGCGCGGGGTCGTCGGTGAGGTAGCGGGCGGCGTGGCGGAGCAGGAAGTCCACCTCTTCCTCGAACGGCTGCGGCTCCATGGGCACGCCATCGATGGGCGTATCCGTCGTGCCGACCACGACAGAATCGTGCCACGGGATGGCGAAGAGGACGCGGCCGTCGTCGGTCTTGGGCACCATGATGGCGCTGTCGCCGGGCAGGAAGCGCCGGTCCAGCACGATGTGGACGCCCTGGCTCGGCTGGATCATCGGCTTCACGTCGGCGTCGTCCATCCGGCGGATGGAGTCGGTCCAGACGCCCGTCGCGTTGATGACGACGCGGGCCTGCACCTCGAACGTGTCGCCGGTTTCCAGATCGGTCGCCACGACGCCCGTGACCTCGCCGTCCTCGGCCTTGAGGAGGTTCGTGACCTCGCAGTAGGTGAGGAGCGTCGCGCCCTGCTCGGCGGCCGTCTGCGCCATGTTGAGCGCGAGGCGGGCGTCGTCGAACTGGCCGTCGTAGTAGATCACGCCGCCGTCCAGCCCCTCGGGCTCGATGGTCGGGAGGCGCTCCATCGTCTTCTCCTTCGAGAGGTGCTTGCTCTTGCCGAAGCCGGAGCGGCCGGCGAGCAGGTCGTACACCTTCATGCCGACGCCGTAGAACGGCCCCTCCCACCACGAGTAGTTGGGGACGACGAAGGCGAGGTCGTGGACGAGGTGGGGGGCGTTCTTGAGCAGGATGCCGCGCTCCTTCAGCGCCTCCAGCACGAGCGAGACGTTGCCCTGCTGGAGGTAGCGCACGCCGCCGTGGACGAGCTTGGTGGAGCGGGAGGAGGTGCCTTTGGCGAAGTCCGACTGCTCCAGGAGCAGCGGCTTGTAGCCGCGCGAGGCGGCCTCGATGGCGCACCCGAGCCCCGTCGCGCCTCCGCCGATGATGACGAAGTCCCAGGGGTGGTCGGCCGCGTCGATGGCGCGGCGCATGGTGTCACGGTTCATGTCAGGGTCGGGGTCTGCAGGTTGGGGGAGGGGCGCCAGAGTGTTCGCCGCGCTGGCGGTCGCGTTCCGCCAGCGCGGCGGAAGGCTAGGCGTCTTCTTGCGCCCAGCCGCGGGAGCGCTCCAGCGCGCGGATCCACTGCGCGTGCCGGCTCTCGGCTTCATCGGCGGAGATCTGCGGCTCGAATCGCTTGTCCAGCTGCCACTGCGCGGAGATCTCGTCGCCGGAGCCCCAGTAGCCGACGGCGAGGCCGGCGAGGTAGGCCGCACCGAGCGCCGTCGTCTCCGTCACGGACGGGCGGACGATGGGGGCCTGGAGGAGGTCAGCCTGGATCTGCATCAGCAGGTCGTTGGCGGCCGCGCCGCCGTCCACGCGGAGCTCCTGGAGCTCGATGCCGGCGTCCTTCTTCATGGCCGTCAGCACGTCGGCCACCTGGAACGCGATGCCCTCCAGCGTGGCGCGCGCGATGTGCGCCGCCGTCGTCCCGCGCGTGATGCCGACGATGGTGCCGCGGGCGTACGGGTCCCAGTGCGGCGCGCCCAGCCCGGTGTAGGCCGGGACGAGGTAGACGCCGTCGGTGTCGCTCACCTGCCCCGCCAGCTGCTCCACTTCGGGCGCCGTGCGGATGATCTTGAGCCCGTCGCGCAGCCACTGCACCGCCGAGCCGGTCACGAAGACGCTGCCCTCCAGCGCGTACTCCGTGGGCTGGTCGCCCAGCTTCCACGCGACCGTCGTGAGGAGCTGGTTCGTGGACTCCACGGCCTCGGTGCCCGTGTTGAGCAGCATGAAGGAGCCCGTGCCGTAGGTGTTCTTCGCCATCCCCGGCTCGATGCAGCGCTGGCCGAACGTGGCCGCCTGCTGGTCGCCCGCGATGCCCGCGATGGGCGTCTGCGAGGAGAAGATCTCGCCGCTCGTGTTGGCGTAGACCTCGGACGAGGAGCGGACCTCCGGGAGCATGGAGCGCGGCACGTCGAGGATGTCGAGCAACTCGTCGTCCCAGTCGCCGGTGTGGATGTTGTACATTTGTGTGTAGATTTTCCTTGTGTTTCTGTGGATTTCCTGCATATCTTCATAAAATTGATTTTTGGCGTCCAA
>DUBD01000136.1:10390-23346 GCA_012960515.1 Bacteroidota bacterium | reverse complement strand
AATGGAGTGGTGGCACTCGTGGCGTCCGCAGGTAAGCACGGACCACCACGAGATGGGTCCCGAGGCCACGTTCTTCTTCCAGCCCGGCATCCCCTCGCGCAACAACCCGAACACGCCCGCCGCCACCTACGAGCTGACCGGCGCCATCGCGCGGTACCACGCGGACGAGTTGGACCGGATCGGGAGCCTCTACTACTCCGAGGAGAGCTTCGACGACTTCTACTACGGCAAGGGCTCCACCTACCCCGACGTGAACGGAGCCGTGGGCATCCTCTTCGAGCAGGCATCCTCGCGCGCGCTGCGCCGCAAGACGGAGGCCAACGGCGAGCTGACCTACGGCGAGACGGTCCGCAACCAGCTCGCGACGAGCATCTCCACGCTCCGCGCGGCCGTCGCGCTCCGCGAGCGGCTCCTGACCCACGCCCGTGACTTCTACGCCTCGGAGAAGCCCGAGGGCGCCTACGTGATCGGGCTGGGCGAGCGGCGGAGCCGGGGGCAGGCGCTGGCGCAGGCGCTCCGCCGCAGCCGCGTCCGCCTCTACGCGCTGGCGGACGAGGTGGAAGCGGACGGCCGCACCTTCGGCCCCGGCGAGGCCCTCGTGATCCCGATGGACCAGCCGCAGGGCCGACTCGTCAAGGCCGCGATGGAGCGCGTGCTGACCTACACGGACAGCCTCTTCTACGACGTCTCCGCGTGGACCTTCCCGCTCGCCTACGGCGCGGACGTGGTGGAGACGAGCCGCGTACCGGACCTCGGCGCCGAGGTCACCGCCCCCGCGTTCGACGGCGGCCGCGTGATCGGCGGTGAAGCCCGGGTGGCCTACGCGATCCCGTGGTCCCGCTACTTCGCGCCCCGCGCGCTGCGCCGGATGCAGGAGGCCGGCCTCCGCGTCCGCCTCGCGAAGAGCCCGTTCGAAGCCGCCGCCGGGGGCGCCCGCCAGTCGTTCGGGCGCGGGACGCTCATCGTGAAGACGCGGCAGGGCGAGATCCCGCCCGACTCCGTCCACGCCGTCGTGGCGCGGGCCGCGGCGATGGACCACGTCGAGGCCTTCGCGCTGGACACCGGCCTCACGCCTTCCGGCAACGATCTCGGGAGCAGCGAGTGGCCCGTCCTCCAGAAGCCCGTCATCGCGCTGCTGGCGGGCAGCGGCGCCAGCCCGTACGGCGTCGGCGAGGTGTGGCACCTGCTCAGCGAGCGGTTCGGCCAGGAGGTCTCGCTCATCGACCCCGAGTCGCTGCCCTCGCTGGACGAATACACCACGATCATCGTCGCCAACGGGTCGTACAGCTCGCTGGACTCCGCGGACGTGGCGCGCATGAAGCGGTGGGTGCAAGACGGCGGCGTGGTCATCGGGATCCAGGGCGGCGCGCAGTGGGCCGCGAAGGGCGGCCTCCTCGCTTCTCCCACCCGCGAGGCGGCGCCGGACTCCACCGCCTACCCCTACGCCGTTCGCGACGAAGCCCGAGGCGCCCAGGCCCTCGGCGGCTCCATCCTGGACCTCACGCTGGACCCCACCCACCCGCTCGCCTACGGCTACGGCGACCGCGTGGCGGTCTTCAAGTCGGGCACGGCGGTCTTCGCGCCGGACTCCACCAACTCCGGCGTGGACGTGGGCCGCTACGACGCCGAGACGCCGGTCCTCAGCGGCTACGCCTCGCGCCAGGTGCGCGACCGGCTGAAGGGCGCCGCGGCGCTCCGGGCCTCCCGGCTGGGCCGGGGCCGCGTGGTGCTGATGGACTTCAACCCCGCCTTCCGCGCCTTCTGGTACGGCACGGACGGCCTGCTGCTCAACGCCGTCTACCTCGGCAAGACCTTCTAGCCTCGCCCCGCTGGCGGTCCCTCTCGCCGGGAGCGTCCGCCAGCCCGCCGCCATGTCCCGACCGACGACCATCCCGGAGTACATCGAGACGATGCCCGAGGCGGGGCGGCCGCACCTCCGGCAGGTCTACGCGCTGCTGCGGAGCGTCGCCCCCGAGGCGGAGGAGGCCATCAAGTGGGGCGCGCCGTTTTTCGTGGAGCCCCGGTTCCTCTTCTCGTTCGCAGGCTTCTCCCAGCACCTCAGCTTCGCCCCCTCGCAGGAGGTCGTGGACGCCTTCCGAGACGAGGCCGAGGCGGCTGGCTACGCCACGACCAAGAAGTTCCTCAAGGTGCGCTACGACCAGCCCGTTCCGGAGGCGCTCATCCGACGCATGGCGGAGCGCCAGCTCGCGGACGTAGCCGCGCGGGAGACGGACTCGTTCTGGTAGGGACGCGGGGCGCCCGGCCCGCAACACCCGCGGGTCGCGCGAGGCGGGGCGCTCTAGCTTGGGGCCGATCTGTTTCCCCTCCTGCCCCATGCTCCGTTCGCTCACGCTGCTCGCCCTCGCGCTGCTGGCGGCCCTCCCCGTCCGCGCCCAGCACTTCCCCACCGATGATCCGGTCATCCGCCAGATCTGGGCGGAGGGCATGGAGAACTCCCAGACGGAGCTCCTCGCGCACCACCTGATCGACGTGATCGGGCCGCGGCTGGCGGGCTCGCCGGGGCTGGAGCAGGCGCAGGAGTGGCTGCTGGAGACGTACGCGGACTGGGGCATCCCAGCCCGGAAGGAGCAGTACGGCACGTGGACCGGCTGGGAGGCCGGCGCGCTCCACGCCGAGATGACCGCGCCCCGCGTTGCGCCGCTCACGGTGGAGCTCATGGCCTACAGCCCCGGCACGGACGGCCCGGTGGAGGGCCCCGTCGTGATGCCGCCGGCGAACCTGACGGAGGCCAACGCCGCCGATTGGCTCGCGACGCTGGAGGGCGCCTTCGTGCTGCTGGACGCGCCAGAGCCCATGTGCCGCGCCGAGCAAGAGCTCGTCGCCAACGCCCGCCCGGAGACGGTCGCGCGGCTGGACTCGCTCCGCGCCGCGGCTCGTGGCGAGTGGCGCCAGCGGCTCCGGGCCATCGGCTCGCTGGAGGCGCTGGAGGCGGCGGGCATCGCGGGGACGCTGAACTCCCGCTGGTCCGGCGGCTGGGGCGCCAACAAGGTGTTCAGCACGAACAACGAGCGGGCCGTCGCGCTGGACGTCTCGTGCGAGGACTACGGCCTCCTCGCCCGGCTGGCGGCCTCGGGCAACGCGCCCCGCATCCGCGTGGACGCCGAGGCCGAGATGCGGGGGACCGTCCCGCAGTTCAACGTGATCGCCGAAATGCGCGGCACGGAGCTTCCGGATGAGTACGTGCTCCTCAGCGCGCACCTGGACTCCTGGCACGCCGCCACGGGCGCGACGGACAACGGCACCGGCACCCTCGTGATGCTGGAGGCCATGCGCATCCTCAAGGAGACGTACCCCAACCCGCGCCGGACCATCCTCGTCGGGCACTGGGGCGCGGAGGAGATGGGGCTCATCGGCTCCGGCTCGTTCCGCGAGGACCACCCCGAAGTGGTGGAAGGCCTGCAGGTCGGCTTCAACCAGGACAACGGCACGTGGCGGTTCGAGCGGATCGAGGGCCAGGGCTTCCTCGGCACCGCCGAGCACCTCCCGAAGTGGATGGCCGCCGTCCCGACCGACATCCAGGCGCAGGTCACCATTGAGGTGCCGGGCGAGCAGAACAACCGCGGCTCGGACCACACCTCGTTCACCTGCGCCGAGGCGCCCGTCCTCCGCCTGCAGTCGCCGTACGACGAATACCGCCAGTACACCTGGCACACGAACCTGGACACGTACGACAAGATCGTGTTCGACGACCTGAAGCAGAACGCGACCCTCGCGGCCATGCTCGTCTACGGCGCGAGCGAGGACCCCGAGCGGATGTCCCGCGAGCCCGCCAACCTGCCGATCAACCCGCGCACGGGCGAGCCCCGCGCCTTCGGGCCGTGCCGCGCGCCCCAGCGCGAGCCGCGCGACTGACGCCTCGCGGCTGGCGGTCGGTCTCGCCGAGGCCCTCCGCCAGCCGACCGGGGCTATGCCAGCCGCTTCTCGAAGCGGTGGAACACGCGCGAGACGTGCGCGCCGGCGTAGTGCGCGTAGAAGCCCACCGGCGCCACCCACGGGATCGTCGCCGAGGTGCGGCCCTGGGCCTTGAGATCGCGGAGGCACCGGCGGCAGAGCACCCCGCCGATCCCCAGCCCGCGCGCCGCCTCGGCCGTGCCCATCGGGCCGAACCAGCCCGTCCCGACGTTGTTGGCGTCGTACGCGGAGAAGCCGAGCAGGTCGCCCTCGCGCCACGCGAGGTGCAACGAGACCGGAGACTGGCGGAAGGCCGCAGCGATCTCTGGCTTCCACGCCGGCCAGTGCTCGTCCAGGAAGGCCATGACCGCGCCCTGGTCTCCCGGCTCCGCGCGCCGCACTACCACGCCGCGCTCGAGGAGTTGGCGCTCGCGCTCGTCCGTGGCCCAGTCCTCCGCCGCGAGGTCCACGTGCATGTTGACCGCCTCGCCGACGGACGTGTAGCCATACTTCTGCACGAAGAGCCAGCCCGGCGTGTACCGCAGGTCCACGCCCGGCACGAGGTAGTTGGGCGAGCACTCCGCGATGCGGACCGTCTCCGCGCCCGCCGCTGTGAGATGCGCCTCCGCCTCCGCGAGGAGCGTCCCGCCGATCCCCTCGCGCCGACGCTCCGGCGCTACGGCGATCAGCTTGACCGTCCCGCGCGTCTCGTTCGGCGCCCCCCACAACGCCGCGACGGTCCACCCGACGATCTCGCCGTCCACGACGGCCGCCAGCCGAGCGACCGCGTGCGGCTCGTCCCACACCTTTTCCCGGTACAGGTCTGAGGTGAGCGGGTCGTACGGCGCCGCGCGGTTCCAGAGCGCGAGCGCGACGGCTTCGTCGGAGGGGCGGAGGTCTCGGAGCGTCACAACTCGTGGGTAGGAGGCACGTGGAGGGCTCGCGGCCGCGCGCTGGCGGACGAGCCCTCCACGCGGTCGCGTTACGCCGCGCTCGCCTCTTCCTCCTTCTTGCCGAACGTCGGATCGATCTTGATCCGGAGGGCGACGAGGAAGCTGGGGATCGTCGCGATGAGGACCCAGACGAAGAACTTGTCATAGCCGATGAGGTCCTCCAGCCAGCCGGAGAACATGCCCGGGATCATCATCCCGAGGGCCATGAAGCCCGTCGCGATGGCGTAGTGCGCCGTCTTCTGCTCCCCTCGCGCGATGTAGATCAGGACCATCAGGAAGGCCGCGAAGCCGAACCCGTAGCCGAACTGCTCCACCGCGATCGCCACGTTCACCCAGAGGAAGCCCTCGGGCCGGAACAGCGCGAGGAGTAGATAGGCGGCGTTCGGGAGGTTGATGGCCACCACCATCGGCAGCAGCCACTTCCCGATGCCATCGCGCGCGATCAGCAGACCGCCGAGGATGCCGCCGACCGTGAGGCAAAAGACGCCCACCGTCCCGTACGCGATGCCGACCTGGCCCGTGGTGAGCGCCAGCCCGCCGGCCTCTACGGAGTCCACGAGGAACGGGATGACCAGCTTGACCACCTGCCCCTCGGCGAACCGGTAGAGCAACACGAACGCGACGGCGATCCCGATCTCGGGCTTCTCGAAGAACGTCGTGATGGCGTTGGCGAGCGGGCTGCCGGAGAACGGGAGCGCGCGGAACATCCGGCCCCACGGCCCGGTGGTGCGCGGCGCCACCAGCCCGGCGATCATCATGGGCACGAGGAGCACCGCCAGCAGGGCGACGAAGCAGAGGAGGAAGACGAGGTACTGCAGCACGCCGGAGGCGCCGCCCGTCCCCTCGGTCCGCGGCACGTCGGCGGCGGGCTGCGGGAGGGAGAAGAAGTGCCACGCCGTGAGCGCGAGGAACACGCCCGCGATCACGAAGAACGTGATGCTCCACGCGAGCGGGATGTTGCCGCTCGTCGCGCGGAAGGTGGCCGCGGTGGGCTCGTCCAGGTTGCGGTCCACCTGCACGACTGCGGCGTAGGGCCGGTCCCAGTTGTCCGCGGTGAACACGAACCGCTCGCCCTCGATCAGCTTGAGGCTCTCGTTGCCGTCGTCGAAGCCGAAGGTGACGGCGACCTCCTCATCCGCTGGCGGAGGGCCGGAAAGGCGGAACGGCACGATGGCGACGTTGCCCGCCGTCTCGGCGGTGACGACCTCTTCGTCTCCGAAGAGCGCCGTGATGGCTTCGCCGAGCGGCCCCGAGACGTTCCGGGTCCACCACGACGCCTCGTCCTCCACCGGCTCCGTGGCGTCGAGCGCGGCGTCCTCGCCCGGCTCCGCGACGGTCGGGGCGGGGGCGGCGGGGTTGTCCGCGGCGAGCGAGTCCGCCAGCGCGGCGCTGGCTTCCCCCTCCGCGCTGGCGGAGTCCGCGAGCACAGGCGGCGCGCGGGGCGCGACGGGCCCGCCGTAGAACCCGTTCGACTCGTTGAGCGCGCGGGCGGAATCGATGAGCGCCGTGACCTCGTCCGTCGCGCGGGTCGCCAGCGGGATCTCGATGGCGGAGGCGTCCACGACGAGCGCGAGGTCATCGCGCGTCGCGCCCTCCGGGGCGGTCTGCTCCGTCGCGCCGAACGGCAGCGCCTCGGCCCCGATCACCTCGGTGCCCGCCGTCGCGGCCGTCGCGGAGACCTGGACCGTCACCGGCTCCAGGCCCGTGCTGGCCTCCAGCGACCCCGCCAGAAGCGGCACCGCGCCCTGCACGGCGAAGATGGCCGCGCGGTACGCCGTGCTCCGCCAGCCGACCCACCACGCCTGGTCGTGCTCGTCCAGCGCGAGCATGTAGAAGCCGTCCGCGGCGATGTCGTGCGTGGCGGACGAGAACGCGAGGAGCCAGAAGAACGCGAGCGTGGCCTGCACGAACCCGCTCGTCGGGATGGTCAGCGCGACCGCCGCGAAGCCGCCGCCGATGAGCACCTGCATCGCGATGATCCAGAACCGCTTGGTCCGCACCATCTCCACGAGCGGCGCCCAGAACGGCTTGATCACCCACGGGAGGTAGAGCCAGCTCGTGTACAGCGCGATGTCCGTGTTGCTCAGCCCCAGCCGCTTGTACAGCAGGACCGAGAGCACGGCCACCACCATGTAAGGCATGCCCTCGGCGAAGTAGAGCGAGGGCACCCACGTCCACGGCTTCCGCCAGTCGGTGGCCGGCGGGGTGGGCGGAGCGGGCGGGACGGACGGAGAGGGGTCGGCCATGAGGTGGGAGGAGGGGCGGCGGGATGCTACGACAGCCGCGCGGCTCGCGTGGGAGGCAACAGGTTCCGAGGATCGAAACAACCCGCTTCGCGCCCGACCCGCTGGCGGTTGTGCTGAGCCGGGGCCGCCCGGTGGCGATCCGCACCGGCCGAGAACCGGCGGGACTCGTCCGCGCTACGTCCCGATCTGCGCCACGGAGCGCCGGTGGATCGGCACGAGCACGAGCCCCCAGAGCACGCCCGAGGCCACCTGCACGCCCGCAAACGCCAGGACGACCGTCCGCAACGGCACGCCCGCCTCCAACGCTAGGCTGGCGGTGAGCGTGGACGCGCTCTCCACGAGCGCCAGGATCAGCCAGTCCGCCGTGAACACCCGCCCGCGGTACCGGTCCTCCGCGCGGATCTGGAGCAGGGTCGTGGAGAGCACCCAGTTGGCCCCGCTCGTGGCGTGCGCGAAGACCACCGCCGCGACGAGCGCCAGCGCGCCGAGCCCGGGCGCCCACGCCAGCGACCCGACGGTCAAATAGCCCACACCGCTCAGCGCGATGCACACGCCCAGGAGCGGAAACCACCGGTCGGGGTCGCGGAAGAGCGCCCGCGCCGCGATGGGCCCGATGCCCGTCCCGAGCCCTCGCGCCGCGAACAGCACGCCGATGCCCGTCGTGCCCGCGCCGGGGAAGAGCCGGTCGCCGATGAGCGCGAGGCTGAGCATGAGCCCGCCGCCGCCCAGCGTCCACGTCGCCTTCGCGAGGGCGAGCCGGAAGACCGGCGGATTCGCGCGGAGGTACCCGATCCCCTCGGCGGACTGGCGCCACGCCTGCGCGAGGATGGACCCGCCCGCGGAGTCCGAGCGGTCCTGCGGGATGGTCATGCCCGCGATGAACGCCGCGCTCACGAGGTACGTCAGCGCGTCGAACACGAACACGGCGTCCGTCCCGAAGAGGTCCACCGCCGGCCCACCGGCCGCCGCCCCGAGCGCCAGCATCACAGACCACGAGGCCGAGAGCAGCGCGTTCGCGGTCAGCAGCTCACCCTTCTTCGTCACGTTGGGCAACGCCGCACTCTTCGCCGGGCCGAACGCCGCACTCACGGCGATCTGCGCGAACGCGAGCGTGTACAACAGCCACAGGTCGCCGGCTTCGCGCACGAACAGGAACCCCAGCACGATCCCCGCCCGCAGCAGGTCCGCCCCGATCATGACGTGCTTGCGGTCCAACCGGTCCACGAGCGCCGCCGCGACCGGCGCCGCCAGCGCGAGGGGCAGCAGCTTCGTCAGCAGCACGCCGCCCAGCGCCAGCTCGCTCCCGGTCAGCTCCAGCGCCAGCCGGTAGAGCGCGAGCGTGTTGAACCAGTCCCCAAACAGCGAGACCACGGTCCCCGCCCAGAGCCGCCGCACGTTGCGGTTCGTCCGCATGAGCTGGCGGTAACCGACCTGGACCTCAGCCATACGTCGGAGGGGTGCGGGAGGGGGAGATCGGCATCGGCGCGGGGACGCCGCGCGACGGGGCGCGGTTCGCTCCGCCAGCACCGAAGACGACGTTTGCCATTCCTTCACACGCTCGGGATATTGCGGCCTCTGAATCCCGCCCCTCGATGGACGTCTCCACGCTCGACAACGCCCGCCTGGACGCCCCGGCCAAGATCCCGTTCAACGGATCCCCCAAGCCCACGATCGGCGTCGAGATCGAGCTTCAGATCGTGGACCCGCAGTCCCACAACCTCAAGCAAGGGTCGGTGGAGATCCTCGAGCGGCTGGCGGCGGTGGACGGCGCGCTGGACCACGTCAAGCAGGAGCTGACGCAGTCCACCATCGAGGTCATCACGGGCGTCTGCACGACGGTGGACGAGGCCATGGAGGATCTGGCGACCTCGATCCGCCACGTCTACTCCCTCAGCGACGAGCTCGGGTTCACGCTCGCCAGCGCTGGCACTCACCCGTTCGGGCAGTGGCGCGATCAGAAGATCTTCCCGAACGACCGCTACCAGAGCCTCGTGGACCGGATCCAGTGGCCCGCGCGGCGGCTGCTGATCTACGGGCTCCACGTCCACGTAGGCCTCTCGCATGGGGAAAAGGCCATCGCGGTGAGCAACGCGCTGTGCTCCTACCTCCCGCACCTCCTCGCGCTCAGCGCCTCCTCCCCCTTTATCGACTTCGAGGACACGGGGCTGGCGAGCGCCCGCACCAAGATCTTCGAGGGCATGCCGACCGCCGGGCTCCCGTACCGACTCAGCAACTACGGCGAGTTCCAGCGCTTCATGAACACGCTGGTGCGCGCCCGCGCCATCGAGTCCATCCGCGAGATCTGGTGGGACATCCGGCCGCACCCCGGCTTCGGGACGCTGGAGATCCGGATCTGCGACGCGCCGAGCACCATGCACGAGCTCGCGAGTCTCGTAGCCCTCGTGCAAACGCTCGTCGTGGCGCTGGACGAGCGCTACGAGGCCGGCGTCCCGATGCCCGTCCTCCAGCCGTGGATCGTGCGCGAGAACAAGTGGCGAGCGGCCCGGCACGGCCTGGACGCGGACGTGATCTCCACCAACGACGGCGACCACGCCCCGCTCCGCACGCTCATCCCGCGGCTCGTGGACAAGATGCAGCCCATCGCTGACCGGCTCGGGTGTGGCGAGCACCTCGCGGCCATCCCCGGCCAGATCGAGACGGGTGCCAGCTACGAGCGCCAGCGCGCCTGCTTCGAACGCACAAAACGGCTGCCGGACGTAGTGGCGCACGTGGCCCGCGAGTTCCGCGAGAGCGTGGACGCGATGGAGGCGCCCACGGCCGCCGTCCGCACGAACGGAGCCGCGAGCTGACGCGCAAGCGCTCGCCCTCGGCAGGAGGCCGGCCACCGACGCCGCCAGCGGCGCGGGCGTATCGTCCGGCAGTCCGAGCCCGCCCCGATGCCCCGCCTCCTCCTCGCCGCGCTGGCGGTCGTTCTCAGCGTTGCCGCTCATGCCCAGCCTGCCATCGAGCGGGTAGAGCCCGCGCACTGGTGGACCGGGATGGTCCACGACGATCTCCAGATCCTCGTCCATGGCGACGGGATCGGGCACGCGCGCGCCGCGCTGGCGGCGCACCCCGGCGTGACGCTCCGCCGCGCGATCCAGGTGGAGAGCCCGAACTACCTCTTCCTAGACCTGGAGATCCGCGACGACGCCGAGCCCGGCACGCTCCGGTTCTCCTTCTCCGGCCCGGACGGCGAGACTGCGCTGGACTACTCGCTCCACGCGCGATCTCGCGAGCCCGGCACCTACGCGCAGGGCTTCGGCCCCGAGGACGTCATCTATCTCATGATGCCGGACCGCTTCGCGAACGGCGACCTCACGAACGACTCCATCCCCGGCATGTTGGAAGGCGCCGACCGGACGGACCCGGACGCACGCCAGGGCGGCGATTTCGCGGGCGTCCGCCAGCACCTGGACTACATCGCGGACCTCGGGATGACGGCGATCTGGTTCACGCCCGTCTTCGAGAACGACATGCCCGCGGACTACGGCGCCTACCACGGCTACGCCGCCACGGACATGTACCGCGTGGACCGCCGCTTCGGCACCAACGAGGAGTTCCGCCAGCTCGTCGAGGCCTGCCACGCGCGGGGGGTCAAGGTCATCATGGACATGATCCACAACCACGTGGGCGACGCGCACTGGTGGATGGACGACCTCCCGTCCTCCAACTGGCTGCACTCACGGGAGACCTACGGCACCACGAGCTACCGCGTCACCACCGCCGTGGACCCCTACGCCGCCGAGTCCGACCGCGACCACATGGAGAAGGGGTGGTTCGTGAGCGAGATGCCCGACCTGGACCAGACCAACGACCTGCTGGCGACCTATCTCATCCAAAACACCGTCTGGTGGATCGAGAGCAGCGGCATCGACGGCATCCGGATGGACACCTATCCCTACCCGAACAAGCACTACATGGCGCGGTGGGCGGCGCACGTGCTCCGCGAGTACCCGGACTTCAACATCGTAGGCGAGGCGTGGATGCACCGGCCCGCCCACACGGCGTACTGGCAGCGCGACTTCCGCTCTTCCCCGGACGGCTACGCCTCTCCCCTGCCGAGCGTCACGGACTTCCCGCTCCAAGGGGCCTTCTACGACGCCGTCATGAAGGACTCGGACTGGACCGGCGGGCTCAACGCGCTCTACCTCACGCTCTCCCAGGACTTCCTCTACGGCGACCCGTCGCGCGCCGTCGCGTTTCTGGACAACCACGACATCCCGCGCATCTTCAGCCTCTTCGGCGAAGACGAGGCGCGGCTGCGGATGGCGTACGCGCTCCTCATGACCGTACCGCGGACGCCGCAGGTCTACTACGGGACGGAGATCGCGATGCCGGACGGGCCACGCACCGGCTCCGACGGCTACAAGCGCTCCCCCATGCCCGGCGGCTGGCCCGGCGACGAGCGCAGCGTCTTCCGCCCCGAGGACCGGACCGAGCGCGAGGCGCGCACCTTCGAGTACGTCCGCGCCCTGACCCGCTGGCGGCAGACCGCGACGGCCGTGCACGAGGGCCGGACCACCCAGTTCCTCCCGCGCGACGGCGTCTACGTCCTCGTCCGCTGGACCGACGATGCCGCCGTCCTGACCGTCGTCAACACCGCCGAGGAGCCGCGAGACCTCGCGCTGGGCCGCTTCGCCGAACGCCTGGACGGCTACGCCTCCGGCCGCGACGTGACGACCGGCACCGTCCACAGCCTCCACCAGCCGCTGGCGGTGCCCGCGCGCACCGCGCTCGTGCTGGACCTCGCGCCGTAACGGCCCTTGCATCCGCGACGCCGGAGCGCCGTACCCGCGCCGGTATCTTCACTGCCCCTCCGCTCCGCACGCCAACATGGCCGAGACGACGACCGCCCCCGATCCCCTCGCCCACTACCCCGCCTGGGCCCGAGAGCTGGCCCGGCGCTACTTCACGAAGACGCTCAACCAGTTCATCCTCCACGGCAACGTGCGCGACTTGGTCCGCACGCTGAACGAGAAGGACCAGAGCATCTACGTCCCCCTCCGGCAGTTCCTCGCGGACGACCTCTTCGCCGGCCGCGACGTGGTCCTCTTCTACGACCGCTCGCACGGCATCCACTTCTCGGACGCCGCCAGCCGCACGGACTTCAACCGCGCCCTCTCCGGCTACGACACCATCTTCGGGACGGAGTACGCGAAGAAGCTCCCGAAGGACCCCGCGCGCGTCTTCGCGCTCCTGGACAACTACGTCCGCCTCCGGCTGGCGGACGGCAAGCGCGTGGCGATCGTCGTGGACTACGCGGAGACCATCGTCCCGATGACGGAGGCCGCGAGCTACTCCGCCGAGGACCGGACCGCGCTCGTCTACCTCCAGAAGTGGGCCCACGACCCGACGCTCCTGGAGGCCGACTTCACGCTCTGCCTCATCACGGAGAACCTCACGGACCTCAACCGCCAGTTCATCCAGAGCCCCTACAACGCGGAGCTGGAGGTGACGCTGCCGGACCAGGACCAGCGCAGCGCGTTCGTCGCGTGGTTCCTCGCCCAGGGCGACCGCCAGTCGCGCTTCAGCGGGCTCTCCAGCGTCTCCGCGCTGGCGCTCTCGCAGAACACGGCGGGCCTGGGCTACGTGCAGCTCCGGACCATCCTCGCGGACGTGATCGAGAACGAGCGGCCGCTCACCTTCGACTCCCTCAGCGAGAAGAAGAAGGACCTCATCGAGGCCGAGGCGTACGGGCTGCTGGAGTTCGTGGAGACGGACTACACGCTGGACATGGTCGCGGGCCACGCCGAGGCCAAAGCGTACCTCCGCGCCGCTGCCGACGCCATCCGCAAGGGCCGCCCGGACGTGATGCCGATGGGCTACCTCGTGAGCGGGCCCG
>DUBD01000136.1:8668-10380 GCA_012960515.1 Bacteroidota bacterium | reverse complement strand
TGGCGTCTCGCCACGCAACCTCGAGCAGCGGATAGCGCTCGACCTGCTCATGGACCCAACGGTACAACTAGTCTCGTTGGTCGGAAAAGCCGGTACGGGCAAGACGTTCCTGATCACCACCTTCGCGGGGGAGATCGGGATCCCGATGGTCAAGCTCAAGAACTTCCGCTCGCAGTGGCAGGGCGTGACCGAGGGCAACCTGGAGAAGATCCTCACCCTCCTCCGCGCGATGAACCCCGTCGCGGTGATGATCGACGAGGCGGACGCCGCCCTCGGCGACCGCAACGCGCAGGGCGACAGCGGCGTCTCGTCGCGCGTGTTCGGCCAGATCGCGCAGGCGATGAGCGACACGCGCTATCGCGGCAAGATCATCTGGTTCCTCGTGACCGCACGGCCGGACCTCATGCCGGTGGACCTCAAGCGGCAGGGCCGCGCCGAGGAGCACGTCGCGCTGTTCTACCCCTCCACGCGGGAGGACCGCGAGGAGCTGCTGGAGGTGATGATGCGGAAGACCGGCGTCCAGGTCGAGATGTCCGAGGTGCCCGACGCCCTGCTGGACGGCGAGCGGACCTACTCCGGCGCCGATATGGAGGCGCTGCTCACCCGCGCCAAGTTCCGCGCAACCACCGACCTCGGCGACCTGCTGGCGGAGGCTGCGAGCGTGTCCGAGCCCGCCGCCGAACCGGAGACCGCGCCTGAGAACGGATCAGAACCCGAGCCCGAGGCCACCCCGGCAGCTCCGGCGGAACCGCCAGCCGAGCCAGAACCACCGTCCGACGCGGACGGCACCACCGTCTCCGGCGACGTGCTCGCGGCCGTCGTGGAGGACTTCATGCCGCCGACCTACCCACTGCAGGTGGAGCTTCAGAACCTCGTGGCCGTGATGGAATGCACGAGCCGGTCCATGCTCCCCGAGAAGTTCCGCGGCATGGACCGCGAGGCGACCGTCCGACGGATCGAGGAGCTAAAGCGGCTCATCGGTGAGCGGTGACCCACCGACGAGCCGCACATCGTAGCAGACGGGGAGCCTTACTTGTTCCCCTTCTGCTTCTTCTGAAGCTCGTAGAGCTCCATGTACTTGTCGTAGCCGACGAGAACGGCGACGGGATCGTTGTTCTTCTGAATCATGATCCCGGTCTCCAGACCGGCCGCCTGGTCGATGAGGGCGGACGTTCGGGAGCGGAGTTCGGTGACGGTGGCGATGGCCTCGATGCCTCGAGTGCTGTACATCGGACTGGTGGTGTGAAGGGACAGGAAACGGGTCGTGGTGTCTCACCCGGCCGCGATGTGGTGGTGCAACCGGATACAGCAACATAACAACTTCCCCCTCTCGCAAACCCCCTATTCCTCATGCGTCTGTGCAGAGTGACGGGCTCTGTGGTATCCACTCAAAAAAGTGACCGGTTCCGCGCGACGAAGCTCCTCCTCACCCACCCTCTCACCCTAACCGGCGAGCTCTTGGCGGACGCCGCCGAGGAGGTCGCGCTGGACCCCGGGCTCAGCGCAGGCCTCGGCGACGCCGTGCTCGTCGCGAAGGAGGGCGCCGTGGTGTCCCAGCTGTTCGACGCGGACGCGCCCGAGGGCACGCCGCCCACCCCCGCGAACGTCGTCATCGTGGCCGTCGTAGATGAGTGGACGGCCGACGGCCGCGACCACCGCTAGCCTCCCGCCACTGCCCACCGCCACCGCCAGCCGCTGGCGCTCGCGGCGGG
>DUBD01000136.1:0-8627 GCA_012960515.1 Bacteroidota bacterium | reverse complement strand
TCATCCCGCTTCTGCCACCCGGCGCGAGGGGCTCGGTATCCTCGCCCACAGGTCTACTCTCACCAGCCTCTCCTCTCATGGCGACCTACGACGTCATCGTCATCGGCTCGGGCCCCGGCGGCTACGAGACCGCCATCCGCGCGCACCAGCTCGGCCTCTCCACCGCGATCGTGGAGAAGGACAAGCTCGGCGGCGTGTGTCTCAACGTCGGCTGCATCCCGACCAAAGCGCTGCTCAAGAGCGCCGAGGTGGCCGGCATGATGCGCCACATCGAGGACTACGGGTTCTCCTCCGGCGACGGCGCGTCCGTCCCGCAGCCGGACTGGGCGGCCGTCGTCAAGCGCTCGCGCGGCGTCGCCAACAAGATGAACAACGGCGTCGGCTTCCTCATGCGGAAGAACAAGGTCGACGTCCACTACGGCAAGGGCACGCTGCTCGGCGGCGGCAAGGTCCAGGTGGAGCCCTCCGTCAACATGGACGGCGAGACCATCGGCGAGCCCACCACCATCGAGGGCAAGCACATCATCATCGCCACCGGCGCTCGCGCTCGCGAGATCCCGCCGCTCCCGCTCGACGGCGAGAAGGTGATCGCCTACCGCGAGGCCATGCTCCAGACGGAGCGGCCGGAGCGGCTCGTGGTCGTCGGCGCCGGCGCCATCGGCGTGGAGTTCGCCTACGTGTACCACCAGATGGGCACGGAGGTCACCATCATTGAGGTGCAGGACCGGCTCGTGCCGGTGGAGGACCGCGACGTCTCCAAGGAGCTCACGCGGGCCTACAAGAAGATGGGCATCAACGTGCTCGTGAACGCCCAGGTCCAGGGCGTGGACACCTCCGGCGACGGCTGCGTGGTCACGGTCAAGACGAAGAAGGGCGAGCAGCAGATCGAGTGCGACCAGGTGCTCTCCGCCGTCGGCGTGGTGGGCAACACCGAGGGCTTCGGCCTGGACGAGGTCGGCGTGGAGCACGCACGCGGTCAGATCGCCGTGGACGAGTTCTACCGCACGAACGTGGACGGCATCTACGCCATCGGCGACGTGGTGGGCGGCCCCTGGCTGGCGCACGTCGCGAGCCACGAGGGCATCGTCTGCGTGGAGGCCATCGCGCACGCCGAGGGCAAGCTGGACCACGCGCCGCACGCCGTGGACTACAACAACGTCCCCGGCTGCACCTACTGCCTCCCCGAGATCGCCAGCGTGGGCTACACGGAGGAGGCCGCGAAGGAGGCCGGCTACGAGGTGAAGGTGGGCAAATTCCCCTTCACCGCGAGCGGCAAGGCCGCCGCACTGGGCGACCAGACCGGCTTCGTGAAGGTGATCGTGGACGCGAAGTACGGCGAGATCCTCGGCGGCCACATCATCGGCCGCAACGCGACCGAGATGATCTCCGAGATCGTGGCAGCGCGCGCGCTGGAGTCCACGGCGCACGAGATCGCCGAGGCCATGCACCCGCACCCGACGATGAGCGAGGCCGTCATGGAGGCCTTCCGCGACGCCTACGGCTGGACGATCAACGCGTAAGCGGCCGTCCCCCTCTCGCCAGCCGCGCGCTGGCGGTCCGCGCCCCCGGTGGCTTCCGCTGCCGGGGGCGCGTTGCGTTCGGCCCGCTCGCCGCCAGCGCTCGCCGCCTCCGCCAGCGGGACGGACCTGCGCGGCTTCCCGGAGGTTGAACGAGCCCTCTCTCCCCCTTCCCCTCCATGTCTGACACCTCCCGCGAGGACGCCCTCGCCACCCTCACGGATCTCATCGCGGACCATCACGTCGCGATGCTCACCACCATCGACGACGACGGCGCGCCGTGGAGCCGCCCCATGGGCCTCCAGCAACCCGGTGACTTCGACGGCACGCTGTACTTCCTCACACGCGACGACAGCGAGAAGCTGGCGCACATCGCGCGCAACCCGAAGGTCAGCGTCGCCTTCGCGACGCCGAGCGATCAGGAGTACGTCACGATGGCCGGCACCGCCACGGTCGAGAACGACCGGCAGACCATCCGAGACCTCTGGTCCCCGCCGGCCCGCGCGTGGTTTCCCGACGGCCCCGACGACCCCGCCATCCGGCTGATCCGCGTGGACGTGGACCGTGCGGAGTACTGGGACTCGCCCGCCTCCGTCGTGGTCCACGCCATCGGTCTCGCGAAAGCCGCTCTCACCGGAGAACCCGCGGACGATCTCGGCGAGAACGAGAAGGTGGAGCTGTAGTCCCGCGCGGGGCGGTCAATAGTAAACGGCCCCGCTGTTGCCCCCGAAGATCTGGCGGTGGCACCACCACCCGAGGATGCTGCCCCAGATCAGGCAGTTCATGACGATCGGGATCGCCAGCCCGAGCGGCTTCAGCCCGCCCATGGGCGCAGTGCCCAGGATGAGCGGCACGCCGGACCACGCCCAGATCGTGGGCACGATGCCGTAGACGATGCCCTTGAAGGTGGAGGGCTCGTTGACGAACGCGAACGGCAGCCCCCAGAGCGTCCCGAGGGCGAGGAACGCCAGCCCGCCGGCGACCGCGGGCAGCACCCAGCCCGTCCCCCCGAAGAGGTGGAGCCACATGGTCACCCACGGGGCCTCCGGTACGAGGCCGAACAAAACGAGCAGGCCAAACGCCCCAACGACGGCGAGAGACCCGAGGAACGCGCCGATTGCGGCGTCGCGTAGCGTAGCGGACATGGGAGCGGTGTGGTGGGAGCGCGAAGCTATCGCCGCGCTGGCGGCCTCGTGCTACGGCATGAACACGAGCGCGCCCCGTCCACCTATCGGGACGGGGCTCCGGTCCGGAGGAGCGAGCGGCCGTGCTAGGCGGCCGCCAGCCAGTCCGCGTCGTAGGTCATGAGCAGGCGGCGCAGGCCGCGCTCGAACTGCTCCGCCGTGCCGTCGCGCTCGCGGCGGACCCAGAAGCCGTAGGCCGTCTGCGCCTCGTAGACCGCCTCCCAGTCATTCTGAGTGCCCTCGGCGTAGTCACGCGCCCAGGACTCCGATGCGTCGCGGAAGATGTTCATCGTGAACCCGCCCTGGAAATCGTCGTGCTCGGCCGGGACGCCGCCGGTCTCCAGGTACTCCTCGTACTGTGCGGCGGCGGCTCGGAACGCCGGATCATCGGCGCGCTGGCGAGCGGTCCAGAAGATCCGCGCGAGGCGCTGGAAATACTGGTCGTAGACCGGCTGCGTGGCCGCGCGCAGCATCGGGCGATCCTCGCCGACGATAGCGTGGTTGATGGCCCACTCCACGAAGGCCTCGTTGTAGTGGCCGAAGTCCGCGCTCCCGACCTCGTAGAGATCCGGGACGAGCTCGCCGCTGGCGGTGATCTCGTGCGGGCCGCTCGTCCAGACGGGCACGCCGGCACGCGCCGCCAGCGCGCCAAGCGGCACCTCCAGGCAGAGCTCGTTCGCGATGGCTCGCGTCCCAAACTCGCCACGCCACTGGTTGAAGCGGTCGCGGCACGTCTCGGTGTCAGGGGGCGGGCCAGCGAGGGCGGGGTTCGTGACCGGGACCGACGTCGGGCTGAGGGCTGCCCAGATCGGGAGGAGAGCGGGCTCTCCCTCACCGGGCTTCGCGCCGGAGCACGCCGCTAGAATCAGAGCCGGGAGCAGGAACAGGGGGAGCCGACGGGGGATGCGCATGAGAGAAAAGAGGAAGGCCACAGAACGTACTACTCCCCTCCCAACTACCAGCGCACCACCGGGAGCAGTCGCGGCGTGTCGCCTTCCGTCTCCAGAACCACTGTGTACGTGCCCGCCGCGACCTCGTCCGCCCAGACGATCTCGCGCGAGCGCGTCACGCCTTCGAAGAGCGTCGCCAGCTGGCGGCCGAGCGCGTCGAACACTCGGACGCGGGCGTGAGCGGGCTCGGGCAGACGGAGCGCGAGCCGGACCGGCCCCCGCGAGGGGTTGGCGCTCAGGCGAACGAGTCGCGCGGAGGTGTCCGGCTGCGGCTCTGTGGCGGTTGGGACGCGGTTCAGGAAGTAGATCCGGTCGTTGATCTCGTCGATGCCGGTCACGTCCAACGTGCCGTCGCCGTCACGGTCGTGGAGGACGGCGCACGAGCCCGCCCCTTCGATCGCCACGCGCTGCGACTCGCGGAAGCCGCCGGTACCGTCGCCGCGGTAGATCACGAAATCGCCCGTGATGTAGTTGCTGGAGACGATGTCCAGTGCCCCGTCGCCGTCTAGATCGCCCAGGTCCACCGCGATGGTGAAGGAGCCGGAGTCCAGGCGCTCGCCGTAGGTGAGGGTGCCGTCCCCTTCGCTGAAGACGGTCTCCACAGCGTTCGCGTAGGACGAGGCCACAACGGCGTCCGCATCGCCGTCCCCATCCAGATCGCCGGTGGCGAGCATCCAGGCGGAGCCGTTGATCTGCACGCGGTCCGAGACGGTGAAGCCCCCCTGCCCGTCGCCGAGCAGGAGGATCACCTGGTTGTCGTCGTACGAGCCGACGAAGAGGTCCAGGATCCCGTCCCCGTTGGCGTCAGCCGGCGCGAGGGTGGTCTCTCCGATCCCGCCGGGCTCGACGGTCGTGGGCGCCGCGAAGGTGCCGTCGCCGTTGCCCAGGAAGAGCGAGACGTTGCCTGCGGCCCGGTTCGCGGTCGCCACATCGTCCCAGCCGTCGCCGTCCATGTCCAGCACAGCGACACCGCGCACCTCGGTGCCGGTCGTCGGGTACGACGCGAGGGAGGTAAAGCTGCCGGCGCCATCGCCCATCATGACGCTCAGCCGGTCGTTCCGCCCGTTGCCCACCACGATGTCCGTCTTGCCATCGTTGTCGAGGTCGGCGCCCTCGCTGGGGCTGGGCCAGTCGCCGTCCGGGAGGGCGTAAGTCGTGAACTCGCCGTAGCGCCCGGTCCCGTCGTTCAGGAAGACGCGGACGTCGGCGGGGATCTCGTTGGGCACCGCGAGGTCGGAGTCGCCATCGCCGTCGAGATCGCCCGCGTAGGCCCCATAGCTGACGATGTTGTTCTCGCCCTCCTCGCGGATGGAGAGCCAGTCCCCGACGACGAACGCGGCCTCTGACGGTGCCGATGCCACCCAGAACTGCAGCGCCCAGGCGGCGTCCATCGCCTGCCCGCTGGCGGTGAGTGCGCGCGAGAGCGAGAGCGTCACCGACTCGCCCGCCATGAAGGGGCGGTCAGGCGAGAAGCGGAGGCGGCGGTTGCCGTTTTCGAGCGAGAGCGTGCCGGTCGAGACGCCGGACCAGCGGCCGAACACCCGCACACTGGCAGGGGTCACGGAGGCCGGGTCCAGGGGCGAGTCGAACGCGACGAAGAGGTCGGCGTCACGCGCTACCTGGGTGGCGTTGGCGGCAGGCTGAGAGCCCGTCACCGTGGGCTGTGCGAAAACAGTAAGCGGCGCGAGGACCAGGAGAAGCAGGAGGGTACGCATGGGCAGTAAGGAGACCCACCGGGTATCGGCGGGCTCCCAGGCGGTCCAAAGCGCGCCCCGCTGGCGGCGACGGCGAATGGCCCGCTACTCGCCGAACGCGTCGGCGGGGATCTCCGGGTTGGGCGTGAACCCCGTGATCTCGGACGATCCGACCTCGCGGCCGCCGCTCGTCTGCGTCGCCCCCGTGGGCACCGCCAGCCCGGCGACCTCGCGCCAGCCGGAGATGGTGTGGACCGTCCGCGCCGTCCCCATCGGGCCGGGCTGCTCGGACTCGATGCGGACCGGCCGGCCGTCGGCGCCGATCACCATTTCGTAGGCCGCGTCCACGCCGGGCGCTCGGTAGATCAGGACCGCCAGTCCGTCGGTAGTGTCGTCGCCGCGCGTGACGGTGAGCGCGTCCGCGTTCATCAGCACGAACGGCACGCTGAAGAGGAGCTGGCTCCGGACGCTCGCGGCGAAGTTGGGGCCGGGATCGCGAGGCGCCCCGTCCACGAGGAGCGACGCGGCCTCGCCATCCACGCGCACGAGGACGTCGCCCACGGGAGTCTGCTGCTCCGCGCGGATCTGGCGCATCCCCGCCACGAGCGAAGCCGTCTCGATCGTCGTCGGGCCATAGGTGGTCTGTACGGTGGACGTGCCCTCCGTCGCGTACGCCGCGAGGGAGTCCCACGCCGCGCGACCGCCGAGCGCGTCCACGACCGTCGCTAGCAGGACGGCGCCGGGTTCCGGCTCCGGCTCTGCCGCGACAGTATCCGCAGGAACGGGCGCAGGCGCCGGGAGCGCGGCGACCGTATCGGCCGGGGCGGGCTCGGGGAGCGGCTCGGGCGCTGGCGGTGGCCCTGAGCAGGCGGAGAGCAGGAGGAGAGCCGCGAGGGCAGAGGCTCCGAGGGTTCGCATGGGGAGGGGTGCGGAGGGCGCCCCTGCTACCGCGCAAGGGTCGCTCGGGGTCCCCTACTCCCCGCCCAGGTCGCCCGCCAGCTCGAAGAGGGCCACGCGCGTGTCCACGCTCACGCGACTGCGCGGGAGTCCCATCGTGCCCTCGCCGCCCGGCATAGGGATGGTGCCGTGGGACGTGGGGACGGGCATTTCGAAGGTCATGCCCTCCGGGAGCGCGCCCTCGGGTAGCTCCCAGCGGAAGGCGTAGCCCTCGTTCCCGCGGCTCTCCATGTGCAGGACGGGCAACGCGGGCTGGCGGAGGTAGACCTCGGCGTACGGCGCGAGGTCGATGTCCGTCTGGCGCTGGAAGGCAGCAATCACGTCCTCCGTGGAGACCCACCGGAACCCGTCCGAGGGGTCCGCGGCGGGGTCCGCGCCCTCGGGGTAGAGGATGGAGCCGAGCGCCTGGAAAAACGGCTCATCGCCCATGACGTAGCGGAGGGTGTGGAGGAACCACGAGCCCTTGAAGTAGATGTCGCCGTTGAAGCCGCCCTCGGGCAGGTTGTACATCTGCGTCGTGGTGCGCGGCTCGCGCGGGGCGACCGGGATCACGTTGCGGATGTTGGGCCGCACCTGCGCGATGTACGTGAGGTACGCCTCGCGCGCCATCGCGGGGTTCTCCGTCTCGCGCATCGCGAGGTCCTCCGCGTAGAGCGCCTCGGCGTAGTTGGCGAACGACTCGTGCACCCAGAAGTCCCGCCAGTCGGGCGCGGTGCCGAGGTTGGCCCACCACTCGTGCGCGAGCTCGTGGAAGTGGAGGAAGTCGAAGCCGAAGTCGTTGTCCTGGAACGTGGAGCCGTACGCCACGAGGCTCTGGTGCTCCATCCCGAGGTACGGCGTGTGGAGCACGTGGTAGCCGTCGCCGCGCGACCCGTATGGGCCGAAGGTCCGCTCCAGAAACGCCAGCGCGTCGAGGAAGCCGGGGAACTGGCGGCGGCCGTCGGCCTCGCGCTCCGGGAGGACGTAGAAGGTGGCGGGCATGGAGTAGCCGAGCGGGCTCTCGTACGTCTCGGTGAACTCCACGTACGGCCCGATGCCGAAGGAGACGCCGTAGTTGTTGATGGGCGTCGTGATGCGCCAAGTCTCAGAGGCCGTGCCGTCGCCGTGGTCCTCGCGGGAGACGTGGCGGCCGTTGGCGATCATGCGGAGCTCGGCCGGGCCCGTGAGTCGGAACGTGATCCCGTCGTCCGGCTCGTCGCTGGGGTGGTCCTTCGTGGGCCACCAGAGGTCCGCGCCCTCGCCCTGGCAGCTGACGGCCACCCACGGCTCCCCGCTGGCGGTCGTCTCCCACGAGAGGCCGCCATCCCACGGCGGACGCGGCGCGACGCGCGGCTCGCCCCCGTAGTCCACGCGTAGCACGATCTCGTCGCCGGGCTGCGCCGTCTCTCCGAGCGCGACGCGGATCTGCCCCGGCAGCCGCTCGAACGCAACAGGAGTGTCTTCTCCCCCGCCGCAGACCCGCGTCTCCCCTTCCCACACACACGCCGGCCGCACGACGGAGGCGACCGCCAGCCGGTCGTCGAGGTCCAGGCGGAGGTGGGCGGAGGGCATCGCCATCCGGGCGCGGAGCGTGACCTCACCCCGGATCGTCTGCAGCGCCGGGTCCACCGCCAGATCGATCCCGTAGTGCTGAACGTCGTAGGCGGACTGCTCCGGGTGGAGCGGCGCGCCGGAGGTGTTGCCGCTGAGGCCGAACTGGGCGCTGGCGGCGGGCGCGAGCGAGAGCAAAAGGGCGAAGGAGAGAGCGCGCATGACGGAGGCGTAGAAGCAGTAGAAAGCTAGCCTTCCGGCCGGACGCTTCCCGGTCATTCGGCCCGGTAGAGGTCCGGTTCGCATCTCCCCAAGGTTAGGGAGACCGCAGTTGCGCGGGTGTCACGTCCTTGCACGTATGCGTCTGTGTCTCCTCCTCTTCGCCCTGCACCTTCCCCTCCCCGTCATCGCAGCCGGGGATTCCCGTCTCGGAGCGCCAGCTGGCGAGGCTCGGCATCGCGTTCGGGCCACCGGCGGCCAGTGGGCTCTCGGTCTTCTCCCCCGGCGTGGGGTACGGGGGGCCCTGCTACCACAGCGGACCCTCTGGCCCCTACTACGAGTGCGGGAGCTACGCCGTGGCCGTTCTCGTGGACGGGGAGTACGAGTATGACGTGCTCACCACGCACACCCTGTTCCTCGCGCCCCAGTCGGTGATCGAGCCGTACGTCAGCGGTTACGCCGGCGTGGGGTACGGACAGGAGCTCGGCGTGGTGTGGGGCACAGAGGCGGGACTGAACCTGTGGATCACGCCAACAGGAGGGCTCGCGGTCTACGGTGGATGGGTTCGAGGGGAGC
>DUBD01000135.1 GCA_012960515.1 Bacteroidota bacterium | reverse complement strand
TCCCCCTTCCCCTCTGGGCCCCCCGACCTCCCTCACCCACCCATGTTGGAGACGTTCCTCTTCTTCGTCTTCGCCGTCCTCTCGGTCGTCGGAGCGCTCGGGATGCTGATATCTCGCAGCCCTGTCGCGGCCGCCCTGTGGATGGTGCAGGTCATGCTGGCCATCGCGTGCCTCTACCTCACGCTGAACGCGGCGTTCATCGGTGTGGTGCAGGTGCTGGTGTACGCGGGCGCCATCATGGTGCTGTTCCTGTTCGTCATCATGCTCCTCAACCTCGAGGACATGCCATCGGTCGGAGGGATCGACTGGCGGAAGGTGGTAGCGGGGGTGCTCGGTGTGGCTGTCCTCGCGCAGCTCCTCGCGCTGGTGGTCGTCCGTTTCGGGGCCATTCCAGACGCACCGAGCGCGGAGGAAGCCGTCGCGGCGACGGACGTGCCGTACCTCGGCGTGGCCCTGTTGACCGAGCACGCGTTCACGCTCCAGATCGTCGGCGTGCTGCTGCTGGCGGCCACGATCGGCGCCGTCGTCCTCGCCAAGAAGCGGTTCGTCTAGCCCAACCTCTCGGGCGCGTGCCCGGCCGACTATGGATCTCACCTGGTACCTCGCCCTCAGCGCCGTCCTCTTCTCGATCGGCGTGCTCGGCGTTCTCCTCCGGCGCAACGCCATCATCGTGTTCCTGAGCATCGAGCTGATGCTGAACGCGGTCAACCTCTCGCTGGTCGGCTTCAGCCAGGGCTTCGGCGACGTCCACGGGCAGATCCTGGTCTTCTTCGTGATGAGCGTGGCCGCCGCGGAGGCGGCCGTCGGGCTCGCGATCGTGATCGCGATGTTCCGCAACACGCTCACCCTCAACATCGACGAGATCAACCTCTTCCGGGGCTAGCGCCCCGAGGTCTTCGGCGGCCGGCTCCGGCCCGCCCACGGCGTCCGCCAGCCCTCCGTCTCCAGTCTCCCGTCCCCCATGGAAACCCTCGTCCGCCTCATCCTCCTTCCGCCGCTGCTCGTCGCGGCGTTCAACGGGATGATGGGGCTGTTCATGCCCTCGTGGCGGAAGAACGAGTGGCTCATCGGCGGCCTCGCGCTGGCGGCCGTCGCGCTCCCGTTCGCGGTCACCTGCAGCCTCTTCTTCGGCTTCGAGGAGGCGGAGACCGTCCGGTACTTCACGTGGCTCGCCGCCGGCGACCTCAGCGTGGACTTCGCCTACCAGCTCGATGAGCTCTCGCTGCTCATGACGATGATCGTCACGGGCGTGGGCTCGCTCATCCACCTGTACTCCATCGGGTACATGCACGGGGACGACGGCTTCTGGCGCTTCTTCCCGTACCTGAACCTCTTCATCTTCGCGATGCTCAACCTCGTGTTGGCCGCGAACCTGCCCGTTCTGTTCCTCGGCTGGGAGGGCGTCGGGCTGTGCTCCTACCTCCTGATCGGGTTCTGGTACACGGAGCTGAAGAACTCCGAGGCCGCCAACAAGGCGTTCATCGTCAACCGGATCGGCGACTTCGCCTTCCTCTTGGCGATGTTCATGATCTTCAAGACGGTCACGGACGCGCCGGGCTTCACGGGCACCTTCGGGCTGGACTTCGCGACGCTCCTCGCGCCGGAGACCCTCGCGCTCTTCGAGGGCTCTACGGGCCTCTGGATCGCGCTGCTCCTCTTCATCGGCGCGACGGGCAAGAGCGCGCAGATCCCGCTCTTCGTCTGGCTCCCGGACGCGATGGCGGGCCCGACGCCGGTCTCCGCGCTGATCCACGCCGCGACGATGGTGACCTCCGGGCTCTACCTCCTCGCCCGGCTGAGCGCGTTCGTCCTCCTGCAGCCGACCGCGATGGCCGTCATCGCCATCGTCGGCGCGCTCACGGCCATCATGGCCGCGACGGTCGCGATCACGCAGAACGACATCAAGAAGGTGCTGGCCTACTCCACGGTCAGCCAACTGGGCTACATGTTCCTGGCGGCGGGCGTGGGCGCGTTCTTCGTGGCCATCTTCCACGTCATGACCCACGCCTTCTTCAAGGCGTGCCTCTTCCTCGGCTCCGGCTCCGTCATCCACTCCATGCACCACGTGGAGCACGAGTTGGAGCACAAGGGGTTGATCCCGAGCCACCACGGCGGTCACGGAACGCCTCACGACTCCGAGGCGACGCAGAACACGCTGCGCCACAACCCGCTGCCCTACGACGGGCCGTTCGACGCGCAGGACATGCGCACGATGGGCGGGCTCCGGAAGTACATGCCCTCCACGGCGATCACCTTCCTGATCTCCACGCTCGCGATCGCTGGCATCCCGCCGCTCTCCGGCTTCTTCTCGAAGGACGAGATCCTCTACAAGGCGTTCGAGTACGGCTACGACGGCCACGCGCTCGGCTACGTCGTCTGGATCATCGGCCTGGTGACGGCGGTGCTGACGGCGATCTACATGACGCGCGCCTACCTGCTCACCTTCGAGGGCAAGCCGCGCTGGCCCGGCTTCATGGACGTGAAGCCGCACGAGAGCCCCTGGACCATGACGGTCCCGCTCTGGGTGCTCGCCGGCCTCGCCGTCATCGGCGGCTTCTTCGGGCTGGCGCCCGTTGTGGCCGAGGCGCTCGGCACGCACAGCTGGATCCACGAGTGGCTCGTCGGTCACGGCGACCACGTGGGCCCGGTGGCCGAACTCGGACACGAAGTCGTCCCGAGTCACGCGGTGGAGTGGGGGCTGCTCGGTCTCGGCGCGCTCCTCGCACTCATCGGCGTCGGTGCCGCCTGGTTCGGCTTCCGCTTCGGCGAACGCGGCCCGGAGGCCGACCGCAGCGTCCGCAAGCTCATGGGCGTCTTCTACGGTCCTGCCTCCAAGAAGTGGGGCTGGGACGAGGCGTACGACGCCGCCGTGGTCAAGCCCATCGTGGAAGGCTCCCGAAAGGGTCTCGCGCCGTTCGATAAGGGCATCGTGGACGGAGCCGTGACCGGACTGGCGCGGAGCGTCCGCGGGCTGGCGGGCGTGCTCCGCGGCGCCCAGACCGGCGTGGTCCAGACCTACGCCGCCGCCGTCGTCCTCGGCGTCGTGATCGTCGTCGCCCTCATGCTCTTCGTCTAGAGACACCCTCCGCCTCGGCCCCGAGGCGGGCCCCGAACCCCATGGGCTTTCTCGCCGACATCCCGAACCTCGTCTCGCTCGTCATCTTCCTGCCCGCGCTCGGCGCGCTGGCGGTGATGCTGATGCCGAGCGTGAACGCGATCCGCTGGGTCTCCCTCGCGGTCACCACCGTCGCGTTCGTCTTGTCCCTCGGCTTCTGGTTCGGCTTCGACCCGGCCGTCTCGACCGCCAGCGCGCCGCAACTCCGCGAGTTCGCGAGCTGGATCCCGGGCGTGGACATCAACTACCACGTGGGCGTGGACGGGCTCAACGTCCTCCTCCTGCTCCTC
Source organism: Bacteroidota bacterium (assembly GCA_012960515.1). Classification (GTDB taxonomy): domain Bacteria; phylum Bacteroidota; class Rhodothermia; order Rhodothermales; family Rubricoccaceae; genus Rubricoccus. The sequence goes on along the minus strand of DUBD01000135.1, from coordinate 516 downwards.
ACGACGCTGCTCGGCCCCATCGTCGTCCTCTCGTCGTGGACGTACATCGGGAAGGCGCACAAGGGGTACTACGCGCTGCTGCTCCTGCTGGAGACCGGCGTGCTGGGCGTCTTCGCCTCGTTCGACCTCTTCCTCTTCTACGTCTTCTTCGAGCTGACGCTCATCCCGATGGTGTTCATCATCGGCATCTGGGGCGGCGAGGACCGGACGTACGCGGCCGTCAAGTTCGTGCTCTACACGCTCGTGGGCTCCCTGCTCATGCTCGTGGGCGTGCTCTGGCTCGGCTTCGCGGCGGGCGACGCCGTCAACGGTGGCGTGTTCACGACCGACTGGTACAAGCTGGTGAGCTACGGCGTGCCGATGGGCGCGCAGATGTGGCTCTTCCTCCTCTTCGGGCTGGCGTTCGCGATCAAGGTGCCGCTCTTCCCGCTGCACACGTGGCTGCCCGACGCCCACACGCAGGCGCCGACGGGCGGCTCCGTCGTGCTGGCGGGCGTGCTGCTGAAGATGGGCACC
>DUBD01000134.1:2019-3929 GCA_012960515.1 Bacteroidota bacterium | reverse complement strand
ATGGCCGTGCGCGCAACTCGCGCTCCAGATCGCGAGGGGGAGATCGCGGCCCTCCACGCTCGTGCCGAACGTGGTGGTGTAGATCTGATCGGAGAGCCCGTCCATCGTCGCGAGGAAGTCCACGATGTCCTCGTAGCTGGAGGTCTCCTCGAAGTCCGTCGCCTCGGCGCGGGTGAGGAGCCCGCGCTGGAGATCCACGGGGGAGAACACGCCGGAGTCCGCCGGGATGTCGGCGGAGGAGCAGGCGGCGAGCGAGAGCGCCAGCGTGGCGAGAAGGGTGCGCGTCATGGGGTGCGGAAGGCGTCGTCCGTGGTGAGCATGTCGGGGGCGTCCGCCGGGTCTACCGGGCGGGTGAGTGCGAGGCGCTTGATCATCCACTTGTTCGCGAGGTAGAGCCCGACGAGTGCGATGCTCCACTGCACCACGCAGGTGGCGGCGGAGTACGGCTCCAGCGGGTCCAGCGCGTTCTCGGAGTAGGCCGTCGCGGCGAGCCAGAGCCACCACCCGAGCAGCACGACGGCCTGCAGCGGGATGGCGACCGTGATCCAGGTGTCCCAGATCTTCGGCAGCTTCCAGTCGGTCTCCACGTAGACGGCCTCGCGCAACCGCGAGGCGCCGTGCTTCCAGACCGCGAGCGCGATAAAGGCGCCGGAGAGCATCAGCGCGACGCCCCAGACGAAGTCCTGGTTGCCGAAGACCTCGCCGCTGAGCGCGCTCGGCACGCCGAGCAGGAACGCCACCCCGCCCACGCCCATCACGGCCTTCTTGCGGTCGAACCCGAAGTCCACGAAGACGCGCGTGGAGAGCTCGATCATGGAGAGGAGGGAGGAGAGCGCGGCGAACGCCAGCGCCACGAAGAACAGCACCGCCAGCGGGCGGCCGAGCGGCATCTCGGCGAAGAGCGGCGGCATCCAGATAAACGTCAGCCCGGTCCCGCGCTCGCCGCTGTTGCGCATGATCTCCAGGATCTCCGGCCGGCTCATCTCGCTGCCGAGGACGGCGAACACGATCCCGAACACCATCGTGCCCGCGAGCAGCGACACGGTGTTGTTGCCGACGCCCGTGAGCACGGCGTTGCGGAAGACGCCGTCCTCGCGGCGCATGTAGGCGGCGTAGGTCAGAATCAGACCCCAGCCGGCGCCCGTGTCCCAGGCGTTCTGGGTGAGCGCTTCGAGCCAGATGGAGGCGTCGGTCAGCGTGCCCCAGTCCGGGGTGAAGAGGAACGCCAGCCCGTCGCCGGCTCCGGGCAGCGTGACGGCGCGGATCACGGCGATGACCACGATGACGAGGAGCGTCGGGACGAGCACCTTGTTGGCGCGCTCGATGCCGCTCACGCCGCGGCTTACCGCCCAGACGCCCAGCCCCATCATGCCGCCGTGGAGGATGATCGGCCAGATGGAGCCCTGGAACGCGCTCCACCCCGCGAGCGAACTCTCCGATGTCACCGGCAGCCCGCTGGCGGCGCTCGTCGCTACGTAGTACGCGCACCAGCCGGCCACCACACTGTAGTAGCACATGATGGCCGCCGCCACGAGCGCGACGAACCCACCGAGCCACGCGAACTTCCCGCCCGCGACCGTCGCGAACGTGCCGACCACGCCGCGCCGGCCTTTCTGCCCCAGCGCGTACTCCGCGATGATGAGCGGGAGGCTCCAGACCACGAGGAAGACGAGCCAGGCCACGAGGAACGCGCCCGCGCCGTCGTCGCCCGAGGCCTCGACGCGGTGGAGGTCAGCGTCTGGACGGACGTCTCCGGCGTGATGACCGCCGACCCGGCGCTGGTCTCCGAGGCCTATCCGCTCGCTCGGCTCAGCTACCTGGAGGCGCTCGAGCTGGCGAACTTCGGCGCCCGGATGTTCCACCCGCGCACGATGATCCCGCTGATCGAGTCGGGGATCCCGATGCGGATC
>DUBD01000134.1:0-2009 GCA_012960515.1 Bacteroidota bacterium | reverse complement strand
ACCGTTGGGCGGAGTCTTTGGAAGGCACGGGCGAACGGGGGAAGGGAAGCTGGAAGATCGCGAAAGGACCCGGGCCTGCCGGATCCACCGCGCAGCGCCCTGCCTCGGGCCGCTGGCGGCTCCCCCAACGAAAGCGGCCGCCCCCGCTCAGTGCGAGGACGGCCGTTGAATTCCCAGCGGGAGCCGCGTCTAGCGGACGCGCGTGGAGCAGGAGACGCCACCGGCGGAGGCGCGGATCGTCTGCCCCGGCGTCCAGCCGAGGAAGAAGTACTGCTCACGGGTCGGACCCGCCCGGTTGTACTGGGCGGCCGTGCGGCGCGCGAGGCTCGCCACGCGCGGGTCGCCGGAGGCGGCCACGCGGTTGAACCGGTCCGCGAGGCACCAGTAGGCGGCGCGGCCCTCCACGGAGGACGGGCGGCCGATGCTGCTCGCGTAGTTCCGGGCCTGGAGGAAGAGGCTCGGACCGTGGTTCGGCTGGTAGCTGAGCGCGCGCTGCAGCAGGGAGCCGGAGCTACCCAGGCCGGCGGAGGCGCGGGCGTAGTAGAAGTCCGCGCGCTGGCCGTCGTTGGCAGCCTTCGTGATGGCCTCGTTGAAGTAGGACTCGGCCTGATCGCGGTCACCGCGGCGCCAAGAGCGCCGGAAGAGCGCGTAGTACTGGCTCGCGTCGAGGCGGTCCGGGTTCTGCTCCAGGATCCGGCCCACGACGAAGTCGAAGTAGGTGTCCTGGATCGCCTCCGGTTCACCGCCCGCTTCGGTCACGATCTCAGGGAGCTGGTTCGACGCGGCGAACAGAAGCTGCTTCTCCTCGTCGGAGAGCGACTGCGGGTCCGTCTGGTACATCGCGACGAGCTCGCCGATCCGGTCCGGGGTCAGGCCGCCCGTCGGGCTGGCGGGCGGCGTGCGCGCGATCTCGCTGATCTGCGTGGCGTACTGGGCGAACGCGGCGTCCTCCATGTACGGCACGATCCGGTCGATGTAGTCCGCGCGCTCGACCGGGTCCTCGTAGATCTCTGCCGAGAGGGCGAAGAGCTGCTGGAGGTACCAGTCGTCCACGCTGTCCGGCTGTGCCTCGAATGCGGAGTTGAAGGCCTCGAACTGGCGCTGCGACGCGTCCTCGTACTGGCCGGCGAAGGAGTAGAAGAAGTAGCCCTCGCGGAGGTCGCGAGCGTACTGGTCGTACTCGACACCAGCGCCCTCGAGCGCCTCCACCCCCTGCTCACGGACCATCAGGGAGGAGTCCAGGTAGGCGCGGGTGTTCACGCTGTCTTGCGTCGCGAAGAACTCGTAGACGTTCGCGAGGCGGAGGAAATTCCGGTCGTCCGGCTCGCCGCCGGTGTAGAGCGGCTCGTTCTCCACCAGCCACTTGAGGTAGGTATAGGCGGAGCAGAACGCGTCCGTGCGGACGCGGAGGTTGTCGTCGCCAGCGCCCGTCGCGTTGCGGTAGAACTCAGCGGCGAGGCTGTAGTTGGAGCGCGCGTTGTCCTGGATGTAGTAGGGGACGGCCGGGCAGATCCCGTTGGAGGACGTGGTGGTCTCCGTCGGGGTCGGAGTCGTGTCGAGGACGGGGGTGTCGGCGGGCGGCGGCGCGGCGCAGGCCGCGAGCACCACTGCCACCAGCGCGGCAAAGCCGAGCGAGGGGAAGAGGCGAAGCATGAGGTCGGGGAGGGTGAACAAGACGGGCGAGCCGAGAGGGGGCGCGGCTAGCCGATGCGGCGACGGACGAACCAACGCTCGCCGAAGTTTAGGGTCAGCGTCCCGCGCCAGAACAGGTCTTCCACGAGAACGCCGGTGGTTTCTCCTCGGGTCCCGACCTCGAAGCCGAGGTCGAGGCGGGCGTTGGAGAACCGGGTGGGCAGGGAGATGCCGCCTGTCAGCGCGCGGGTCAGGAGCTCCTGACCGTCGATGCTGACGAGGCCGTCTTCCATGTACGCGCCCAGTCGGTAGGAGACGAGCTGGACGTACGGCGCCCCACGGCGACCACCAGCGGGCGTCCACTCCACGCCGCCGCC
>DUBD01000133.1 GCA_012960515.1 Bacteroidota bacterium | reverse complement strand
CCGGGACGCGGGTGTCTCGCGCGTGGTGTACGCGTCCTCGTCGTCCGTCTACGGCGACCACCCGGGGCTCCCGAAAGTGGAGGACGCGATCGGGACGCCGCTCTCGCCGTACGCGGTTTCCAAGCGCGTGGACGAGCTCTACGCCCAGACCTTCCGCGACCACTATGGCCTGGAGACCGTCGGCTTGCGCTACTTCAACGTGTTCGGGCCGCGGCAGGACCCCGGCGGTGCCTACGCGGCCGTGATCCCCAAGTGGATCGGGCAACTCCTGGACGGCGGCACGCCGACCATCCACGGGGATGGCGAGACCAGTCGCGATTTCTGTTTCGTGGCGAACGTGGTACAGGCGAACCTCCGTGCCGCGCTGTCGCCTGCCGAGCAGGCGGAGGGCGTGTTCAACGTGGCCGTCGGCGACCGCACCACGCTCCGCCAGCTGTACGCGCAGATCGCGGCCGAACTGGCCGCGCTCCACCCGGAGACGGAGTGGCCGGCGCCGCAGTTCGGGCCGTTCCGCAGGGGCGACGTGCGGCACTCCCTGGCAGATACGGACCGCGCCCGAATGCGCCTCGGGTACGCGCCCACCCACCCGCTGGCGGACGGCCTGCGCGAGACCGTCCGCTGGTTTGCATCCCAGGCTTCCGCGCCCGCCTGAGCGGTTGCAGCACTTCGGTGCCTCCACTGCGTACCCCCTCGCTGAGACGAACCGCCAGTCGAGCACGGATGCTCGGCTGCGGCCGTGAACGCCTCCCTTGAGGGAGGTGGCCGCGGAGCGGCCGGAGGGTGTTCGCATCCAGAACCTGGGACGTGGCAGCCCCTCTACCCGCTTCGTGAGAGCCTTTAAGGGGGTACCGGTCACGGTGGCTCTTCGTCTAGCCAAGCCTGGAGATGCCGGATTACCCCGTCCAGGTTCCGGATGACCTCGTCATTGGTCACACGGAGCACGGTCAGCCCCTGGTCCTCGAGAGCCTTCTGTCGCGCGGCGTCTTCTGCACCGCGTCCGTCGTGGCTCCGTCCATCGACCTCGATCACAAGTCTCCGCTCGGGGCAGTAGAAATCCACCACGTAGCTCCCGATTGGGCGCTGCCGGAGGAAGCGAACGCCGAGTTGGCGCCGCCGCAGCCGCGACCACAGCAGGCGCTCCGGGACCGTCGCGTCACGGCGGAGACGACGAGCGACACCTGTGAGGTCGCGACGGTAGGGCAGCATGCGGTCAACGTACGATGGGGCGGCCGAACAGGCGCTGTTCGTCCCGCTGAGCAGACCTGCGTTTTGTCCTCGTTACTCCGGGACGCTGGCGGTGGCCCTCCGCGAACCGCCAGCCGAACGTAGCTCCTCCCTTGAGGGAGGTGCCCGTAGGGCGGAGGGTGTTCTCCTCCAGAGCCCCGCGCCTGCTCGAACACCCCCACCCGCTTCGCGGGAGCCCCCTGAAGGGGGCGGTTTCTTCCCGGCGATCCTCGCTCCTCTGCTCGTCCCGGCCGCCAGCGGCTGGCGGTAGTCCTCGCCGGCGCGAACCGCCAGCCGAACGTGACTTCTCCATTGAGGGGGGTGCCCGCAGGGCGGAGGGTGTTCTCCTCCAGAGCCCCATGTCTGCTCGAACACCCCCACCCGCTTCGCGGGAGCCCCCTGAAGGGGGCGGTTTCCCCCTGGCAACTCTCGATGGTCCCACACACGCCGCCAGCGGCTGGCGGTGGGAGTGAGAGGGGAGAAGCAGGAGAGGGCGCGACGGGAGGGGGGCGCGGCCGGTAGCTTCCCTCTTTGCCCGTTCCCCCCATGGCCCCCCGGAAGAAAGTCTGGCGCGCGTTCTACACGCGGCCCCGCAACGAAAAAAAGGTCGCCGACCGACTGGAGCGGCAGGGGATCGACGTGTGCCTGCCGCTCCGGACCGTGCTTCGCCAGTGGTCCGACCGCAAGAAGAAGGTGCAGGAGCCGCTCTTCCCCAGCTACCTCTTCGCGCGGGTGGATGAGCGCGAACGTCTGGACGTGCTCGCCGACGAGGGGGTGGTGAAAACCGTGAGCTTCGGCGGCACGCTGGCGGAGGTGCGCGAGGAGACCATCGCGGCGCTGCGGGCGCTCGTGGACCTCCCCGGGGGCGTGGAGGCCATCGCGATGCAGGCGCTGCCGCCCGGAACGCCCGTGATCCTCACGAACGGACCCCTCGAAGGGGCCCGCGGGACCGTGCAGGGGAGCCCGAAGCCCCTGTACCTTACGATCGCGGTGGACGCCATCCGGCAGTCCGTCCGCATCCAGGTGCCGGCCGACTGGGCGATGCGGACGGCTGAAACCGCTTCCGGCGTTTAAGCCGGAGTTACGTCTCGGATTTCGCTTGGCCCTCGCAGAGGGCGGGCTACCTTCCGCGCCGGGCCCCACCGTATCCCATCCCCCGTCATCTCCCCCATGGGACTGACGCGGCGGAGCCGTGTCCGGCACCCCTGTTGCTTCCGTTTATGACCTCCGACTCTCCCGCTCTCGCTTCCCTCCTCGACCGCATCGAGGGCAACACCGCCCGGCTGAGCATCATCGGCCTCGGGTACGTGGGCCTGCCGCTGGCGGTCGTCTTCGCCGAGGCCGGCGTCCAGGTCGTCGGCATCGACGTCAACGCGGACGTCGTGGACGGCCTCAATCGGGGCGAGTCCCACATCGAGGACATCCCCACCGAGCGCCTCGCGCCGCTCGTGGAGTCCGGCCTCTTCACCGCCACGACGGACTTCGGCGTCCTCGCGGGATGCGACGGCGTCTCCATCTGCGTGCCCACGCCGCTGCGCAAGACCGGCGACCCGGACATCTCCTACATCCTCGCGGCGACGGACGCCATCAAGGCGCACGTCCATCCGGGCATGGTGGTCGTACTGGAGAGCACGACCTACCCCGGCACCACCCGCGAGATCATCCAGCCGGCGCTGGAGGAGAGTGGGCTGACCGTGGGCGAGGACCTCTTCCTCTGCTTCTCGCCCGAGCGCGTGGATCCCGGCCGCGAGGACTGGACGACGGTCAACACGCCGAAGGTGATGGGCGGCGTCACGCCGGCCTGCGTGGAAGCAGGCACGGCGCTCTACGGGACCGCCATCGAGACGCTCGTGCCGGTGTCCTCCCCGGAGGCGGCCGAGATGGTCAAGCTCCTGGAGAACACGTTCCGCGCGGTCAACATCGGGCTGGCGAACGAGCTCCTGCTCATGTGCGACAAGCTGGGCCTGGACGCGTGGGAGGTGATCGACGCGGCGGGCACCAAGCCGTTCGGGTTCATGCGGTTCACCCCGGGCCCCGGGCTCGGCGGGCACTGCATCCCCATCGACCCGCACTACCTCTCGTGGAAGCTGAAGAGCCTCAACTACACGGCGCGCTTTATCGAACTGGCGAGTGAGGTCAACACAGCCATGCCGGCCTACTGGGTGCAGAAGACGCAGGACGCGCTCAACGACGCCGGCAAGCCGGTCAAGGGCAGCCGCATCCTCGTGGTGGGCGCGGCCTACAAGAAGGACATCTCGGACATGCGCGAGAGCCCGGCCCTGGACATCCTCGCGCTCCTGCAGGAGAAGGGCGCGGACGTCCTCTACCACGATCCGCACGTCCCCTCCCTGGAGCACGAGGGCTTCGACCTCCGCTCCACGGACCTCGCCGACGGTCTCCGCCAGTCGGACGCGGTGGTGGTGGTCACGGACCACTCGGATCTGGACTGGGACGCCGTCGCGGGGAGTGACGCGGTGCTCGTGGACACACGGGCGGTACTGCGCTCGGCTCCGGTTCGCGCGTAGGGCTCGGCTCCATCCGTTCTGCGCGTCCCGCCTGATCGTGAGGTTCTCTGTCCGCCCGCTCCCCGTTCCAACTGGCGGTCGGTCTCGGCGATCGTCACCGCCCCCTAGGGGAGGTGCCCGCACGGCCGTGAGGAAGGGAGGCGAATCGGGTGAGGAACGGAAGCCGACCGTTGGGCCCCTCTCCGATCCTCCTCCCCCAGACGGGGGAGGCCAGGAGGGGGT
>DUBD01000132.1 GCA_012960515.1 Bacteroidota bacterium | reverse complement strand
CCCGCGGAGCGCGCGGCCGCCTCGGCTTCGGCGCGGGCGAGCAAGGTATCGACGGGCGCTGGTCGGTTCGCGACCTTCAGCCTCGCTACCACCGAAACCTGGAGCGACAAGAACGGCGAGCGCCAGGAGCGCACCGAGTGGCACCGGATCGTGGCGTGGGCCCGGCTCGCGGAGATCTGCGGCGAGTACCTCAAGAAGGGCCGCCAGGTCTACATCGAGGGCCAGCTCCAGACCCGCCAGTGGGAGGACAAGGACGGCAACACCCGCTACACCACCGAGATCAAGGCCCGCGAGATGCAGATGCTCGGCGGCCGCGACGACAACGGTGGCGGCGGCGGCAACTACGGCGGCGGTGGCAACACCTACGACCAGCGCCCGCAGCGGCAGTCCACCAACGGCGGCGGCCAGAAGCAGCAGCAGGCCTCCTCCCCGTCCGACGACTACTCGTTCACGCCCGACGACGACCTCCCGTTCTAACGGGACCTCGCTCGCGACTGGCGGCGGCTCTCCTCGGGGGGCCGCCGCTCGTCGTTCAGGGCCTCGGCGTCCGGGCTCTCCCCGCTGGCGCTCGCCGCCAGCGCAGCGTCGTGTGCCTCGACGGCGGCGAGGATGGACTTCGCGAGGCGGCCGTGGACGGTCAGCGTCTGGCCGTTGGTGAGCCGCACCCGCTTGCCAAAGAGGAACGCGGACTCCACGCGCTTCACCTCCTCCCACGGGATGTGGATGGGTGGGTGGCCGACGCGAAACGCCCACATCGGGCGGAGATAGAGCCCTTCCTCCGTCGCCAGGACCGTGAGGGAGTTCCCGTAGTTCGCGAGCCCGACCGAGGCGCTCTGCATCGACAGGCGGTAGCCGTCCTCCGGCCAGGACTCCGCGGGATAGTCCCGCGCCAGCCCTCGCCACGGCGCTCCGACGAGCCACACGACCAGGGACCAGAACGCGGGGAAGAGGATCAGGACCCCGAGGAGGGCCGTCGCGATGAGGAGCCCCTCGCTCATGCCGGCTGCAGCGCTTTGAGTTCCTCCACGATGGCCTTGAGGCTCGCCTTCGCGTCGCCGAAGAGCATCTGGGTGTTGTCCTTGAAGAACAACGGGTTCTGGATGCCCGCATACCCCGTGCTCATGCTCCGCTTCAGCACGATCACCTGCTGCGCCTCGTCCACGTTGAGGATGGGCATGCCGTAGATCGGGCTCTCGGGGTCCTCGCGCGCTGAGGGGTTGACCACGTCGTTCGCGCCCACGACGAGCACGACGTCGGTCTGCGGGAAGTCCGGGTTGGCCTCCTCGGCCTCCACGAGTTGGTCGTACGGCACGTTCGCCTCGGCGAGAAGCACGTTCATGTGGCCCGGCATCCGGCCCGCGACCGGGTGGATCGCGTAGACCACCTCCACGCCCTCGTCCGCCAGCAGGTCGGCCATCTCGCGGCACTCGTGCTGCGCCTGCGCGACCGCCAGCCCGTAGCCGCGCTGCGAGTAGCTCATCATCACCGCTACGTCGTCCGGCGTGGTGCGGCGGACGGGCCGCTCCTCCTCCGCCCCGCTGGCGGAGCCGCCCGACGAGGCCTCGGCGCCGAACCCGCCGAGGAGGACGTTCGCGAGGGAGCGGTTCATGGCGTCGCACATGATGCGCGTCAGGATCAACCCGCTCGCGCCGACGAGTGCGCCGCTGACCACGAGCGCCACGTTGCCCAGCACGAACCCGGTCGCGGCCGCCGCCAGCCCGGAGTACGAGTTGAGAAGCGCGACGACGACGGGCATATCCGCGCCGCCGATGGGAAGCACGAGAACCACGCCGAGCAGCAACGCCCCGACCGCGAGCGCGGCGAGGAGCAGCGGCGGCATCTCTGGGTTGCCGCTCTCGCCCGAGATCGTGAGGAGGACGGCGGCGGCGATCACGCCCAGCGCGATGGCGATGGAGACGAGCCGGATGCCGGGGAACGAGTCGAGGGAGCGCCCACGCAGCTTGCCCCACGCCACGAACGAACCGGAGAATGTCACCGCGCCGATCAGGACGGACACGGCCACGACGGCGAGATCCGCCGGCCCGAGGTCCGGCACGAGCGTGAGCGTCTCGCCCGCCTCGGTGTACTCGCGGTACGGCGTACCGCCCGCGCGCAGCACCTCCGCCCCCGCGACGAGCGCGCTCGCGGCCCCGCCGAATCCGTTGAACGCCGCGACCAACTCGGGCATCGAGGTCATCTCCGTGGACCGCGCAAGCCACAGCCCGATCGCGCCCCCGAGCGCCAGCCCCGCCGCCAGTTCCACGGGGCTCAGCATCCCCTGGCTGACGAGCGCCGCCACCACGGCGACGAACATCCCGAGCGACGCCATCCGGTTGCCGCCTCGCGCGGTCCGCGGCGACGCCAGCCGCTTGAGCCCGACGATGAAGAGGCTCGCGGCGACGAGGTAGGCGAGGGTCGTGAGCGTCGTCATCGCGCCGTTCCGTTGGAGCCGCTGGCGGACGACGCCGGCGGGGACTCGCGCGGCTTGAACATCTCCAGCATCCGGTCGGTCACGAGGAAGCCGCCGACCACGTTGACCGTCGCGAGGACGAGCGCGGCGAAGCCGACCCACTTGGCCCACGGCGCATCCGTCCCGCCCACGACCAGGATCGCGCCGACGAGCGTGATGCCGCTGATGGCGTTGGAGCCGGACATGAGCGGCGTGTGCAGCGTGGCCGGCACCTTCGAGATGAGTTCGAAGCCGAGGAAGGACGCGAGCACGAAGACGACGAGGAGCGAGAGGTCCATGAGCAGAAGCGCCAGTCGCGCGAGGTCAGGGGGTGGCGGGCTCCAGGGCGGCGAGCACGCGCGGGTGGACGATCTCGCCGCCCCGCGCCACCACGGCTCCCGCCACGATCTCGTCGTCCGGGTCGAGGTGGAGCGCGCCGTCGTCGTCCAGGAACTCCAGGAGGAAGGCGGCAACGGTGCGGCCGTACATCTCGCTGGCGTGCGTCGGCATCTCGGCCGGGAGGTTGGTCGGGCCGAGGACCGTGACGCCGTGCGAGACAACGGGTTCGTCCGGGCGCGAGGCGTCCACGTTGCCGCCGTTCGCCGCCGCGAGGTCCACGATCACGGACCCGGGCATCATGCCCGCCAGCCCGTCGGCGGTGATGAGCTGTGGGGCAGCGCGTCCCGGGATGAGCGCGGTCGTGATGACCGCGTTGTACTCGGGGAGCACCTTCGCGAGCGCCGCGACCTGGCGGGCCTGCTGGTCGGCCGCGAGGGCTTTGGCGTAGCCGCCCGCGTCCTCCTGATCGCCCGCGTCTAGGTCCAGTTCCACGAAGCTGGCGCCGACGGATTCCACCTGCTCGCGCGCCGCCTCGCGCACGTCGTACGCCGCCGTCACCGCGCCGAGCCTTCGGGCGGTTGCGAGCGCCTGGAGCCCCGCCACGCCCGCGCCGATCACGAGCACGCGCGCCGGCCGGACCGTCCCGGCTGCCGTCGTCAGGAGGGGAAAGAAGCGCGGGAGGTGCAGCGCTGCCAGGAGCGCCGCCCGGTACCCCGCAACAGTGCTCATCGCGGAAAGCGCATCCATCCGCTGCGCGCGCGAGGTGCGGGGCACGAGCTCCATGGCGACGGCCGTGGCGCCGCGCGCCGCCAGCTGGCGGACGGGCTCGGGGTCGTCGAGCGGGCGCAGCATCCCGATCACGACCGCGCCCTCGCGGATCGCGCCGAGGTCCGCGTGCCCCAACCCCGCGACGGTCGCGACGGCCTCACACCCGAGCGCCTCGGCTCGCGTGCCGAGGCGGGCGCCCGCAGCCTCAAAGACACCGTCCGAGAGAAACGCGGGCTCGCCCGCGCCCCGCTCCACGATCACCTCGCAGCCCTTCCGCACGAGCCGCTTGACGGCGTCGGGCGCGAGGGCGACGCGGGCCTCTCCGGGCGCGGACTCGCGCGGGACACCGACGGAAAGAGCCATTGCGAAGGGTGGGTGAAGGACGAGGCACGCTACGACGATGCCCCGTCTCGGTGCAACTCCGCCCCGCTGGCGGCGCCCGCCAGCCGAGCGGAGCGAAGCACACGGCGCTCGGTACCTTCGCGCGGCTTCCCCCCCGCCCATGCCCGTCACCGTCCGCCGCGTCCGCTCCTCCGCTGACCGCCGCGCCTTCCTCGACTTCCCGTACGCGCACTACCAGGATGCGCCGCACTTCGTGCCGCCGCTCCGGATGGACCAGGCGAACGTGCTCAACCCGAAGAAGAACCCGTTCTTCGAGCACGGCGAGATCGAGCTGTTCCTCGCCGAGCAGAACGGCCGCACGGTCGGCCGCATCGCGGCGATCGTCAACGGGAAGCACCTGGAGAAGTACGCCGATGGCAACGGCTTCTTCGGCTTCTTCGAGACGATCGAGGACTACGACGTAGCGGAGGCGCTGCTGGACGCCGCGAGCGACTGGCTGCGCGGCAAGGGACTCACGGGCGTCCGCGGCCCCACCAACCCCACGATGAACGACGTGGCGGGCCTCCTCGTGGACGGCTACCACCGCCCGCCGAGCATCCTCCTGCCCTACAACTTCCCGTTCTACGAGGACTACCTCGCGCGCTACGGCTTCTCTCGCGCGATGACGATGTGGGCGTTCTACGTCCACGAGGCGTACATCAACGACAGCCGGATGGCGCGCGGCGCGCAGATCGTGCAGCGGCGCAACCCGGGACTGACGGTCCGCTCGCTGGACATGAAGCGGTTCGACGAGGACATCGCGGCGGCGATGGACATCTACAACGTGGCCTGGGCCGAGAACTGGGGCCACGTTCCGTACACGGAGCACGAGGCGCTGCACCTCGCGAAGGAACTCAAGCCGGTCATCGAGCCGGACCTGTTCCTCTTCGCCGAGATGGACGGGCGCCCGGTCGCGTTCTCCGCCAGCCTGCCGAACCTCAACCGCGCGCTGAAGAAGCTGCCGCGCGGCCGCCTCCTGCCCACCGGCCTCCCCAAGCTCCTCGCGACGATCAAGGCCGGCGGCATCTACGAGATCCGGATGGCGCTCATGGGCGTGCTCCCGGACTTCCGGCACCTCGGCACGGACGCGCTGCTCATCCACCAGACCATCGTGAACGGGCGGCTGAAGGGCTACGAGGCCGCCGAGCTCAGCTGGGTGCTGGACGTGAACAAGCCGCTCGTCAACTCGCTGGAGAAGCTGGGCTGCGCTCGCGACAAGGAGTACGCGATGTTCGAGATGGACTTCGGCGCGAAGGGGTAGGCGCGAGCCGCTGCCACACCCCCGTCGCTTCCCCCCGCTACCTCAGCGCTCCGCCTTCCGCTTCCCCATGCGCCCCCGCTTCGTCTACTTCGACCTCGACGACACGCTGCTCGACCACCGCGAGGCCGAGCGCCGCGCGCTGGCGGACCTCCACCGCCAGTCGGCCGAGCACTTCGGGGCGGTCGGGTTCGAGACGCTCCACAGCACGTACCGCCAGCACAACGGGCCCCTCTGGCGTGACTACGGCCTCGGACAGATCACCAAGGCGCAGCTCAAACGGCTCCGGTTCGCGCACACGCTGGACGCCCTCGGCGTGCGCTCGCTGGACCCGGACCGCGCCAGCGATACCTACCTCGACCGCTACGGCGCGCACTGGCAGTGGTCAGACGGCGCGCGCGAGGCGTTCCACGCCATCGCCGAGGCGCTGCCCGTCGGCATTCTGACGAACGGGTTTCAGGAGCAGCAGCGGGCCAAGCTCGCGAAGCTCCCGGAGATCGAGGCGCACTGCCAGCCGGACGCGCTGCTGATCGCGGAGGAGATCGGGACGTGGAAGCCGCACCTGCCCACCTTCCAGCTGGCGGCCGAGCGCGCCGGCGTCGCGCCGGAAGAGATCCTGTACGTCGGCGATTCGCTCAAGTCCGACGTGGAAGGCGGAGTCGCGGCGGGGTGGTCCGTGGTCTGGTGGAACGGCGATCCCGCGCACGAGGAGCACGGCACCCGCGCCACCTCGGACTGGGCCGACGTGCTCCGCCTCGCGGGGCTCTAGTAGGACGTGTAACCGGCGTAAACCGCCTCGAACGAGCCTTCGACGCGCGTCCCGCCGCCCGACTGGTACTCGTAGAGGGGCCCCATCGTCGCCTCGAAGGAGCCGACGATCCGGTCCGATTCCACTCGGTCGATCGTGACCGTGCCCGCGATCGCCCGGAGCCCGGTCTCGGTTCCCGAGCGGGAATCGGTGTAGTGAAGCGAAAGGGACGCGCCGTTCCCGAGTGTAAACTCGCTCCCGCTGGTGGTCGCGATGAGCCCCTCTGGATCGGCGAGCGTGAACCGCCGGCCGAGCCCCTCCTCCTGCACGTTCATCGAGAGGGTGAGCCCGGGTCCGGTGCTGGAGGACTCCCAGAGGTACGTCGCGATGCCCTCGACGCGCTCCTCGTGCTCGCCGGAGAAGGCGGCATCGAAGGAACCGAGCTCCGACTCCATCCCGCCGGAGTCGCACGCCGCCAGCGCGACGAGAGTGAACAGAAGCAGGGCCAGGCGCATCAGTAGAGGATGGAAAGGTCCGGCGGCAGCGCGTCGAAGCGTCCCTGGACGGTGAGGGAGGCGTCTCCGGTCTCCGAGCGGAGATCGGCGGTGAAGGTGCCGGTCACGTAGTCGTCCGAGAAGCGCGTGACCTCCACGGTCCCAGACTCTGCGACGAACTGCCCGCCCGGGCTGGAGTACGCAAGGCTGATCATCCCGCCGCGTGTCGCGCCGAGGGCGTACGTCCCGCGCTCCGTGATCGCGAGGCCCTCCGACCGGAGCCGGAGCCCTTCCACGCCGAACCCGCCCGGCACCATCTCGATGCAGAACGTGGGATCGTCCGCACCGGAGCAGTCCTGCAGCCCCGCGGGTCCGGACAACTGGCGGACGACGTCGCCGGTGATGGAGGCCTCGAAGGAGCTGACCTCGGGCGTGCCGGAGTCGCACGCCGCGACCGCCAGCGCGGCGAGCAGGAGGACGACGGAACGGACGGGCACAGGCGTGGAATGGAACCGGCCTGCACGGTAGCGTCGCAGAGATCCACGCGCCAATCCCTTCCCGTTTACCCCAGCCCGAGCTGACGGAAGAAGATGCTCACCACCGCCGGGTAGAGCAGGATGGTCAGCACCACGCCGCCCAGCGCGCCGCCCAGGTGCGCCTCGTGCGCGATCCGTCCGCCGCCCTGGTTGGAGGCGTAGACGGAGAGCACGACGTAGAGAACGGCGAACACGATGGCTGGCATCGGCAGCGCGAAGAAGACGTAGAACGTCTCCAGCGGCGCGCACAGGACCACGGAGAAGAGCACGCCCGAGATCGCCCCGCTGGCGCCGACGGCCGAGTAGTTCGGGTCGTCCTTGTGGCGCCAGTAGGTCAGCGCGTTCGCGGCGAGGTCGCTCCCGAGGTAGATCAGGAGGAAGCGCCACGGGCCGAGCAGGTACTCCACCGCCGGCCCGAAGTAGAACAGCGTGATCGTGTTGAACAAGAGGTGCGCCAGCCCGACGTGCACGAACCCGGCCGTCAGCCACCGCCCCATCTCGCGCCGCTGGCGGACGACGTAGGGCCGGAACGCCCACTTCCCGATCAGGCTCGGGTCCACGAACAGCGTGTACGCGCCGATGAGTCCGTTGAGGACGAGGAGGAAGGCGGTGACGGGAGTGTCCAGCAGCATCGAAAGCGGGGTGGCGGGCGGCTAAGTTACCCGGATGCCCCGCCTCCTCTCCGCCCTCTTCCTCACGAGCGCCCTCGCGCTCAGCGCGTGCTCAGATTCCGGGGCGGAGTTCGTCGGCACGTGGCGGCAGGCGAGCGTCCGCGAGGACGGCATCACGACGCGCTACACCTTCTTCGCCGACGGCCGGGCGCAGATCGTGGTCCGCCCGCCGGCCGGAGCCGCCCAGACGTACGGCGCGCGCTACCGCGTGGAAGCGGACTCGCTGCTGACGTTGCAGGACGCGCAGGGCGCGGAGCGCTTCGTCGCGCGGGTGACCGGCGATACGCTCCGCCTCCGCAGCCCCGTCACGGGCCGCCGCACGATGCTCTACCGCGTCGGCGGGTGAGGCGCTGGCGGTGCCTCCCGGCGCGACGCCGGCCGAGCCCTCGTGCAGAGCGTCCGCCAGCGGGGCGGGCTCAGCCCACCTGCATCGGGCGCATCACGATCTCCGAGACGAGCGTGCCCTCGGGCATCTCGACGGCGTGGAGGACGGAGGCGGCCACGCTCTCCGCCGTCATCGCGTGGGGGTTGCCCTCGCGGCCGGCGTCGCTCGCGAACTCCGTGTCGATGCTGCCGGGGTAGATGCACGTCACGCGGATCCCCTTGGGCCGCAACTCCTTCATCGTGGACTCCGAGAAACCGCGGAGGCCGAACTTGGTCGCGTTATAGGCGCTCAGCTGCGGGTTGCCGATGAGTCCCGCGATGCTGGCCACGTTGACGATGTGCCCCTTGACGATCCCGGCGCTCTCGTTCGCGAGCATCATCGGGACGGCCTGACGGGTGGCGCGGAAGACCCCGGTGAGGTTGAGGTCCACCTGCCGGTTCCAGTCGTCCAGCGAGAGCTCGTCTACTGGCGCGAAGCGGCCGAGGCCGGCGTTGTTGACGAGCACGTCCAGCCGCCCGACCTCACGCTCGAACGTCTCGAACGCGCCGAGCACGGACTCCCCGACCGTCAGATCAGCCTCGATGGGCAGGAAGGTGCCGCCAGCGGCTTCGACCTCGCGCCCGGTCTCCGCGAGGTCGTCGGCGGATCGCGCGAGGCCCGTGACATGCGCGCCGCGTTGCGCGAACAGGACAGCGATGGAGCGGCCGAGGCCACGTGAGGCGCCAGTGATGAGGACGGAGGCGCCGGAGAGATCGGGGAGAGACATGGAGTCGGGACTGTTGCTGTAGGCCAAAAACGGACGCCCGAGGCCGGGGTCCGCTGACGGATACGAGAGGACGCGGAGCGCGTGGTTGCACCCGCCCCCACCACGACCCCATGGCCGTCACTTCGTTCCCCCCGCAGCGGGGGTGCACGGATCCTCTGGATCCCCTCGAGATGCGTCTGCCCGACGCCGCCCGCATCCGGGAGTTGGGGAAACACGCCGCATCCTGCGACCTCCCTGCCGTCGCCGAAGCCGCTCGCAAGGCCGCGGAGGCGCTGGAGCGCTCCCCGGCGCTCGCTCGGTAACGCCGCCAGCGTCCGGCTGGCGGGGGCGGTACGCGGCTCCGTCCTCCATCCGGTTTCACGGTCTCTAACCCGTTGGGGCAGCACTTTCCTGCCCCCGGGCCGTTGGAGCGGTCCGCCCCGACCAACATGGACCGCGACGATCTCGCCCTCCGCCCTCCCGGCCCCCTCTACCGCGTCTTCGGCGTGGTGGTCACCGTGTGGGTGACCGTCGTCGTCTGCCTCGGCATCCTCGGGGAGATCTCGAATCTGCCCATCCTAGAGCAGACGGCGCGCAACCTGTATTTCCACGTCCCGATGTGGTTCGTGCTCTACGCGGGCAGCCTCGTCGGCGCGTGGCACTCGTGGCGCTACCTCCGCACGGGCCGCCGCATCCACGATGTCCGCGCGGAGCAGGCGTGGCTCGTCGCTACCGGGTTCGGCGTGATCGCGATCGTGACCGGCGTGGTCTGGGCGCGATTCACGTGGTACCAGGGCACCGGCCTGTGGTGGAGCCCCGAGCCACGGCAGAACCTTGTGGCAGTCCAACTCCTCATCGGCGGCGCGTACTTCGTGCTGCGCGGGAGCGTGGACGAGCCCCGGCGCCGCGGGCGGCTGGCGGCGGTCTACGCCCTCTTCGCCACCGCCCTCCTGCCGTTCCTGACGTACGTGCTGCCGCGGCGGATGTCCAGCCTCCACCCCGGCGCCGAGGGCAACCCGGCGTTCAGCCAGATGGACATCGCCAGCGAGATGCGGTGGGTGTTCTACGCCGCCGCCGTCGGCTTCCTCCTTCTGGGCTGGTGGATCTACACCCTCCGCGTCCGCGCCGCCGCCGCCGAGCTCCGGCTGGAACGCGCCCTCGCCTCCGACCTCGACTAGCACACCGATGCAGGCCGACACCACCATCGCCGTGCTGGACACGGCCGCCGTCCAGACGAGCCAGGCCGTCCAGCCCCTGGAGCGCGTGATGCTCGCCGACGACAAGCTGCCCGTCGTGCTGGCGGTCGTGCTCGTCGTGTGGATCGGCATCGCGCTGCTGCTCTGGCGGACCGAGCGCCGCCTCTCGCGCGTGGAGCGCGAGCTGGACCGGCTCGACGCCTGACCTCACGCGACCTCCCTACCTTGCACCTGGTCCTCGTTTCCTGACATGAAGCCCAAGACGCTCATCCTCCTCACCCTGCTCGGGGTGTTCGGGTTCTTCGTCGTCCGCTCCTTCGGCGATCAGGTCGCCGGGTACGAGACGTTCGCCGAGGCCACCGAGAGTGGCCGCCGCGCGCACGTCGTGGGGATGTGGCTGGAAGATCCGGCCGCCTCCTACGACCCCGAGAGCAACACGTTCACGTTCGCGATGGCGGACGAGGCCGGCGCCACGCGCCAGGTGGTCTACGCCAACCCGAAGCCCGCCAACTTCGAGGACGCCGAGAAGGTGGTCGTGGACGGCCGCATGGACGGCGACGTCTTCGTCGCGGAGCACATCCTCGTGAAGTGCCCCTCGAAGTACAACGAGCAGAACGAGTTCGAAGCGGCCGAACCGGGCGTGCCGACGACGCAGGTCTCCCTGTGAAACGCTTCTTCCTGACCGCCCTCGCGCTCGGCGGCGTCGGGATGCTGGCGTCGCACCGGATGGGCTCGCGCCCCGAGGTGGACGGCGCGGACTCCCCGCTGCCCTCGTGCGGTCCGTACCCCAACTGCGCCCGGCTCTCGCGCGCCATCCCGGCGAACGCTGAAACGGTCCGCCGCGTGGCTGAGGCCGCCGTCCGCAGCGACCGCGGCCTCCTGACCGGCCGCGCCGACGAGCTCTCGCTCACGCAGGGCGGCCTCCGTGCCACGTACAAGATCGGGCCGTTCACAGACGACCTCGCGCTGGAGGTCACCGCCGGCCCCGACGGCCAGTCCGTGCTGCACCTCCGAAGCGCCAGCCGCGCGGGCCGCAGCGACCTCGGCGTCAACCAGCGCCGCCTGGACCGCCTCACCGACGACATCCTCGCGCGCCTCGGCGTCCTCTAGCCCCGCTGGCGGTTGGGGTCGGCGGGGCGCGATGCCCACCTGCATGTCCACGCCGACGAATCCCGCCTTCGCCGCCGCGCTCCAGAAAATGGCCGCCCAGGGCGCGGGCGGCTTGAAGCTTCCGCCGCCAGTCTTTCACGAGATGGGGGCCGAGCCGCTGGACTACTCACCGGGCGACGCGGACGGACGCGGCGCCTCCATGCGCGTCCGCTTCCCCGTGCAGGAGCGCTGGCAGAACCCGATGGCTCACATGCAGGGCGGCGCCATCGCGATGGCGATGGACAACGTGATCGGCCCGCTGAGCTACATGGCCGCGCCGCCGTCGTCCACGACGCAACTGCAGCTGACCTACCTCTGCCCGATCCCGGAGGACGCGGAGAGCTTTGAGATCAAGGCGCGCGTGACGCTCGTCTCCGAACGCCAGGTGATCATCGATGCGGAGCTGACGCTGCCGGATGGGACCGTCGCCACGCTGGCGAGGGCCACGAACGTGATCGTGCGCCGCCGCTAGTCGTCCGTCGCCAGCTCCAGTTCGAAGCTCAGCACGGGCCCCGCGCTGGACCGGTCGAACGCGATTCCGGCCTCGACGCCCCGCTCCGCCAGCGCGCGAGCGCCGAGCCGGTCGTACGCCTCCCACATCGCGCCGAGCGCGTACGGGAAGCCGGAGCCCATCGCCCAGAAGCGGCGGTACGCGTGCACCTCGCGCATGTCGTACACGCCGAAGATGCCGCCGGGGCTGGCGATAAGGACGCTGACCTGGCTGGACTCGTACGGGTCGCCCTCCTGCCCGGACTCCGGGAGCAGGTAGTACGCCTCTTTCAGGATGGGGTGCAGCTGGCGGAACGTCTCGAAGACCGCTTCGCGCGAGCCCAGGTCCAGGCCCTCCTCGCTCGCGGCGAAGTCGCCGAGCGCTTGCTGGAGCACGAGGAAGTGCGCGACGTAGCCCACCACGCCCACGTAGGCCGTGCCCTGGACGGTCTCCACCGGGAAGATTTTCTCTGCCGCCGCGTCGTTCTCGAACGGGAGGCGCGTGTCCTCGAAGGTGGTGAGGGACTCCGCCGCGATGGCGACGGTCGTGCCCGTGCGGCTGGCGGTGAGAGTGGACATGAGCAAGGCCGGTGGCCGGCCTCAGAGGTAGAGGACGGTCGCGACGAAGAAGAAGACGAGCAGGCCGAGGATGTCGTTGGAGACGGTGATGAACGGCCCCATCGCGAGCGCGGGGTCGATGCCGACGCGGGAGAGCGCCAGCGGCACCGTCGCGCCGACGAGCGTGGAGAGCACGATGACGAAGAGGAGCGCGAGCCCGGCGGTGAGCGCCAGCCGCTGCGTGTCGTCTCCGAAACCGCTCACGACCACGATCACGCCGAGCGCGACCGCCAGCACCACGCCGTTGATCAGCGCGACGCCCAGCTCTTTCCCGATCCGCCGCACCAAATCGGAGCGCCAGAGGTCGCCGCTGGCCAGGCCCTGCACGGCGATGGCGGAGCTCTGGATGCCCGCGTTCCCCGCCATCGCCATCACGATGGGGATGAACAGCGCGAGCACGGGCGCCACCTGCAACGCCTCCTCGAACCCGACGATCACGAGCCCGGAGACGTACGCGCCGGCCAGCCCGAGCAGCAGCCACACGAGGCGGCCTCGCGAGACGGCGAACACGCCGGAGGACAGTTCCTCCTCGCCCGTAATGCCCACGGCGCGCTGGAGGTCCTCTTCCGCCTCCTCGCGGATCACGTCCACCACGTCGTCGATGGTGATGCGGCCGAGCAGGCGGTTGTCCCGCGAGACCACCGGCAGCGCGATCAGGTCGTACCGCTCCATGATCCGCGCGACTTCCTCCTGGTCCACGTCGGGCGTGACCGTGACCACGTCGTCCTCCGCGAGGTCCGCCAGCCGGGCGCGGGCGCGGGAGAGCAGCAGCCGCTTGAGCGGCACCACGCCGACGAGCGCGCCGCGCGTGTCCACGGCGTAGACCACGTAGACCGGGTCGATGGTCTCGGCGCAGCGGCGGACCTCCTCAGTCGCCTCGGCCACGGTCGCCTCCGCGCGCACGGCGACGTACTCCGTGGACATGAGGCCGCCCGCCGTCTCCTCGTCGTACGTGAGCAGCTGGCGGACGTCGAGCGAGTCCTCCAGCTGGGGCAGGACGGCCTCGACGGTCTCGGCGTCCGTCTCCGCGAGGTCGCCCAGCACGTCGGCCTGATCGTCCGTCTCCAGCCGGTCCAGCAGCTTGACGATCTGGGGCGCCGAGAAGTCGTCCAGGAGCTCGCCGCGGAGCGAGCTCTCCAACTCGGGCAACACGTCCGCCAGCGGGTCGGGCGGCAACCACCCGACGAGCTGGCGGGCGTCGCCGAGGGGGAGGTGCGAGACGAGCCGCGCGAGGTCCGCCGACCGGAGGTCCGCGACGAGGTTGAGCACCATGCCGCGCGCGTCTGCCTCCACGAGCGCCGCCACGTTGCGGACGAGTTCCTCGTCCACCTCGATGGGCGCGGGGGCGGTCGGGACGGCGGGCTCAGTCACGGGGCGAGTCGGGGAAGAAGTGCGCGGTGAGGCGGACGAAGTCGTCCGGGGAGACTTGCTCCGGGCGGAGCCGCGCGGCCCACTCCGGGACCTCGCGGCCGGTCTCAGAAGCGAGAGGCTTGAGGCTGTTCCGCATCATCTTGCGGCGCTGGCCGAACGCCGCCCGCACGACCCGCTGGAGGGAGTTGAAAGCTACCCCCGGATCCTTCACGCTCCCCTCCCGAGCGAACGTCAGCGCGACGACCGCGCTCTCCACCTTCGGCGGCGGCCGGAACGCCTCGCGGCCCACGTCGATCACCCACTCGCGGTCGGCGAACAGCGCGAAGTAGACGGAGAGCGTGCCGTAGGTCTTGCTCCCCGGCTCCGCCACGAGCCGCTCGGCCACCTCCTTCTGGATCATCACGACGGCCCGCGCCACGTGCTCGCGCGCGTCCAGCAGCGCGAAGAGGATGGGCGAGGTGATGTAGTAGGGGAGGTTGCCCACCACGTAGAGCGGCGCCTCCGCCTCCGATGCCTCCACCCGCAGCGTCCGCCAGTCCGCCTCGAGCACGTCCTGCTGGCGGACGTCGAGCGCGGGGAAGCGCCCTTCCAGGTGCGCGATGGACTCGCGGTCCACCTCCAGCGCCACCATGCCGGGGTACCGCCGCACGAGCGCCCCCGTCAGCGCGCCCTCGCCCGGACCGATCTCCACAACGCCCGCCTCCGGCGGCGCCTGCACCGCATCCACGATGGCGCGGACCGCGTCGGGGTCGGCGAGGAAGTGTTGGCCGAGGCTCTTCTTGGGGCGGACAGACATACGCGCGGGGTGGGAGGGGCAAGATCGCGACCGGCGGCGGTGAGAACCCGCGTGGTCCCTCCGCGCCGCGCCTGACGTATGGACGGGAAGACTCCCCGCCCTCCCCATGCGCCTGCTCCTCGCCCTGTTCCTCCTCGCCGCTGTCGGCTTCGCTCAGGCCACGCCGCTCGCCGACTCCCCGACCGCCGACGCGCACCTCGCGCTCTCCCGCGCACAGTCCGACGTCAACACGTTCGCCGTGCTCGTCGCGCCGCGGGACACGCCCGCATACGCCTTCGCGCAGTCCAACGCGAACGACGCCTCCGTCTTCGCGGAACGGAAGCTGTGGCGCGGGCTGAACAAGGCCGCGGAGCTCCTCAACGAGGGCGGCAACCGGACCGTGATGGTGCTCATCGCGGAGGGCACGTACGACGGCCAGTTCGGGACGGGCGTCTGGAAGGTGCCCCCGGTGGACAACGCCAGCGGCACGCTCCAGATCATGGGCGGCTACAACGAGCAGTTCAACGGCCGCCAGCCGTTCGGCCTGCCGGTCCGCCTCCAGACCATCTACGGCCGCGATGGCGCAATCCTTCAGTTCGAGCAGGGCACGCAGCTGCGCGAGCTCATCGTGAGCGGCCTCCTGCTGGACGCGGCCCCCTCCAACGCCTACGACGCGCAGACCAACAGCATCAAGAAGGGCGAAAGCCGGCACATGACCATCGTCTCCATGGGCCGGATGGTGTCGGAGCGGGTCACCTTCGCGGACAACATCTTCCTCAACGGCGACCGCCGCGCGATCGACCTGACGTGGTCGCCGGCCTCTCCGGACGCGGAGGTCCACCTCGTCAACAACTTCTTCCTGAACAACCTGATCTGCCTGGAGACGAAGATCTACGGGCGCACGATCTCCGACCGGGGCGGGCGGCTCGTCGTGCGCCACAACTCGTTCATCCTGAACTGGCCGTACAACCCGGACAACACCTCGTCCAACGTCGGCACGGTGGAGCTGTACCACCGCGACAGTTTCCGCGAACTGGTCTTCGAGCGCAACCTGTTCGCGTACAACTCCGGCGGCGTCTTCCAGCACGACTGGCCGCTGAACCGGATGCCGGACGATATCGCGATCCGCGAGAACCTGTTCTTCGGCAACGGCGCGCTCTGGGGAGACGGCGAGCCGGGCGCGGCCGTGATGGTCGGCAAGTTCGGGACCAGCCCGACGTACCGCGTGCTCAGCCTGGAGGACGTGGAGGACGACTACGACGCCGACCTCGCGGGCAACGTGGCCTTCAACCCAGAGATCCCCGTCGTGCTGCTCCCGCTGCAGGGCGTCAACTCCGGCGACGTGCAGGCGGAGGTCAGCGTGCTCAACGACGTGCGCCGGATGTTCGGGATGAACACGGACGGCGGGACCGTCGCGATCCAGAACTTCGCGCCGGCCCTCAGCTACGACACGCGCCTCCTCCCCCTCCCGCAGAACGACGACGCCAAGGCGTACGGCGTGCAGCCGACGGCGCTCTACGGCATGACCACGGCCTCGGACTCATGACCCCGCCGCGCTGGCGGGGCCTGCCGACGGGCGCCGCCAGCCGAACGGTCACTCTGCGGCCGCGTCCATCTGGCGCTGGCGCTCGCGAAAGCGGGCGCGGTCCTCGTCCGTGTAGCGCTCGAAGCAGCGCGGGCAACTCACGCCGCGCTCGTACCGCGGGTGCGCCTCGTCCTCCGGCGCGACGGGATCTCCGCAGGCGCGGCACATGGAGTACCGGCCGGGCTCCAGCCCGTGCGTGACGCTCACGCGCTCGTCAAACACGAAGCACTCGCCGCGCCACGCGCTCTCCTCAGCCGGGACCTCTTCGAGGTACTTCAGGATGCCGCCCTGCAAGTGGTAGACCTCCTCGAAACCGCGCGACCGAAGGAGCGCCGTGGACTTCTCGCACCGGATCCCGCCCGTGCAGAACATCGCGACGGGAGGCTTCTCTGCGAGCGCCTCCTGCTCGTCCAGCCACGCCGGCAACTCCCGGAACGACGCCGTCTGCGGGTCGATAGCGCCCTCGAACGTCCCGATCGCCACCTCGTAGTCGTTCCGCGCGTCGATGAGCACCACGTCCTCGCGCGAGATGAGATCGTTCCACTCCGTCGGCGGCACGTACGTCCCGACCGTCTCGTTGGGGTCCAGCTCCGGCACGCCCATCGTCACGATCTCGCGCTTGAGGCGGACCTTGAACTTCCGGAACGGCTGCGCCTCCGCCCACGACTCCTTGTGCTCCAGCGCTGCCAGCCGGTCGTCCGCGCGGAGGTGCGCGAGAACGGCGCGGACGGCGTCTTCCTCCCCCGCGATGGTGCCGTTGACGCCCTCGGCGGCGAGGAGGATGCTCCCGGTCACGGCCCGCTGGCGGCCGAGGTCGAGGAGCGGAGCGCGGAGGTCCGCGAAGTCCGGGAGCGAGGCGAAGCGGTAGAACGCGGCGACGAGGTACATAGGGAGCGGCGGCGGCAGGACGGTAAGATCGGGCGCCGCCGCGGCGGCCTCCTTCCCGCGCGCTCCATCCGGGCCGCCAGCGCGCGGCGGCTAGCGGACCGTCTTGCGCCGGTTGCGGACGTAGTCCTCGAACAGGAACCCTCCCAGCTCGTCCAGTCCGGCGTAGTAGGCGCGGCCCTGGTTCACGTCCGTGAGCTCGCGCACGAAGCCCTGGAGGTACGGGTCCCTCGCGATCATGAACGTCGTGATCGGGATGCCCTCGCGTCGGCAGATGGCGCCCTCGTCCAGCACCTTGTTCACGATCCGGCGGTCCAGCCCGTAGGCGTTCCGGTACATCCGGCCGTTCTCGAAGTGGCACGACGGCTTGCCGTCGGTGATCATAAAGATCTGCTTGTTGCGGTTCTTCCGGCGGCGGAGGATGTCGCGCGCTCGCTGCAAGCCGGCCCGCGTGTTGGTGTGGAACGGGCCCACGTTGAGGTACGGGAGGTCCTTGATCTCCACCTCCCAGGCGTCGTTGCCAAACGCCACGATGTCTAGCGTGTCCTTCGGGTAGCGGGTCGTGATGAGCTGCGCGAGCGCGAGCGCCGTCTTCCGCGCGGGCGTGATCCGGTCCTCTCCGTAGAGCACCATGGAGTGACTGAGGTCAATCATGAGGACCGTCGCCATGCTGGCGTGGTGGTCCGTCTCGAAGACCTGGAAGTCGTCCTCGCGCACGCGGAACTCGGAGCCCAGTCCCGCGCCGTGGCGGAAGGCGTTGGAAAGCGTGCCGGTGACGTCGAGGTTGGCCACATCGTCGCCAAAGGCGAAGGGCCGGGTTTCCGGCTGGCGCTCGTCACCGGCGCCGCTGAACGGCGTCTTGTGGTTACCGCGGCCGCCCTTCTTGAGCTGGTCGAAGATCTCCTCCAGGGAACGCTCGCGGAGCCCGCGCTCAGACTTCGCAGTGATGACCACCGCCCCCGTCTCGTCGTCCCGGTCGATGTAGCCGCGGTTCTTCAACTCCTCGATGAAGTCCCCGAGCCCGTACTCGTCGTCCGTGATGCCGTACTTCTCGTCCAGCGCGGTGAGCCAGCGGAGGGCCTCGTCCGCATCGCCTCCGGTGTGGAGGAGGAGTTGCTGGAAGACGTCGTAGAGCTTCTCGAAGGCCGGGCGCTGATCGCCGTGTCGGGACTCGTCCCAGGGGCCGTAGCGGATACGCATCGGTGTGCAGGCGCGTGATGGCGGGTGAACGGCGGTCGAGGAGCGGGGTTCGGTCGCGTCCCGCTGGCGGTCGCGCTGAACGATGCCCACGTCGCGCCGAGGGCCGCCGCCAGCGGGAGAACGCAAACGGGCCGCCTCCCCCTACAGGAAGCGGCCCGGGGCCCGCCGAAGCGGGCGGACTGGTCGCATCGGTACCCGCAGAAGCGGAATGGATCAGTCCGGGAGGCCGAATACGGCCTTCACCTCCTCATAGTTACGGTAGTCGATGGAACCGCCGGTCTTGGCGGCGACCTCCGCTTGCTTGGAGGTGACCACGTCAGCTTCCAGCGTCACGAGCCGGAGGTCGATCTCGCCCGGCAAGATCGCGTCGAACAGGGCGCCGTTCGTGTCCCCAAAGGTATCCGACCGCGCGGAGGAGATCACGTCGAAGTAGAGGTCCTGGTTATCGAAGGCGAAGGTGTAGGTGACCGTGTACTCCACGACCTGCGAGCCGTCGAGCGTTTCGTAGCCGTAGGTCACCGGGAGTGCGGTGTACGGCCGGCTGTCGCCCGTGAACTCGAAGAACAGTTCGTTGTCCGCGTAGAGGAGGACGAGGGCGCCGTCGCCTGCGAAGCGGAGGGCGTCTCGCACCGCGTCGCGGTCGCTGGAGCTACGGATGTCGCCGGTGTCGAACGAGGCGTAGCGGGTGTCGGAGCTGAGCGAGTAGTCGTCGCCGTCGATCTCGAAATCGATCACGCGAACGTACGCGTCGTCGTCGTCATCGTGGAAGTGGTCGTCGTAGGTGTCGCAGGCTGCAAGCGGCAGCATCGCGACGAGAGCGAGAAGGGTCGCGGAACGCATGGGGGAAGGGGCTGTGCGGCGGGGCCGCGTGAACGGGATCTGCTCGTCAGCCGCCCGCTCGGGGCACGGGGTAACGGACGGTGGCCCCCCAGCGAGCAACAGGCGCGCCATCGCCATTCCGACCGTTCGACGTGCCCGAGCGGTGCGAGATCGTCTGCCAGAGTAGACGCCCACGCACGTGACCGCCTTCCGCACGCTGCACCCGCCGGCGCGGACCGCCAGCGCGCGGACCGCCAGCGCGCGGACCGCCAGCGCGCGGACCGCCAGCGCGCGGGCGCCACGGCTAGCTTCCCGTCTCGCTCTCCCCTGCCCTATGACCGACGCCCCGATCCGAACGGCCACCGCCGACCGCGTGCTCCACCTCACGCTGGACCGCCCGGAGAAGAAGAACGCCCTCACCCGCGCGATGTACGCCCGGCTGGCGGAGGCGCTGGACGAGGCCGCGGACGACCCGCAGGTCCGGGCCGTCGTGATCTCCGGCGCGGGCGGCAGCTTCACCGCTGGGAACGACCTGTTCGACTTCATGACGGACCCGCCGCGCGACGAGAGTAGCCCGGTCTTCCAGTTCCTCCACGCGGCCGTCCGCTTCCCGAAGCCGCTCATTGCGGCGGTGGAAGGCGTCGCCATCGGCATCGGGACGACGCTGCTGCTCCACTGCGACCTCGCGTTCGCCGCCCCGGACGCCCGGTTCAAGATGCCGTTCACGGACCTCGGCCTCGTTCCGGAAGCCGGCTCCTCTCTCCTCCTCCCTCGCCTCGCCGGGAACGCGCGGGCCGCGGAGCTGCTGCTGCTCGGCGAGACCTTCGGAGGCGAAACCGCCCGCGAGATCGGCCTGATCAACGCGGTTGCGGCCGACCCGCTGGCGGCGGCGATGGAGCGCGCCGAGGCGCTCGCGCAGAAACCGCCCGCCGCGGTCCGCCAGGCCAAGGCTCTTCTCCGCGCTCCGCTGCAGGAGCGCGTACTGGAGACCATCCGCGAAGAAGCCAGCCTGTTCATCCAACGGCTCCAGAGCGAGGAGGCCCAAGAGGCGTTCACGGCGTTCATGGAGAAGCGGGCGCCGGACTTCTCCCGCTTCGAGTAGGCCCCGCCGACGGCCTCCGCCAGCGCGGCGCATAATAAAAACCGGGGGTGCCTCGCGTGAGGCACCCCCGGTCCGTTTGGCTCCGTAGCCTAGCGGTCCGCGGTCCGCAGCTCCGTCCCGAAGAGGCCGAGCGGGGCCGGCGGGTCCGTCTCGTCGCGCTCGCGCACGCCGACGACCTGCCACGGCTGGTTCGCCTCCACCGTGTGGGCGCGCACGTCCGCGTCCACGTTGTCCGAGGTGAAGTCCGGGAAGACGTACGCAATCCCGGTGGTGCCATCGCCGATGTCCACGAGGAAGCCCACGAAGAAGTCCTGCGTAGTGCCCGCGTCGTAGTAGTTGTCGTCGAAGTCCGACGCGCCCGAGGCTTGGACGGTGACGGCGTTGGGGCTGAAGAACTCCGAGTCGCCCACGTTGAGCGTCCGCACGATGTTGCTCGTGCCGTCTCCGAAGCGGTCGAACACGAACTGGTACGTGCTGAACGTGCCGTTCGCGTTGGTCACCATGAGCTCCACGCCGCTGCCCGTGTTCATGATCTCGGCCGTGATGGTCTCCCCTTCCACGTCCGTCTCGTTCCGCATGAGAACCACCGCGCGGTAGTACTCGCCGGAGTCGTCCAGGAGCACGCCGCTGGACCCGCCCTTCGCGAGGGTAAACGGAGCGTGGAGCACGCCGAGCTCGTCGGAGCCGGTCTCGCCCAGCGCGCCGGGCTCACGACCAAACTGGAGGCCGAAGACGTCCGGCGTGCCGAAGGAAGAGCTCTCCACGTTGGCGAACGGCGTTTGCGCGTCGAACACCGGGTTAGACTGCGAGCCGAGGAAGTCCCCCGCGACGCGCGTGAACTGCGCCTCGGAGCCCAGGAAGGGATCCGTGGAGCCCCCTGCGGCGAACCGGAGGGCCCGGATGCCGAAGCGGTTCATCCCCTGCACCACCGTCCGCATCTCGTTGATGACGAGCTCGTAGGGGTCCGGGAACGCGAACTTGGGCGTGATGTGGATCGTGGTGCCCGTCCCAACGACGGGGGCGCCAGCGCCCGCGTGGACGTTCACTGCCGTGCCGTCGCCGCTCTCCAACTCAAACACGAAGGAGACATCGCCCGGCTTCGTGCCGCCCTCCACCTGGAAGCCGTCCACGATGGACGAGAGCACGATGGTCCGGAGGATGTTGATCCGGCCGTCGCTACCGCTGGAGGTGAGGTAGAGGCCGTCCGCGCCGTCAAAGACCTGACGCTGGACCACGTTCGAACCGTCGAGCACGATAAGCTCGAAGAGGCCGAAGCCCGGGAAGAACGGCGTGTTCAGGTCGAACCCGACCGCCGGCGTGCTACCCACGAGGAGCTCGGACCAGCCGAAGGAGGCCGTAAACGGGCTCACCCCGTCGGAGCCCATCACGTCGTACGAGATGGACGTGTTGCCCACCACGTTCGGCGAGAGGATACGGAGGGGGCGGTTGCCCGGGTCGCCGCCGGAGACGTACCGGTACGCGGCGCCCTGCACCTCACCGAAGCAGGTCGTGAAGTCCGCATCGTTGGCCGCGTTGACCGTCTTGACGCGGAGCGAGGCCGGCGAGAGGTCCGGGCGCGGGGTGAGCGTCCCCACGTTCGCGGAGAAGTAGAAGCCGCCGAAGTTGGCGTCCTGCGCGCACGCGAGGCTCTGGCTGGCGGCGGCGGGGACCGGCGCGTTCGCGTCCGCCCACGCGACCGGGGCGTCCGCCAGCCGGAACTCGACGGGTCCGGGGGTGGCGACGGTGACGGGGGTCGGCTCGCTCGCGCGGCCGTCGGCGTAGACGGCGCGGACGAGGTACGTCCCCGCCGCGAGGCCCGCCTCGGGCGCGAGACGGCGGCCGAGCACGTCGACGACCTCGAGCGTGGCCGCGGAGGCGTCGGCGACCTCGACGGTCACCGCCCGCTCGGCGGAGATGGGGTTGGGGAAGACGCGGGGCGCGAGGTCCTGCGACAGCGCCGACGGCGCCAGCACGAGGAGGACCAGCAGGGCGCTGATACGGATCATGGAAGGAGGGGCAAGTGACGAGACCATCAGAGGATAGGACTGCGGCGCAAAACAGCCGCCCGCCCCCGCCGGCTCTTCGCAGAATGGCAACGAAGCCGCACCGCCGCCGCGCGCTGGCGTTCCTCGCGGGCGACCTAACGCAAGCGGGGCGCCCCTCGGAAGGGACGCCCCGCAGGGACTGTACAGCCGGCCCGGATTACTCCGTGGCGGTGCGCGCCGTCCCCCACTGCGGAGCCACGAAGGCCATGCCCTCGTCGTACTCCTGGACGCTGCCGATCATGAACGGCTGGTTGGCGTCCGTCGCGAAGTCACGGGTGTTCACGTCCGCCGGGACCGAGGTCCAGTCCGGCAGAATCGTGACCTCCCCGAACTCCCCGCTGTCGTTGGAGAGCAGGAAGCCGACCGAGTAGGCCTGACCGATCCCCCGCTTGGGGGGCACGGCGACCTGACCGTAGGAGCGGGAGGCGTCCACGATGACCACGTTCGGCCCGAAGACGATCGTGTCGCCCACGTTGTACGTGTCGACGATCGTGTTGCCGTTCGCGCCCTCGAACATGAAGGTGTACGTCGAGAACGAGGCGTTCTCGTTCGTCACCGTCAGGCTCGTGCCAGTCCCGCCCACGTTGGCGAGCTCCACGTTGACCGTCTCATCCTGAACGTCGGTGAGGTTGCGGACGCGCGCGGTGGCACGGTAGTACTGACCGTCTTCCGCGAGGCGCACCCCGGCGGAGCCGCCCTTGGTCACCATCAGGCCATCGTGGTAGACCTCGATGCCGGCGGAACCGGTCTCCTGCAGCGGCTTCGGCTCACGGCCCCACTGGAGCCCGAACCGCTCGACGTCGCCACCGACGAACACCAGCGGGTTGGAGGCGTCCACGACGTCCGTGCGCTGCTGGCGGAGGTACTCGGCATCCGTGGTCCGCGCCCACTGGCCCTGGCCGCTCGGGCCACCACCACGGCGCACGGCACCAAACTGACCGCCAGCGGCAAACTGGAAGGCCCGCACACCGAAGCGGTTGGCGCCGAACACGTCCGTCGTCACGGAGGTCATCGCGAAGTCCTCGCCGCTGAGGTAGACGTACGGCGTGAGGTGCACGGCGTCGCCGGAGCCGACGAAGATCGTGCCGCCGCCGCCCACGCCGGGCGTGCTGTCCATGATGTACACGTTGACGTCGCTGCCGTCACCGCTCTCGAAGCCCATAACGGCCGAGAGGTCGCCCGGCTTGCCGATGCCACCCTTGGTGTCGTCGAAGCCGCCTTCCACCTCGTACCCGTCCGCGCCGCGGCTGGTGAGGATGGAGCGGAGCATGTTGATCCGGCCGTCCGGACCCGAGGGCGTGAGGTACGTGCCCCCGTTGACGATCCCACGGAAGACGACCTCTTCACCGTCGAGCACGATGAGTTCGTAGCCACCCGGCCCGCCGCGCGTGAAGCCGTCGAACGCGAACGCTTCCACCGACGGGATAGAAGCCGTGCCGGGGTCGTTGTCATGATCGAGGAAGGTCTCGGCGGTGCCGTGGACGAACTGGAGGCCGCCCTTGGCCGGACCGAAGTCCATGTAGTTGGTCGTGAACTGCGCCTGCGTGTTGCCCACGATGGCCGGGGACAGCACGCGGAGCGGCCGGTTGCCGGCGTCGCCGCCCGCGATGTAGCGGAACGACCAGCCGAGCACCTCACCGAGGCACGTCGTGAAAGACGAGTTCGAGCTGCCCGACGGCGGGTTCACGCGCATGGACGGCGGCACGAGCTCCGGGCGGAGGCGGACGCCGCCCAGGTTGGCCGTGTGCTGGAAGCCACCGAAGGTGACGTCACCATCCGCGCAGCCGATGCCCGCGTTGGCGCTCTCGGTGACCGGGGCGCTCTCCATCGGGGCGGCGGATTCAGCAGCCGCGGTGGCCGGGCTCACAAGGCGGAACTCGACGGGTCCGGGGGTGGCGACGGTGACGGGGGTCGGCTC
>DUBD01000131.1:15113-23978 GCA_012960515.1 Bacteroidota bacterium | reverse complement strand
CGCGTCTGCATCCCGATGATCGCGAGGCGGTCGTCGGCCTCGTCGTCGAGGTGCTCGGCGACCTGCCGCGCGAGCCGGTCCAACGTGCGGCGCACGTCGTCGGCGTCCATCAACTGGGCCTTGACGGTGTCGCCGGGGTGGAGAGACGGGGGCACGTCCGCGGGCATGCCGCAAGCTACTGACGCTTCGCGGGGGGCGGCATCGCGGAATGCGTATCCGCTCCCCTCACGCCGTCCACTTCGGCGCACTCAGCCCGACGATCCAGACCGCCAGCGCAGCGATGACGAACGCGAACCCCACGGCCTCGGCGTGCTCCAGCCAACCGATGGGCGCGAGCAGGTTGTACCAGTCGTGGTGATCGCTGGAGAGCCCGCCGATGAGCGGCAGCTGGCGAGCGTACGCGTCAGAGGCGTAGACCGAGACATCGACTAGGCTCTGGCCCAGCCAGAACATGCCGAGTTGGAAGCCACCGCGCGAGCCCCACGAGAGCGCGCTCCACGCGACGATGGCGGGGAGAAGGATCTGGAGAAGCGAGCCCCCCGCGATCATCATCGTCTCGCCGAAGAAGCGGAAGAAGAAGTGGCCCGCCTCGTGCACGATGAGGTCCAGGCTGTGAAACAGCAGCCACGGCGCCCCCGCCCACCCGCCCACGTGGAAGTCCACGAGCAGGAAGTAGGCGCACGCGGGGACCAGCGCGATGGTGATCACCCACTCCTCCCAGTCGATGCGTCGGATGGAGAGGTCCATGCCGTGGGTATCGGCAGAAGGCAGCAGCGCTCAAGCGGCTGGCATCGTGCCGCGGCCGTCCGGCCCGCTGGCGGTGCAACTCTGCGCTCTCGGCACCCGAAGGGCGCGGGTGCGGCGTTACCCTCTCCCTGTTCGGCTCCCCGAGCCCGCCTCTTTTCTGTGCCCGCCTCCCCCCCGCCCTCCGACCGCCTCACGCCCGACGCCCTCGCGCGCGTCCACTCGCTGGAGCTCCGCGCGCGGTTGATCGTGGAGGGGTTCATCACGGGGATGCACCGGAGCCCATACCACGGCTTCTCGGTCGAGTTCGCGCAGCACCGCCCGTACAACAGAGGCGACGAGCTCCGCCACGTGGACTGGAAGGTGTGGGCGCGGAAGGACCGCTGGATGGTCAAGCAGTACGAGGAGGAGACGAACCTCCGCCACGCCGTCGTGCTGGACACGAGCCCGTCCATGCGGTACGAGGGACGGGCGGGCGTCTCCAAGCTGGCGTACGGCGCCACGCTCGCCGCCGCTCTCCACACGCTCATGGTCCGCCAGCGGGACGCGACCGGGCTGGCGGCGTTCGACTCCACCGTTCACACGCTCCTCCCGCCTCGCGCCACGCGGCAGCACCTCCGCGGCCTACTGACCTCGCTGGACGGCATCGTCCGAGCCGAACCGCCAGCGGTGCGAGACGGCGGCGCCTCAGCGGTCGCGCAGGCGCTGGACGAGGTCGCGCAGCGGCTCCCCCGCCGCTCGCTCGTGACCGTCATCTCCGACCTCTTCGAAACCGTGGACGGCGCGGACCAGATCGTCCGCTCGCTCCGGCACCTCCGGCACCGGGGGCATGAAGTCCTCGTGTTCCACGTCCTCGACGCACAGACCGAGCGCCACTTCGCGTTCGACGACGTGCCGGTCCGCTTCCGCGACCTCGAATCCGGCGAGGAGCTCACGCTCCAGCCCGCCCAGCTCCGCGAGCACTACACCGACGCCGCCGAGGCCTTCGTGGCCGACGTGCAGCGGCGGTGCCGCGAGATCGAGGCTGACTACGTCGTCCTCGACACCGCGCAACCCTACGACCACGCCCTGGCGGCGTACCTCCAGAAACGCCGCCGTCTCCCCTGACGCCGCCCGCTGGCGGTGTCTCTCAGACTCCCCCGTCTCCCCCATGACCCACTCCCGACTCTCGCTCGCGGCCCTCGGCCTCGGGCTCCTCGCCGCGCCCGCCGTGGCCCAGACCCCGGACGCCGCCGAGGACCCCGACCTCCTCCAGCGCTACCAGGCGACCATCACGCCCTCTGAGCTGGCGGGCCACCTCTACGTCTACGCCGACGACTACATGGCCGGCCGCGACACCGGCGAGCCCGGCCAGCGCTTCGCCTCCTCCTACCTCGCCGGCCAGTACGCCGCGATGGGCATCGCCCCGAAGGGCAGCGACGCCGACCCCGGCAACTACGGACTCGCGCCCTACAAGCAGACCTTCGAGCTGGCGCGCACGCAGACCACCTCGATGAGCTACACCGCCAGCCGGAACGGCGAGACCGTCCTGAGCGGCGGCGCGCCCGCGGCAGACGGCGCCCTCGTGGAGCTGATCCCGGTCTACGGCACCCCTCCGGCCGATACCGAGCCCGCACGCGTCGTGTGGGTCGGCGATGGCAGCGCGATGGACGGCGTGGACGTCGCCGGCGCCTACGTGATCGCCAGCGGAGCGGACCAGCGCGCGATGCAGGGCCTCGCCGGCCAGCTCATCCAGCAGGGCGCCCGTGGCGTCATTCTCCCCGTCGCGGAGACGGCCGAGGGGGTCCAGCGCTACGCCCGCCGCCTCACGCGTGCCTCCCTCTCCCTCCAGACCGGTGAGGAAGAGTCCGGCGGTGGCGCCTTCATCCTCACGGGCATGGACGTGGCCGCGCGGCTCCTGGGCGTGGACGCCACGGCCGAGGCGATGGCCGCCGTCCCCGTCGGTGACACCGGCGCGATGCTCCAGATGAGCGCCGAGCGCGAGGAAAGTGCCGTCGAAACGGAGAACGTCGTCGCCTTCATCGAAGGCTCGGACCCGGCCCTCAAGCACGAGGTCGTCGTGATCTCTGCCCACCTCGACCACGTGGGCGACCACGGCGAGGGCGAGGACACGATCTACAACGGCGCCGACGACGACGGCTCCGGCACGGTCTCCATCCTCGAGATCGCCGAGGCCTTCCAGCTCGCGAAGGAGAACGGCCACGGCCCGCGCCGCTCGGTCGTCTTCCTCCACGTCACGGGCGAGGAGAAGGGGCTCTTCGGGAGCCAGTACTACGCGGACGTGGACCCGCGCTTCCCCATCGAGAACACCGTCGCCAACCTCAACATCGACATGATCGGCCGGTACGACCCCGAGCGGGGCTTCGAGACCACCGATTACGTCTACATCATCGGCGGCGACCTCATCTCGCAGGACATCCACGATTGGAACGCGACCGTCAACGACATCTCCGGCACGGACCTCCTCCTCTCGGACCGGTTCAACTCGCCGGACGACCCGAACCAGTTCTTCCGCCGCTCGGACCACTGGAACTTCGGCAAGCACGACGTGCCGTTCATCTTCTACTTCACTGGCACGCACGAGGACTACCACGGCGTCGGTGACCACGCGGACAAGATCGACTACGACCGGATGGCGCGGATCGCGCGGCTCGTCTTCGGGACCGCGTGGCACACCGCCAACACGGACGCCCGTCCGCAGGTGAGCGGCGAGGGGTTCAACTAGCCCCGCCCCGCTGGCGGACGCTCCCACCGAGACCGCCAGCCGAAACGAATGAGGCCCCGCCGACTCTCACTGCCGGCGGGGCCTCGTTGGTGTTGCTCGCGCAGGATCAGCGGGTGATCACGAGCCGCCGCACGACGGACTCGCCACCGGCCTCCAGGCGGAGGAGGTAGACGCCCGCCGCCAGCTCGGAGGCGTCGAACGCGAGGGTCTGCGGCCCCGCCTCCATCTGCCCGCGCGCGACGACGGCGACCTCGCGGCCGAGCGCGTCGTACACGCCGAGGTGTGCGTCGCCAGGCACGGCCAGCGAGAACGGCACCCGGACAGATCCCGTCGCCGGGTTCGGGAACGGCGCGTCGAGCGAGAACCGCGGCGCTTCCACCTGGGGAGCGCTCTGCGCCTCGACCTCTGCGGAGTCCCACCCGTCCGGTGCCGGCTGAGCCACGTTCAGCGACGGACGGGCAGCCTTCCCCGGCGTCATCGCGCCGATGGTGAAGTCGAACGCGGCCACGTCGATGAGGTCGTTCGTTTCCACCTCGCCCACAGCGACGTAGAGGGTGTACACGCCCTCCGGTGCACCGGCGGGAATCGTCTGCCGGACGGTCGTCGGGCCCGTCGCCTCACCAGCCTCCAGCGTGAACTCGCGCGGTCCCCAGAGCGGTCCGAAGACCTCCCCCGTGGGGGTCGCCACGAACGTCGCCGCGCGGACGCTCCGGGTCGCACCGGTCGTGTTGCGGGAGCGGACCTCGAAGCGGATCCGGTTCTTGACGCCGGCCGCCAGCGCCACGGCCTGCGGCACGATGGACGCCTCCACGTCTGCGGAGAACGTGAAGTCCTTCATGAGCACCGGGCCGGGCATCGCGGAGGAGACGTACAGCGGCCACTGGTCCGCGAAGTGCGGAGACGGAACGCCAGCCGACGAGACGAAGCCGCTCTGTCCGGGCGGAATCACGTTCTCGGCACGGAGCACGCTCCCATCGTCGAAGGCGAGAACCTGCTGGTAGGTGCCCGGATACTCCTGATAGAGCGGGTTGGAGCGCACCACGCGCGTCAGCTCCTGCACCTCCTCGAACGTGATACCGTCGCCGGTGCCCGATGCCGCGGCGAGGTGATCGTCCAGGAACATCGCGCCGTTGAAGTAGCGGGGATAGCCGCCGGGCGGGGTGTCCGTCCAATCCACGTTGTCCCCTTGCGGCCAGAACGCGGCGGGCTTGTTGTTCCAGTTGACGAGGTAGGGCTGCTCGAAGTTGACCGCCTGCGGGTGCTCGGAGAAGTCCACGAACCCGAGCCACTCTTCCGAGCCGTCACCCATCGCGGGGAGGCGTGGGTCCACCGGCCGCTCCGGGTACGTCCCGACGTGCCAGTAGGCGACGTTCTGGTCCGTGTCGGCGTAGAAGATGTTGAACGACATCGGGATCTCGCTGGCGACCTGCTGCCAGTCCGCCAGGCTTTCCGAGTGCCACGCGCTGTAGAACGCCTCCACCATCTCCAGCTCGCGGTCCCAGAAGGTGTACTTCCACGTGAACGCGAGACCGTTCTCCGCGTCCTGCGCGTAGACCGGCCCGTGGACCGAGCGGAGGTGCGGGTAGACGACGGGGTCGCCGCCGAGCACGTTGATCTGGTCCACGATGACGTCGAACGGCTGGAACTCGCCGTTGTAGAAGTAGCTCGTGCCGCCCTCGCCGAGCACCTCAGCGTAGGTGTCTGTGTTGTCCGTGGCGCCTGTGGTGAGGGTCCACGCGCGCTGGTTCTCCTGCGTCCCGACGCGGCCGATGATGACGCCCGGGATGCCCGGCACCGTCATGCCCGCGATGTGGATGCCACCCGCGACGGAGATCTCGACCTCACTGGTGACGGCTTTCTCCGTCGGTTGCGGGTTGCCCATCTGCGGGGCGCCGAGCAGCATCGCGCTGCCGGTGGAGGACACCTCCGGCCGGACCAGTGCGGCGAACGAGCCGAACTTGAGCGGGACGCCCCACGCTTCCAGGTCGTCCTCGACCGACTGGCGGCGGTCCTGGACGCCGCGGACGACGTCCGGGCTCACGCGGAGGCCGTCCTTGAGCTCCGCCAGCCGCGAGGTGGCGGAGAGCGCGTCCCCGCCCCAGAGGGAGGTGTAGGCCTCGGGGTCATTGATGGGGCGGTTGGCCTCGAACCACTCCGGCCCCTGCGCCTGGAGCTCCGCGAGGCGGGTCAGCTCTTCGCCGCCGATCTCGCCGAACCGCCGCATGAAGAACTGCAACGTCGCGACGGCCTTGTCGCGGTCCCACCGCTCAATGGGCATCGTGTTGAGCGGGAACTGCGTGTACTCGAACGGGAGGTACGTGTCCGGCTCGGCCTCCGCGAGGTCGATGTACGCGTTGATCCCCGCGATGTAGGCGTCCAGCATGTCGCGGATCTCCATCGGGAGGGCGGCGAACTGCTGGACCCGCTCGGCCGGGGTGTAGAAGACCGTCCGGATGGCCTGATCCGTCGCGACGGCGTCCGCGCCCTGGATCTCGGCCATGCGGCCGGTGGCGACGCGCCAGAAGGTCTCCATCTGGAAGAGCCGGTCCTGCGCGACGGCGAAGCCCTGGCCGTAGAAGGCCGCGGTCTCCGTCGGCGCGTAGATCTTCGGCACGCCGTACTCATCGCGGACGATTTCGACGGTGGTGCCGTCCGGCGCCGTCAGCGTGGTGACGGAGTCCGCCTGGGCAGCGAGGGGTATGAGGAGGAGCGCCACGAGGGCGCAGAGTCTGAGCAGCATAGCGGGGAGAGGGAAAGGTCTCGCACGCTACGGAAGCGGTTCCATCTACGCAAACCTCTCCTCACCGAGCCACCACCAGCCGTGCCGTGCGCGTGCCGCTGGCGGTCGCCAGCCGCGCGAGGTACACCCCCGGCGCCAGCGCGTCCGCCTCCAACCGAACGTCCGCCGCCGGCCCGACGCCCCGCGCCAGCTCGGCGACCTGCCGGCCCATCGCATCGAACAGAACGAGGGTGTAGTCCTCGCCGTCGGGCACGGAGAGCGACAGCGTGGAGTGGCCGCGGACCGGGTTCGGAGCGGGCGGGCCGAGCGCGAGCGGGCGGTCCTCCTCAGCCTTAGTCCAGGCCGCCGGGTCGGCGTCTGTTGCTGCCGCGCCGGCCGTGATCGTCAGCGCGAACGCGTCCGTCGCCTCTGCGTCCGGGAACGTCCCGACGTGGACGCGGAAGGTGTACGCGCCTGCGGGAGCCTTCGCGGGAACGGTCTGCCGGTACCGGACACTCTCCGTTTCCCCCGGGCCCACCAACAAGCTCCGGCGCGAAAGCGGTCCGTGCGTCTGCGTACCGAGGACGGCATCGGCCCAGAGGTCCACCGTCACCGGGACCTCGTCGTGATTGGTCACCTCCACGTCATACATGAACCGACCGCCCTTCCCCTGGGCGAACACGAGGGGCGCCTCCCGTGGCGTGGCGACGACCTCCAGCTTCTTCGGCGGCGTGGCCGGCTGCTCCCCGCGTAGGAGGACCGCCGTCGGGGTGACGACGAGCGCGGTGCCGCCGGGGATCTTCAGGAAGTCGAACGCGCCCGACACGCTGGCGGCGGTGATGAGCGTGACCTCCTCGCCCGGGGCCAGCGTGAACCCGTCCAGCGTCACCTCCAGTTCGCCCGCGAGGTCGGCGGCGCCGGTGACCGCCAGTTGGTCGTGACCGGCACCGGGCGCGAGACCAGCGACGTCCATGCGCAGCACGGCCCCGAGGTGGGGCGCGAAGTCCCCGTCCCATGTCAGGACCGCCGTGGGGGACGAGGCGGATCCTGGAGCCACGTCGCCGGTGAACGGCGCGACGGCCGCTCCGCTCGGGAAGGCGACCTCGGCCGTGCCGCTCAGCGTGCCGTCTTCGTGCGAGAGCCCTCCGGGGAAGCGGAGGCTCCCCGCCTCGGCACCGAGGACGCCTCGGTTGACGAACGCGACGCCCGGCTGCACGCGCCCGTCCGCCCCGCCGAGCAGGCGATAGCTGCCCTCGTTGACGAAGCGCCCGCCTCCGGACGAGAGCAGGTCGCCGCCGTTGAGCACGCGCCACTCACCCGTGTTGCGGATCTCGCCGCCGTTCTGAATGATCACGCCGCTCGCGCGCGTCCACTCCACCGTGCCTTCTGTCCGGACGGTCAGTCCCGCGCCAACGATGGACTCCCGGTTGCCACTGATCTCCACAGGGCCGCGGAGGGTGAGGTCCGTCCCGGTGAAGGTGCCTTGCGACCACTCGAACCCGCCCTCGGTCTCGATAGTAACGGCCGCCCCCGCCATCGCGATGTCCGTGATCGTCTCGATGCGCCCGCCGCCCGTCGCCGTTAGCGTGCCCTCGATGGACGGCGTGCCGGTCACGAACTGGACGCTCGCGCCCGGCTCCACCACGAACGAAGCGTTTCGGTGGATGTGTGCGTCGGCGTCGCGAAACTGGAGGTCGAAGGGGGCTGGAACGGTCCAGGTCCCTTCATTCTCCATCTTGACGCCCCGTACGCTCGTGTCGCCGGTCCACGACGAGCCCGGCTCCAGAGCGAGCGTTCCCACCGTTCCGCGCGGCATGACAAAGCCTCGCGCCCCGATCACGTCCCCCGCGTTCTCGAGGCGCCCGCCGTCCTCCAGGTAGAAGAGCGGCGCGGAGAACAGCACCAGGCCCTCGTTCCGGAGCGTGGCCCCGCCGCGGACGCCGTGCTCCACGCCTCCGGCGGTCTGGATCTCGATCGTGCCATCGTTGACGAGCGTCCCGCCCTCTACGAAGCCGCCGGACCACCGCAGGAACCCGTTGCCCCCGATCGTCCCGCTGGTGCCGACCGCCAGCCCGTCGCTGCTCTCGAGCACCTGGAGCCCGCTGGCGCCGCCGAGCGTGAGCGACCGAACGGCAATGGCGGGCGCCGTGACGGTGTAGCTCCCGGGCAGGGTGATGCACGCGTCGTCCGCTGGACCGGGGACGCCCGCGGTCCAGTTCGCGGGATCGGACCAGTCGCCGCTGGCGGGCGCGGCCCAGGACGTGGTGCAGGGCTGCGCGAGCGCGGAGCCAGAGAACGCGAGCAAGAGAACGACGAGGCGCATGGAGACCGATGGGCAGTGACCGCAGGATAGAGGACCACCGCTGTTCCGAGACAGGGGGCCACCCGTTCTCCCCCGCTCGGGCCGGCGCAAACGTTCCCGCGCGGGGGCGCATCCCGCCGCCGAATCTCGGAGTGAGAAACCAAACGCCCGATGCCTCCACCGCTCCCCCACGCGCCCCGCTGGCGGACGTACCCTGCGGGCGCTTCTCCCCCGTCCCATGATCGACCGCATCCTCGCCCTCGCCGCCGAGGGCCACGCCCTGCCGGTCGCGCTGCTGGAATACCGGCAATACGCCAAGCTGAAATCGACCTATTCCGACAGCCTCTTCGCCCACATCAATCGCGACACCAAGCG
>DUBD01000131.1:0-15048 GCA_012960515.1 Bacteroidota bacterium | reverse complement strand
CACGTCCACGGCGAGCGGCCGGGACCGGTCCGCGCCCTCCGCGCGGATATCGATGCGTTGCCCATCCGCGAGGCCAACACGTTCGAGTTCGCGAGTGAGACCGACGGCGTGATGCACGCCTGCGGACACGATGCCCACACCGCGATGCTGCTGAGCGCGGCCCGCATCCTCCACGCCACGCGCGCCGAGTGGGCCGGGACGGTCCGCCTCCTCTTCCAGCCCAGCGAAGAGAAAGTGCCCGGTGGCGCGAAGGTGATGATCGAGGAGGGCGCACTCGGAGAGATGGAGGGCGTCGGCGCCCCGGAGGCCATCTTTGGGCAGCACGTGGCGCCGCACCTGCCCACCGGGACCGTCGGCGTGCGGCCGGGGCCGTTCATGGCGAGCGCGGACGAGCTGTACCTGACCGTCCGCGGCGAGGGCGGCCACGCCGCGTCCCCGCACCTGCTCACCGACCCCGTGCTCGCGCAGGCCCACATCCTGACGGCGCTCCAGGCCGTGATCTCGCGCAGTCGCCCGCCTGGCATCGCGAGCATCCTCTCATTCGGTCGCGTGGAGGCGCTCGGCGCGACGAACGTGATCCCGGACGAGGTCTCGCTCGTCGGCACGTTCCGCTCCATGGACGACGACTGGCGGTTCCGCGCGCACGACCTGATCCGCCGCACCGCCGAGCACACCGCCGAGGCCTTCGGCGCGACGTGCGAGGTCGGCATCGACGTGGGCTACCCCGCGCTCACGAACACGCCCGCCCTCGCGCAAACCGTCGCCGAGACCGCCCGCCAGCTCACCGGCACCGAGGCCACGGAGGTGCCCGAGTGGTACGCCAGCGAGGACTTCGCGTGGTACACCCGCGAGATCCCCGGCTGCTTCTACGTCCTCGGGACCGGCTCCGACGAGGCCGACAGCCGCCACGGCCTCCACACGCCACGGTTCACGATCGACGAGCGCGCGATGGAAACCGGTGCGGCCCTCCTCGCCGCGCTGGCGGTCCGCAGCGGCGAGCGGTAGCCCTCTCGATCCGGGACCATTCCGCCCACTGTCGTTACGCGGTTACCCCTGCGTGA
Organism: Bacteroidota bacterium; assembly: GCA_012960515.1. Taxonomy (GTDB): domain Bacteria; phylum Bacteroidota; class Rhodothermia; order Rhodothermales; family Rubricoccaceae; genus Rubricoccus. The sequence continues at coordinate 13,987 of DUBD01000131.1, read as the reverse complement.
CGGGATCGGCGCCCGTTCTACCCCAGACGCGCCGATGGCATGTCGGTTGCGCATCGGCGGCCGTTCCAGCGCACCCTCTCGTGACGCCCCCTCTCGACGACGCCCTCCTCCTGCTCGAACTCGACCGCGGCTCCACGCTCGCGGACGCGAAAAAGGCCCGGCGCGACCTCGCGATGGTCTGGCACCCGGATCGCTTCGCGGACAACGACGACCTCCGCCAGCGCGCCGAGGACAAGCTGAAGGCGATCAACCTCGCCTACGAGACCGTAACGGACTACTTCCGCGTGACCGCCAAAGCCCGGCCCGCGCTGGCCGCGCCCGCGGCTCCGGCGATCGCGGCGGAGAACGCGCGCAAGACGGTCACGTTGGACGGCGTGCCCATCCATGAGCGGGCGCTCCAGTCGTGCGTCGGGATCGCGGTGGGGACAGACGCGATGGGCGAAGTGATCGCCGCGGGCACGACGGTCCCCTGCGCCGTTGCCAAGACGTTCACGAACGCGCGCGACTTCCAGACGGAGCTGACCATCCGGCTCCTCCACGGCGCCCCGGGCGCCCCAGCGTCTGAGGCGTCACCGCTCGGGCGCGTCACGTTCGTGGACCTCCCGCCCGGCCCTCGCGGCTTTATGCGGATGCAGGTCGTCTTCGCCGTGGACGAGAACGGCACCGTCGCCATCGGCGCGACGGACCTGGACAGCGGGGACCCCGTCCTCGCGACGGCCGCCTGATCTCGCGCCCGCTCACCGCAGCCGCCAGCGGGCGGGCACCCGTCGCCCCGGCCGGGGTACACTCCGGCATGAACGACCTCTTCCCCTCCCTCCCCCCGAGCGCCCGCGTCTGGCTCTTCGCCGCCGATGCGCCGATCTCCGACGCCGCGCTCCAGTCGGTTCGCCAGTGGCTCCCCTCGTGGACCAGCCACGCGCGCCCCGTCACCGCCGCCGCCGAGGTGCTCTCCGAGCGCGTGCTCGCCGTCGCGGCCGTCATCACGCCCGAGGACCTCAACGCCGGCGTCTCCGGCTGCGGCATCGACTCCATGACGCACGCCGTGGAGCAGACGTTCGCGGCGCACGGGCTCGCCCAGGTCCCCGCGCTGGCGGTGCTCTTCCGCGAGGCCGGCGAGTGGCAGACCGCCGCCCGCCCCGCCTTCCGCCAGCTCGCGCGCGACGGCCGCGTGGACGGCACCACGCCCGTCCTGGACCTGACCCCGACCGACCTCGCGACGCTCCGCGCCGACGGCGTGGAACGGCCCGCCGCTGAGACGTGGCACGGCCGCGTCTTCCGGCTGGGCCTCGCCGCGTAACGTGTCGCTGTTCCTGCGCCCCAACGCGACCCGCGAGCTCGCCATCGGTGCGGGCATCGTGACGGCGCTGCTGGGCGTGGGGACGGTCGGGTACATGGCCCTGGAGGCCATGCGCCCGCTGGACGCGCTCTACATGACGTTCATCACGCTCACCACCATCGGGTTTACCGAGGTGGGCGAGTTGAGCGACCCCGGCCGCATCTTTACGATGGCCATCGCCACCGTTGGGATCGGTACGTTCGCGACGCTGGCGACCCGCGCCGTCCAACTCATCGTCCTCTCCACCGACTTCCGCACGCGCCGGATGCAGAAGCGCATCGACGCCCTTTCGGACCACTACGTCGTGTGCGGCTACGGCCGCATCGGGCAGCGCGTGGCGAACGACCTCCGGTCCGCCGGCCGCGACGTCGTCGTGATCGACCGCCGCGAGGACCGTGCGGAGCAGTTGAACGAACACGGCTACCTCTACGTCGCGGATGACGCCGAGGAAGAGCGCGCCCTGCTGGCGGCGGGATTGGAGCGAGCCGCGGGGCTGGTACTCGTGCTGCCGCAGGACGCCGCGAACGTGTTCGTCGCTCTCTCCGCCCGCGAGATCCGGCCCGAGCGCGGCCCGGGCGACCTGTTCATCGTGGCGCGGACGAACGAGCAGACCGCGTACAACAAGCTCCTCCGCGCCGGCGTGGACAAGGTCGTCTCCCCGCTGGAGATCGGCGCCGACCGCATCGCGCAGACCATCCTGCGGCCGCGCGTGGACCGGTTCATGGAGCAAGTCCTGGGCGTCGGCGCGATGGACTTCGACCTGGAAGAGATCCCCGTCACCGCAGGCAGCTTCCTGGACGGGCTCTCCCTCGTCGAGGCCGACTTCCGGCGGCGGTACAACGCCATCGTGGTCGGCATCCTCACCGCGGCCGGCGACTGGCGGTTCAACCCGGACGCGCGCGAGGCGCTGAACGCTGGCGACACGCTCATCGTGCTCGGCTCGCCGGACCGCATCGGCCACATCCGGACGGGCGGGCGCGAGGCCGTCTCCGGCCAGCCCATCCGGTAGGGATCGCCACGCGCGGAGGCCGCGTCGCAGGCGCGGTCCGCCGCCCCGTCACACCGCCGCACACGAACGGCGCCCCGGCGTAGGTTGCTCCCCCTCTCGCCCCGAGCCCCTCCCCCACTCCATGTCCGCACCGTCCGGCCGCATCGACCCGACCTCCCCGGAGGCCGCCGACGCTCTCGCCCGCGCCTACCGCCAGCTTCGCGCCGAGATCGGCAAGGTCATCATCGGGCAGGAAGAGGCGGTCGAGGGCCTGGTGGTCTCCCTCCTCTGCGGCGGCCACGCCCTGCTCGTGGGCGTGCCGGGGCTCGCGAAGACGCTGCTCGTCCGCACCCTCGCGCAGGCGCTGGACCTGGACTTCAACCGCATCCAGTTCACGCCGGACCTGATGCCGGGCGACATCACCGGCACGGAGGTCATCGAGGAGGACCCGGCGACGGGACGGCGCGAGTTCCGTTTCGCGAAGGGTCCCATCTTCGCGAATGTGATCCTCGCGGACGAGGTCAACCGGACGCCGCCCAAGACGCAGGCCGCCCTGCTGGAGGCCATGCAGGAGCACCGCGTGACGGCCGCCGGCGAGACGTTTCGCCTGGACGAGCCCTTCTTCGTGCTCGCCACGCAGAACCCGATCGAGCAGGAGGGCACGTACCCGCTGCCCGAGGCGCAGTTGGACCGGTTCATGCTCAACCTCTGGCTGGACTACCCCTCCTTCGACGACGAGGTGGCCGTCGTCAAGAGCACGACGGGCGCGAAGCCCGAGGCCGTGCGCCCCGCCATCTCGCGCGAGGACCTTCTCGCATACCAGGAGCTCGTGCGGGCTGTGCCCGTGGGAGACAGCGTGGTGGAGCACGCCGTTCGCCTCGTCTCGCGAACGCGCCCGGGCCGCGAGGGCACGCCGGACTTCGCGACGGAGTACCTCGCCTACGGCGCCGGCCCGCGCGCCAGCCAGTACCTCGTCCTCGGGGCGAAGGCGCTCGCGCTGCTGGAAGGACGCCTCACGCCGCTGGCGGAGCACGTGGACCGGCTAGCGGTGCCGGTCCTCCGCCACCGCATCGTGACCAACTTCGCGGCGGACGCGGACGGCGTCACGTCGGTGGACGTGATCCGGCGGCTGACCGCGCGGTAGCGTGCGCGTCCTCGTCGTCGGCGGCGGGCACGCCTCTCTCCCCCTCCTCGCGAACGCCCGCGAGCTCCGCCCGTCCGGCCACGGGGTCACGCTGATCTCCGACTGCGACCGGCTGTGGTACAGCGGGATGACGCCGGAGTACCTCGGCGGCGTCTACACCCACGCCGACGTCACCATCGACCTCGGCGCGATCTGCGAGCGCGAGGGCGTCCGCTTTGTCCCGGAGCCCGCAGTCCACCTGGACCCCGAGGCCCGCTTCGTCGAGACCGCCAGCGGCTCGCGGCTTCCCTACGACGTGCTGGCGGTGGACGTCGGCGCGGCGAACCCCGCGACGGGCCGCGCGCCCGAGGCCGTCCGTACCAAGCCGCTCCACCGGATCGGCGCGCTGGCGGCGTTCCTGCACGAGGTGGCGGTGGGCGAGTCAGAGCGCACGCTTGCCATCGTGGGCGGCGGCGCCGCAGGTGTGGAGGTCGCGCTGAACGTGAGCGCGCACCCCCAGCTCCGCGGCCGGCTGGCGGTGACGATCATCGAGCCCGGGGAGGCCCTCGTGAGCGGCTTCCCTCCGCGGGCGCGACGGTGGGCCGCGGACCGGCTCCGCTCCCGCGGCGTCGCGCTCCGGTTTGGCACCGAGGTGATCCGCGCGGAGGGGCACCACCTCGATCTCTCGGACGGGTCTTCGCTCCTCGCGGACCGCGTCCTGTGGGCGACTGGATCGGTCGGCCAAAGTTGGCTCGCGGAGGTATTGCCCGCGGACGCCCAGGGCTTCGTGCGGGCCGGCGAGACGTTGCAGGTCTCCGGGCACCCCCACGTGTTCGTCGCGGGCGACGCGGCAGTCGTCGAGGGCCACGAGGGCCTCGCGCGGGTGGGCGTCCACGCCGTCAAGCAGGGGCCGACGCTCCGCCGCAACGTCCGCGCGCTGGCGGACGCGCTGGGCGAGGGGAAGACGGTGGAGGCGGCCGGGCTCGAGCGGTGGGCCCCGTACCCCGCGGCCCCCCTGATCCTGTCGTCCGGGGAGAGGGACGCGCTCTTCGTCGTGGGGTCGCTCGCGCTACACGGGGCCTGGGCCCTCGCGCTCAAGCACCGCGTGGACCGAGCGTGGATCGAGCCCTACCTGAGCCATCCCCCGTCGTGGAGCCGTCGTACGGACCTGCGGGCGGCCGCGCAAGGTCCCACCGATTCGACCTGGGAGACGACGGCCCCCCGGCGGTAACCTGCGGCGATGCTCCGCTGGATCGCCCTCGTTTCTCTCGCCCTCCTCGCCACCGGCTGCGCCGAGGAGCCGCCAGCGGGTCCGGAGGTGCCCCCCCCCGCGATAGACAGCGGGGGCGTGGTACCGGAGGCCCCACCAGACTCCACAACGGTCGCCGCCGAAGACGCCGGCGTGGAGACTGTGTTCGATGCCGCGGCGGTCGTGTTCGACACCATCGAGCCGCCGCAGCAGCCTCGTGTCCTCATCCAGGAACCGAACACGCCCCAGCCGCGGCCCCGAGGCCCCGCACCGCCGCCGCCACCCGCCCCTCTCCCGCTGCCTCCGCCCGCTCCCGATCCGCCCGTCGCGGGAAGCTGCGACGTCCGCGCGACGGAGAGCTATTGCTTCACGTACACCGGCGCGGCGTGGAGTACGGGGACCGCTGAGGACCACTGCGCGAACGCACCCGAGGCCTCGTTCCGGGCCGCCGAATGCCCGGTCGAGGGGCGGATCGGGACGTGCGTGTTCCGCCGAGGCGAGACGCCGTCGCGCGAGATCGTCTACACGTACTACGCGCCGTACGACCTGGGGCTCGCGCGGCTGGCGTGCCCCGGGCGGTTCACCGAGGACTGACTGCGCGCTCCGCTGGCGGCGCTCGGCCGCGCGTAGTGGCGCGAGCTTCCGGCCCCAGACGGCGCCCCGTACGCATTCCACCTCCAGAGAGCGCGAGAGCGAGCGGATCCGGGGGCGCCTAGGGTCCGTCCTGTTCGTCGGCTCGCAGGCGAGCGGGAGCCGCTGGTGCGGCCTGCCAGGCGCCCGACGATGCCGAAGCATCGGGCGAGGAGGGCCACGACGTAGGGCGCGCCAGAGGCCCCGCGTAGCCCGAGCCCGGATCAACGGGACGGGCCCTAGACCTCTTCGAGCTCCGGCAACGGCGGCGGGAGCACCGTCACCTGCACCTCGCGAATCCGGTTCTCCTCCACGCCGATCACGCGGAGGCGCAGCCGCTCGTAGTCGATCTCGTCGCCGGGGCTCGGGACTTCACCGGTGACGTGCAAGATGAGCCCCCCGAGCGTCTCGAAATCGAACGCCTCCGTCTCCAACTCCAGCCCGATCACGTCCGCCAGATCGTCGAGGTTGACGCGGGCGTCGGCGGCCCACGTGTGCGGGCCGGCCTGCGGGAAGGGGCGGACGAGCGTTTCCTCGTCGGCATCGTCCAGCTCGTCCCGGATCTCGCCCACGACCTCCTCCAGCAGGTCCTCCAGCGTCACGAGCCCCGCCGTCCCGCCGTACTCGTCCACGACGATCGCGAGGTGCGTGCTGGTGGTCTGGAAGTCCGCGAGCATGTCGTCCAGCGGCTTGCTGGGCGGCACGAAGCGCGGCTGGCGCGCGAGCGACTCCCAGGAGAGCGCGCGGCCGTTGGCCCGCCCGAGGTAAGGCAGCAGGTCCTTCGCGTAGACGACGCCGAGGACGTGGTCCAGGTGGTCGCGGTAGAGCGGGAAGCGCGAGTGGCCGGTCTCGCGGATGAGGTCCAGCGCCTCCTCCAGCGTCGCCGTCTCAGGCAGCGCCTTCACATCGACGCGGCTCACCATGACCTCGCGGACGGTCGTCTCGCCGAACTCCACGATGGAGTGGATGAGCGCGCGCTCGTCCTCTTCGAGGCTGCCCTGCTGCTCCCCCACATCGGCCATGGACTTGATGTCCTCGGACGAGAGCGGGTCTGCGGCGGGGCGGACGCGGCTCTGCAGCAGGCTCGCCAGCCCGCCGAGGGCGTCTGCGAACGGCGCCGTGACGCGCACGAAGGGGAGCAGGAAGCCGCTGACGCGTCGCGCGAACCACTGCGGCCGCTTGCTGGCGATCAGCTTCGGCGCGATCTCGCTGACGACGAGCAGGATGAACGTGAGCGCTACCACCTGCACCACGAGCAGCACGACCTCGCTCCAGCCGAGCGCGTCCGCCGCGGCGAGCGTGAGCTGCGCCGAGAGGATCGCTGCGCCCACGTTGACGACGGTGTTCAGCAGCAGGATGGCGACGAGCAGCCGCCGGGGACGGTCCAGCAGGTGGACGACCCGCTCGTTCTCGCGCCCTCCCTCCTCGCGCAAGGCCTCCACGTCGCCCGGGGAGAGAGAGAACAGCGCGACCTCCGACCCAGAGAACAGCGCCGACAGGACGAGGAGTCCCACGAACACGCCGATCTGAACCGCCAGCCCCGACCAGTCGGGCGGGGTCTGGAGAAGGAGGAGCGGCAACGACGCCGCGAGGAAGGTGGCCCGCGGTGCGGGCGGTCTAGATACGGGGTCCAAGGTGGGAGGACCAGGCGGCACAGGGCCCCGCGAGATCGGCCGGGGCAGCCGTCGGACGAAGATAGTGCCGCTCGGTTTCGAGCCCCAACCACGCCCCCATCACGGTCGCCTCGCGCCAGCGTCACGGTCCGCGGACAGCCGGGGCGGCTATCCTTCGGAGCGGCGCGCGTTGCGCCGTACGCGGATCGCGGCCGTCCCGTTTGGGGTACGACCGTCCGCAGCCGATACTGCCGGACCGGGCGCCATTCCGCCCTCCCATGCCCGACGACCTCCCCCCCATCATCATCCGGCCGGAGAGCCGGCCCCGTCCCCTCGGTCCCGGCGCCCCGCGGCTCGGCCCCGCGCCGCGCCGGCGTGGGTGGTGGCGGCGGTACTGGGACGCGCTCCGCGACCCGGAGCGCGCGTGGTACGCCCGTTTCGGCCTCGCGCTGGCGGGCGTGATCGGCGTGGGGTTCACCGTCGCGCTGATCGGCGCGGCGGGGCTCGTGGCGTACGCGATGACGCTCCGCTCCAGCATGCCGCAGTCGTGGGAGTTGATGGCCGCCACGCGCGCGCAGCCCACGCTCGTCTACGCCGCCAGCGGGGAGAAGCTGACGCAGTTCGAGCCCCGCTTCCGGGAGTGGGTCCCGCTGGACTCCGTCCCCGTGCACTTCACCCGCGCGCTGATCTCGACGGAGGACCGCCGGTTCTACGAGCACGGCGGCGTGGACGTCCGCCGCACGGTGGGCGCGCTCTACTACACGGCGCGAGGAGACCGGCAGGGCGGCTCCACCATCACGCAGCAGCTCACGCGCAACCTCTTCCCCGGCGAGATCGGCGGCGCCCGGCTCATCGACCGCAAGATCAAGGAGGTCCTGGCCTCCCGCGCGATCGAGAATGCCCACACGAAGCGGCAGATCCTGGAGGCGTACGTCAACACGGCGCCCTTCCTCTACAACGCGCACGGCGTGGAGCTGGCGTCGCGGACGTACTTCGGGATCAACGCGCGCGAGATGAACCCCGCCCAGTCGGCCACGCTCGTGGCGATGCTGAAGGGGCCGGACCGGTACAACCCGGTCCGCAATCCGGAGCGCGCGCTCACGCGCCGCAACCTGGTCCTCGCGCTGATGGGGCAGCAGGGCCACCTCTCCGCCGCCGAGGTGGCGGAGTGGCAGGCCTCGCCGCTCGGCGTGGAGCTGCACCGCCAGCCCGGCGAGAGCAGCCTCGCGCCGCACTTCACGGAGCTCGTCCGCCTGCGCGTCCGCGAGTGGGCCGAAGCCCGGGGGTATGACGTAGAGCGCGACGGCCTCGTCGTCCGCACCACGCTCGATCTCGGGATGCAGCGCGAGGCCGAGGAGACGGTGCGCGAGATGGTGCCGCGCGTGGCGCGGAGCGCGGGCGCCCGGTACACCGCCGCCACGCTGGACGCCCACCTCGAACGGACCGACGCCTACCGCCGCCAGCTGGCGGCGCTGGGGAGCGAAGCCGACGCCCTCGCCGCCGTCCGCCGCGACCGCGCCGTCGTGGACTCCGTGCGCGAGGCGCTCACCCGGCTGCAGGTCGGCCTCGTCGCGATGGAGCCGCACACCGGGCGCGTCCGTGCCTACGTGGGCTCCCGCGACTTCGAGACCGACCCGTTCGATCATGCCGGCGTCGCGCGCCGCCAGCCCGGCAGCGTGTTCAAGGCCATCGTCTACGCGGCGGCGTTGCAGCGCGGCTACCGCCCCGAGGACCGCGTGCTGGACCAGGGCCCCGAGGTCAACATGGGCGGTGGGCGGACGTGGCGGCCCCGGAACGCGGGCGGCGGCGCCTCGGGCGCTCAGGTCACCCTCGCAGACGCCCTCGCGTACTCCAAGAACACCGTCGCGGCGCAGCTCGGCGTCGAGATCGGCGCGCCCCGGCTGGCGATGCTCGCTCGCCAGATGGGCGTCGAGAGCGAGCTGGACGTGGTGCCCTCGCTCGCGCTCGGGACGAGCCCCGTGACCGTTCTGGAGATGGTCGGCGTGTACGGCACTATCGCGAACGACGGCATCCAACGCGCGCCCATCCTCATCGACCGGATCGAGAGCGCGAACGGCCGCATCATCCAGGAGCGCGGCGGCGAGGGACGCCAGATCCTGACGCGCCGCGACGCCCGCACGCTCACCGGGATGCTGCAGGAGGTCGTCTCGCGGGGGACCGGCGCCCGCGCCCGGCAGTACGGCGCCACCGGCCCGCTGGCGGGCAAGACCGGCACCACGCAGCGCAACGCGGACGGCTGGTTCATGCTCATGCATCCGCGGATGGTGGTGGGCGGCTGGCTCGGCTACAGCGACCAGCGCGTGACGTTCAACCGCGGATCGTCCGGCTACGGCAGCCGGACCGCGCTCCCCGTCGTCTCGACGTTCATGGGCCGCATCCAGGACCGGCTACCGGACGTCGCCTTCGCGCCCCCGCCCGGCTACGGCGAAACGCTCCGCGCGATGAACCCGGACAGCCTCTTCGGCCGCGTGGACGACCCCGCGATGGCGGAGTTCGACTGGGACGCGTACCTCGACACCTACGGCGAGGACCCCTCGGACCCCGCCGAGCCCCAGCGCCCGGATATCGAGCGGCCCGAGACCGACCGGCCACCCATCGAACCACGTGCGCCGGCCGTCTCGCGGACGCGAGCCCTGGACGACCTGCGCGATGCCACCAACCGCGACGACCGCGGCCGCGACGACGTGATCAACGACGACAACGTCCGCCGCCCGCCGCCACGTCCGGCCACGCCGCCGCCCGCCCCTCGCGACGCCCGCACGGGCCGGATCGGCTGGCAAGAGGGCGTTGAGGCCCGCCCCCCCGCCGTGCCGGAGACGCGCGCGCCCATTGAGGACGGCGACGGCCGCTGAGCCCCCGCCGCACTGGCGGTTTCTCTGAGCAGCCGTCTTCCCATCGCGACCGCCAGCCGGGCGGGTGGAGATTGGCGCGAGGCTGACACCTCGCGCGAGGTGCCGCGTTCAGCACGCGCACCCTCCCCTCCCCTATGTCTCGCATCCTCCTCTTCACCGGCAAGGGCGGCGTCGGCAAGACGACGTGCGCTGCGGCGACGGCGCTCGCCTGCGCCAGCCGCGGTCAGCGCACCCTCGTGATGTCCACGGACCCCGCGCACTCCCTCGCGGACGCGCTGGACACCCCGCTCGGCCCGGAGCCTGCCGAGATCGCGCCGAACCTCTGGGCGCAGGAGGTGGACATGTACTACTCCATGCGGAAGTACTGGGGCAACATGCGCGAGCTGGTCCGCACCGTCCTCCGCTGGCAGGGCGCCGACGCCGTCGCGGCCGAGGAGCTGGCGGCGCTTCCGGGCATGGGCGAGGGCTCCGCGCTGCTCTGGCTGGAGAAGTTCTACACCTCCGGCGAGTACGACGTGATCGTGCTGGACGCCGCGCCGACGGGCGAGACGCTCACGCTTCTGACGCTCCCCCAGGTGACGCAGTGGTGGCTCCAGAAGGCGTTCCCGCTGCAAAAAGCCGCCTTCAAGACCGTCGGCTTCGCGGTGCGCAAGACGACCGGCGTGCCGCTGGACAAGGGCTACGAGGAACTGGACTGGCTCTTCGGCAAGCTGGGCGAGATCCAGGAGGTGCTCCAGAACCCAGAGGTCACGAGCGCCCGCCTCGTGATGAACCCGGAGCGGATGGTCATCCAGGAGGCGAAGCGCGCCTACACCTACCTCCAGCTCTACGGCTATGGCGTGGACTCCGCCATCGTCAACCGCGTCATCCCGGACGACGAGGGCGGCGTCATGGCGCGATACGTGGAGGCGCAGACGGGCTACCTCCGCGAAATCGAGGAGACCTTCGCGCCGCTCCCGGTCCTCCGCGTGCCGCACCTCGGGCGCGAGGTCTTCGGGCTGGACCTGCTCCGCGAGATCGGCGCCGGACTGTACGCCGAGCGCGATCCGGCCGCCGTCTTCCATTCGGAGCCCGCGTACCGCGTGGAGCCCGAGGGCGACGCCTACCGCGTGGAGGTCCACGTGCCCCACGCCGAGCCCGGCGCCGTGGAGGCCGAGCAGTTCGGCGACTCGCTCGTCGTCCAGATCGCGAACCAGCGCCGCAACGTCACACTCCCCGCCTTTCTCTCCTATTACCGCTTCGCCGGGGCCGACGTGGAGGGCGGCTGGCTCCGCGCCCGCTTCGTCCCGGAGACGTGAGCCGCCAGCGGGACGGCGGCGTATGCTTCGGGCCTCTGATTCCCACCCCGATATGCGCCGCCTCCTGCTCACCTTCGCGCTCCCGTTCCTGCTCGCCTCGTCTACCCTCGCGCAGTCCGCAGAGCCCGTCGGGCTGTGGGTGGGGCCGCTGAACACGCCCGGCGGCACCCTCACGATGGTCTTCCGCGTGAGCCCTGGCCCCGACGGGCTGGCGGCCACGATGGAAGTCGTGGAGCAGCAGACCGGCGCGCTGGCAGTGGACGTAAGCGCGAGCGGCGACTCGCTCCAGTTCGCGTTCGCCCCCGCCCGCATCGAGATCGCGGGCGTGGTCTCCGGCGACACCTTCACGGGCACGTTTACGCAGGGCGGAGACCTCCCTCTCGTCCTCACCCGCCAGTCGGCCGATCCCGAGGCGGCGCTGTCTGGTGACGCGGTGGAGCCGCCGAACCGTCCGCAGACGCCCCAGCCGCCGTTCCCCTATCGGGAGGAGACCGTCCGCGTGGAGTCCGAGCCAGGCGTCACGATCGAGGGCACGCTGACGCTTCCCGAGGGCGACGGCCCGTTCCCCGCCGCCGTCCTGATCCCCGGCTCGGGTCCGCAGGACCGTGACTGGGACATCGCGGACCATCAGATCGCAGTCGTCTGGGCGGACTGGCTCGCGCGGGCTGGCATCGCCAGCTACCGGTTCGACGAGCGCGGCGTGGGCGCGAGCACGGGCGACTGGGCAAGCGCGGGCATCCCGGACTTCGCGCTGGACGCCGGCGCTGCGGTCCAGCACCTCTCCACCCGCTCCGATATCGCGTCGGTGGGCGTCGTGGGCCACTCCGAGGGCGGCTACATCGCGCCGCGCGTGGCGACGACGATTCCCGACGTCGCGTTCGTCGTGACGCTCGCGGGGCCAGGCGTCCTGGGCGCCGAGGTCTACGCCGAGCAGCACCGGCTCCTCGCAATGGCCGAGGGGCTGGCGGAAGCGCCCGCCGGGCTGTACAGCGAGATGGTGGCCGCGCTCGTCGCCCCGTACGCCGACCCCGAGCGCGCGGACGATGACACCCGTCGCGCCGAGGGCCTGGCCGCCGCCCGCGCCGTTCTCGACGCCGCGGACGACGCGCTCCGGTTCGCCTACACCCGCGGCCAGGACGTGACGCCGACCATGAACGCGATCCTCGACTTCGTCGCCACGCCCGCCATCGGCTCGTTCCTCGTGTTCGACCCGCGGCCCGACCTCGAAGCGCTGGCGGTGCCCACGCTCGCGGTCTTCGCGGAGCGCGATCTCCAGGTGCCACCCGCCCAGAGCGCCGGAGCCGTCCGCGATGCTCTCGCCGCATCTCGCGCGCCGTCGCACGCCGTCCTGACGTTCGCGAACCTCAACCACCTTTTCCAGCCGACCCAGACCGGCGCCATCGCGGAGTACGCCCAGATCGAGACGACCGTGAACGAGGAGGTGCTGGAGGCCGTGACCCGCTGGATCGCGGCCCAGACCGACTGACGCCCCCACTACAGAAGCGGGGGCGTCCGGACCATCAGCGCGTGAGCGTGACGCGCTCCACGCGGCGTTCGCCGCTCTCCTCGTGCACGACCTGCGCGAGGTACGTGCCGACCGCCAGCCCGGCGCCCTCGAACGTGAACGTGAGCACCTCCGGCGTGTCCACCTCGCGAACGAACGGCCCTGCCACGAGGCGGCCACTCACGTCGTACAGCGTCATCCGGTACGAGCCCTGCCGCCCGGCGTCCACCAGGAGGCTGGACTGCCCGCTCGTCGGGTTCGGCGCGAAGGGGTACGTGGAGAACGAGTTCGGGGCTGGCGGGAGACCCGTCGCGCCGCTGGAGGCGAACGACGAGAACTGCGCGAGGCCGCCGCCGTCACCGCCCACCACGGCCGCCGCGATAGCGTCGGTCGCGATCGTCGCAGCCATGCGGCCGACCTCCTGCCACTCCTCGCCGTCCTCCGAAACGAACGCCACGAGTTGGCCGCGCGTGCGCCGGACCTGGAACCAGCCGCCCTCCGCCGATGCGGAGACGCGCGCGTGGCTCCGGCTCTCCCAGACCCACACGTCCAGACCGCCGTCGGCGTTGCGGACGACCGCGAGGCCGTCGGCCCCCGGGTTGAGCCCGCCGAGCACCGCGAGCCCCGCGCTGGCGGTCGTGCCGAGCAGGGCGTCCAGCCGGAGGGTCACGACGCCGTCGCCGGAGAACGGCTGCCAGACCGCCGCCAGCTCGCCGCTCTCGAACGTGCCCGCCCCCCCGATCGCGAACCCGTCGCCGTCCAGGCTCGCCGCCTGCCCGCTGGCGGAGCCGATGGTTTGGAAGTCGATCGTCTCTGCGATCTCCTCCTCGGGGATCTGCACCGCCAGCGCGACGGGCGCGTCGGCTTCCAGGCGGATGGCGTCGGTCGGGACGGCACCGAAAAGAACCTGCACATCGTCGCCCTCGCGGAGGGCGTGGACGTACCGCATGGCCTCCCACTCGCCGTCCACGCGCGCCTCGCCCTCGGTGGGGAGCGCGCCGTCGTAGCCACGGAGCACGGCGCGGCCGGCGGTGACTGGGAACGGCAGCACGATCTCGCCGCCGTCGGTGGACACCAGCACCTCCACCTCCTGCTCGTTCTCCTCGCGAAGCGTCATGGACGCCTCAGCGCGAAGGCCCTCGCGGTCCGTCACCACGGCCGTCGCGCGGTAGTACGCCACCTCGCCGTCAGACGCATGCGGCGCGACCACGAGTGTCCCCTCGGCGCCGTCCACGACGAAAAACTCGGGGTGCTCGTGGACGTTGTGCACCAGGTCCACCACCCAGCGGATGGTGAGATCCTCGTCGGACTCCTGCGGGTCCGAGGCCTCCGCGCGAAGCGGCGCGCGGCCGTCCGCCCCGATGAGCGGGCTC
>DUBD01000130.1:23370-24024 GCA_012960515.1 Bacteroidota bacterium | reverse complement strand
GGTGCGCGAGAGTTGGGCCCCGGGCGAGCCGATCGAGTGGGTGCAGGTGACGCACCTCGCGGACTACGCGCAGTTCTCCCACGCGGCTCACGTCAACGTGGGCGTGGGGTGTGAGACCTGCCACGGCCGCGTGGACCAGATGGAGGTCGTCTACCTCGCGGAGCCGATGAGCATGGGGTGGTGCCTGGAGTGCCACCGTGCGCCCGAGGAGTACCTCCGCGCCCCGGACCTCGTGACGACGATGGGCTACGACGAGGCCACCCGCGAGGGCGCCGCTCGTGAGGAGCGCCTGGAAACCAACATCGCGCGGATCGAACAGGAGGGGATCATGCCGCCTCAGAACTGCTCCGCCTGCCACTACTAGTCGCTCCCCGCGTCCCGCTGGCGGTGGCCCCGGCCCCGCGGCGAGACTCGGCTCGATGAACCCGGAACTCACCCACATGATCGAGCTCGACATCCTGAGCCAGTCCGAGAAGGCAGCCGACGACCACGCGCGTGCCACGAAGGGCCAGCCTCGACCCTGGCGGAGCGCCGCCGACCGCGACAACGCTCCCGGCTACGACCAAGCTTTCCGCAAGCGCGAGTTCCTCGCGGGCGCGGTGGTGGCGCTGACGGTGAACCTGCCGGTTGCCTCGAGGGTGGCCCGCAGCGCAT
>DUBD01000130.1:11455-23360 GCA_012960515.1 Bacteroidota bacterium | reverse complement strand
CACTCCCGCCGGTGACGCCGGCCCGGACCGCCGCGAGTTCCTCAAGATCATGGGCGCGTCCGTCGCGCTCGCAGGGCTGGCGGGCTGCCGCCGCCCGGTCGAGGAGGTGCTCCCCTATGCGCGCAAGCCTGAGGACATCATCCCGGGCCTCCCGAACTACTACGCCACGGCGATGCCGCACGGGGGCGTGAGCCACGCCCTGCTCGTGGAGAGCCACGAGGGGCGCCCCACCAAGGTGGAGGGCAACCCCGAGCACCCGGTCGCACAAGGCGCCTCCGGAACGTTCGCCCAGGCGTCCGTCCTCAACCTCTACGACCCGGACCGCAGCCGCCACGTGTGGCGCGAGGGCGCGAAGGTGGAGGAGCGGGGCTGGGACGCCTTCGTCGCGGCTATGGCGCAGCTCCGCCAGCGGGCGGCCAGCACGTCCGTGGCGGTCCTCGCCGAGCCCGATCCCTCGCCCACGGCCGCCCGCCTCCGCGAGCAGATCCTCCAGGCGTACCCCAACGCGCGCTGGATCACGCTCTACCCGAACGGGGACGACGTGCACGCGCTCGGCACGCAGGCCGCCTTCGGCCGCCCGCTCCGCCCGCAGTACCAGTTCTCCGAGGCCGACGTCGTCGTCTCGTTCGACTCGGACTTCATGGGTGCCGAGGATCCGAACGCGATCCAGAACTCGCGCGAGTACGCCGCCAGCCGCCGCGTCGAAGAGCGCACCGCGGCCGGCCGCACGCCGATGAGCCGCATGTACGCGGCCGAGAGCACGTACACCACGACAGGTGGCATGGCCGACCACCGCCTCAAGATGAAGGCGGGCGAGGTCTCCCTGTTCGCCGCCGCTGTTGGCTCCGCGCTCGGCGTGGGCGCTGGCGCACCGAGCATCGCGCTCGGGGAAGAGGAAGCTGCCGTTCTCGCCGCGCTGGTGGAGGACGTGCGGGCGGCCAACGGCCGGGCCGTGTTCGTTGCGGGTGCCACGCAGCCGGCCTCGGTGCACGCGCTCTGCGCCGCACTCAACGGGCAGTTCGGCCAGCAGGCCGTCCAGTATCTGGAGACGGGTGCCGAGCCGGTCGAGCCCGTCGGCCCGCAGCTCGCACAGCTCGCGCAGGACATGGCTGCCGGCCGCGTCGGCGCGCTGTTCATGCTGGGCACGAACCCGGTCTACACGCTGCCCGCAGAACTCGGCTTCGCCGAGGCGCTGCAGCAGGTCGAGCTCTCGGTGCACGTCGGCCCGTTCCGCGACGAGACCGCGCAGGCCGCGACGTGGCACGTTCCGCAGGCGCACTACCTCGAGAGCTGGGGCGACGGCCGCGCCTACGACGGCACGTTCTCCATCGTCCAGCCGCTCATCGCGCCGCTCTACGCGGACGCGCACTCCACGCTGGAGGTCCTCGCCGCGATGATCACCGGCCGCGACGTGAGCGGCTACGATCTCGTCCGCGAGTCCTTCGCTGACCGCGTCGGCGGTGGCGCGGGCACGCAGACCTTCGAGAACAACTGGCGGACCGTCCTGCACGACGGCTTCCTGCCGGACACGCAGTTCCCGACCGTCTCCGCCGCGTCCGCCAGCGCGCCGGACCTCTCCGGCCTTCAGCCGGTCGAAGACAACACGCTCGAACTCGTCATCCGCGTCTCGCCGACGCTCTACGACGGGCAGTACTCCAACAACAGTTGGATGCAGGAGACGCCGCACCCGGTCACGAAGGTGGTCTGGGACAACGTGGCGGTCATGAGCGCTGCGACGGCGGCCCGCCTCGGCGTCACGTCTGAGATCGACGCGCAGGCCGTCGAGTCCGATACGATCACGATCACCGGCATCGGCAACGCAGAGGCCACGCTGCCCGTCTGGATTCAGCCCGGCCACCCGGACGACTCCATCACGGCGTTCATGGGCTACGGCCGCAACATCGCGACCGAGCGCGTGGTCAAGGACCGCAACCTCATCGCGCGGCTGTTCGACAAGGACGTGGACGTGTACACGCCCGGCCCGCTCGGTAACGGGATCGGCCAGGCCGTGGAGCCGCTCCGCTCGGTCAACAACTTCTCGGTCGTCGCCAACGTCGTCGCCAGCCGGGCGGGCGGGGACTACCCCGTCGTCACGACGCAGGACCACGGCTCCATGGAGGGCCGCGACATCGTCCGCATGCTGACGGCCGCGGAGTACGTCGAGAACCCGAGCTTCGTCCAGGATCAGATCCACCTGATCGAAGACACGCCGTGGGAGGACTTCCCGCCGCTCTGGGGCGAGAGCAACTCCGCCGCGGAGCAGCCGGAGATCGGGGAGGCCATGTACTCCGAGAACCAGTGGGGCATGGCGATCGACCTGAACGTCTGCAACGGCTGCACGGGGTGCATCACCGCCTGCACGGCGGAGAACAACATCCCGGTCGTCGGCAAGGACCAGGTCGGCCGCGGCCGCGAAATGCACTGGCTCCGGATGGACCGCTACTACGTCGGCGGCGAGACGGACGATCAGCCGGGCATGGTCTCCATGCCCATGATGTGCCAGCACTGCGAGAACGCGCCGTGCGAGCAGGTCTGCCCCGTCGCGGCGACCGTCCACTCCCCGGACGGCATGAACGCGATGGTCTACAACCGGTGCATCGGCACGCGCTACTGCGCGAACAACTGCCCCTACAAGGTCCGCCGGTACAACTTCTACAACTGGACCAAGACCCTCCCGCTGGAGGTCCAGATGCAGCAGAACCCGTCCGTCACCGTCCGCTACCGCGGCGTGATGGAGAAGTGCTCCTTCTGCGTGCAGCGGGTCCGGAAGGTCCAGCAGTACGCCCACATCGAGGACCGCGAGCTGCGGGACGGCGAGGTGCAGACGGCGTGCCAGCAGGCCTGCCCGACCAACGCCATCGTCTTCGGCGACATGGCCGACCCGGACAGCGCCGTCAACATCGCCAAGCGGAACAGCCGCAACTACGCGCTCCTCGCCGAGCTGGCGGTGCGCCCGCGCCTGACCTACCTGGCCCGCCTCCGCAACCCGCACCCCTCCCTCGCGACCCCGTTCGACGCGATGGGTGACGGCCACCACGGCGCCTCCCACGAGGACGCCGAGCACGGCGACGACATGCCCGTCGAGGCCGAGCAGCTCGACGCCTAAGTCCCGACCGATCCCCAGCGCGACACGCCCACAGTCTCCATGGCCACCGTCACCTCCCGTACTGCCTACGCCGCCCCTGGCGGGAATGGCAACGCGGGCGCCAAGTCGCTCGAAGAGGCGCCGCTCGTTCAGGGCAACCTCTCGTTCCACGACATCACCGAGCTCGTCTCGGAGCACACGGAGAAGAAGACCCCCCTCGGGTGGTTCCTCGCCTTCTCCCTCGCGCTGACCGGGCTCGGCATCCTCGGCTTGGCCATCGCGTACCTCGTCTGGAACGGTCCGGGCGTCTGGGGGCTCAACAACCCGGTCGGCTGGGGGTGGGCCATCGTCAACTTCGTGTTCTGGGTCGGCATCGGCCACGCGGGCACGCTGATCTCGGCGATCCTCTTCCTCTTCCGCCAGAAGTGGCGGACGTCCATCAACCGGACGGCGGAGGCGATGACACTCTTCGCCGTGGCCTGTGCGCTCCTCTTCCCGACGTTCCACGTCGGCCGCGTGTGGCTGATCTACTGGATGCTGCCGCTGCCCAACCAGATGGCGATGTGGCCGCAGTTCAAGAGCCCGCTGCTCTGGGACGTGTTCGCGGTCTCCATCTACGGCACGGTCTCGCTGCTCTTCTGGTACGTGGGCCTCATCCCGGACCTCGGCACCATCCGTGACCGCGCCGTGAAGGCGGGCCGGACGCTCCGGGCGCGCATCTTCGGCTTCTTCTCCCTCGGCTGGACCGGGAGCAACCGCAACTGGCGGCACTACGAGCGGGCCTACCTGCTCCTCGCCGGGCTGGCGACGCCGCTCGTGCTCTCCGTGCACTCCGTCGTGTCCTTCGACTTCGCGATCTCCATCGTGCCGGGGTGGCACACCACCATCTTCCCTCCCTACTTCGTGGCGGGCGCCATTTTCTCCGGCTTCGCGATGGTGGTGACGCTGATGGTGGTCGCGCGGAAGGTCTACAACCTGGAGAACCTGGTCACGATCGACCACCTCGAGAAGATGAACATCATCATTCTCGTGACGGGCACGATC
The DNA here is from genome assembly GCA_012960515.1 of Bacteroidota bacterium. Classification (GTDB taxonomy): domain Bacteria; phylum Bacteroidota; class Rhodothermia; order Rhodothermales; family Rubricoccaceae; genus Rubricoccus. The sequence goes on along the minus strand of DUBD01000130.1, from coordinate 19,231 downwards.
GTCGGCTTCGCCTACATCACGGAGTTCTTTATCGCGTGGTACGGCCAGGTCCAGTACGAGCAGTACGCGTTCACGAACCGAGCCTTCGGCCCGTACGCCTGGGCGTACTGGACCATGATGAGCTGCAACCTGCTCTTCCCGCAGCTCTTCTGGGTCAAGAAGTTCCGCCGCTCCATCCCGGTGATGTTCGCGATCTCGATCACGACCAACATCGGCATGTGGTTCGAGCGCTTCGTGATCACGGTGACCTCGCTCCACCGCGACTACCTCCCCTCGTCCTGGGACTACTACCAGCCGACGATGTGGGACGTGCTCCTCTTCGTGGGCTCCTTCGGCCTCTTCTTCACGCTGTTCCTCCTCTTCCTGCGGTTCGTCCCGATGGTGGCCATCGCGGAGGTGAAGGGCGTGATGCCGCAGGCCGACCCGCACTTCTACCACCACGGCGACGGCCACGGCACCCCCGCCGAGCTCGCCGAGGTGGCCGATTACCAGCAGGACGCCTACGCGCAGACCGCGCAGGATCCCCAGGGCACCCCCTCCGACGACGCCAGCTAACATGCTCGACCGCATCCGCCAGCTTCTCGACGACCGGGCGAACCAGCACGTCGGGTATCTCGCTGAGTTCGAGAACCCCGGCGCGCTCTACGACGCCGTGAAGTCGCTTCGCAAGAAGGGCTACCCCCGCCTCGACACCTTCTCGCCGTTCCCCATCCACGGGATGGACGCCGCGATGGGGCTGCCGGTCTCCAAGCTCGGCTTCCTCGTCTTCGGTGGGGGCGCGATGGGCGCCTCCCTCGGCGTGCTCATGCAGTGGTGGATGGGCGGCGTGGACTACCAGATCAACGTCTCCAACAAGCCGCTCTTCGCGCTGGAGGCCTCCGTGCCGATCATCTTCGAGCTGACCATCCTGTTCTCCGCGCTGACGGCCGTGGGGGGGATGCTCGCGCTCAACGGGCTCCCGCGCCCGTACAACCCGCTCTTCTACTCCGAGCGGTTCGGCCGCGCGACGGACGACGGCTTCTTCCTCCACGTCGCCGAGGCGGACACCGCGTTCACCTCCAACGGGACCGCGTCGGATCTCTTCGGCCTCGGCGCGCTGGCGGTGGAGCACATCACCCACGAGGGCGCGACGGAACTGGACTCCTCCGGTGCGCCCGTCGCCTCTGCGACCTCCGGGGAGCCCGTCCTGGCCGTTTCGGGCGCCGCGCCCGTCACCCCGTCTCACACCACCGGCGAGATTTAGCGCGTCGCGCGGGGCCCCTCGCGCACCGTCTCCTTCCATGATGCACCGACTCCTCCCCCTCGCCTTCGGTCTCGCGCTGGTCCTCAGCGGCTGCCGCGGTATGCAGAGCGAGAAGCCGCCGATCCACCCGAACCTCAACATGGACTTCCAGGAGAAGTTCGAGGCTCAGGAGGCGAACCCGTTCTTCGCGGACGACGCGGCGATGCGCCAGCCGGTGGCCGGCACGGTCGCCCGCGGGCAGCTCGTCACCACGGACAACGCGCCGTTCGAGTACGGCCGGACCGCCTCCGGCGCGTTCGTCAGCGAGATCCCGGTGGAGGTCACGCCGGCACTTCTGGACCGCGGCGAGGAGCGCTACCTCATCTACTGCGCCGTCTGCCACGGCCCCTCCGGCGACGGCCAGGGCGTGATCATGGCGGGCAACGCGGGCCAGGGCTACGGCTACACCCCGGCCCCGACCTACCACTCGGACTACCTCCGTGACATCGAGGACGGCTACCTCTACAGCGTGATCGCCAACGGCGTCCGCTCCATGCCGTCCTACGGCCACGAACTCCTCCCGCAGGACCGCTGGGCCGTCGTGGCGTACATCCGTGCGCTGCAGCGGTCCCAGGACGCGGACCTCGAGGACATCCCCCTGGAGGAGCGCGACCGCGTCTCGTCCCAGTACGTCGGCTCCAACTGATCTCCCTCGGTAGGCGACTCCGCCCCTCCGACCTGCACACGCCTCCAGAATGAGCGCCCTCACCCGCCTCTTCTTCGACCCCGTCGATTCCGACCGCCAGCGGGCGGCGAGCCGGTACCAGTTCACCGGCGACCGCCGGCTGTGGCTCGTCCCGGTGGCGCTCGGCGCCGCGTTCCTCGCCCTCGGGCTGGCGCTTGGCTTCGGGGACCTCCAGCGGTTCTTCTACGCCTACCTCGTGGGCTGGGCGTTCGCCGTCTCGATCTCCATCGGCGCGCTGTTCTTCGTGATGATCCAGCACATCACGAAGGCCCGCTGGAGCGTGACGCTCCGCCGCATCCCCGAGATGCTCGCGGCGAACCTCCCGCTGCTCGGCGTGCTCGGCATCCCGGTGCTGATCGGCTACCACGACCTCTACCACTGGTCCCACGCGGATCTCTACGAGCCAGGGGCAGGCTTCGACTACATCCTCGCGGGTAAGGCGAGCTACTTCTTCGCGCCGTTCGAGGCGGGGGCGTTCCCGTTCTTCTGGGTGGCTCGCTACGTCGTCTTCTTCGTGCTCTGGTCCGTCATCGCGCGGAAGCTCTACACGCTCTCCGTCGGCAACGACACCGAGCCGAGCGCCGAGAACACGTTCAAGCTGCGCAAGGTGAGCGCCTGGGGGATCCCGGTCTCCGCCGTCGCTGTGTCGTTCTTCTCGTACGACATGCTGATGAGCCTGGAGCCGCACTGGTTCTCCACCATGTGGGGCGTGTACTACTTCGCCGGCGGCTGGCTCGGCGCGCTCTGCCTCGTCACGTTCCTCGCGCTGCTGCTCAAGCGGAACGGGATGCTCCAGCACGAGGTCTCCACGGAGCACCTCCAGGACATGGGCAAGTTCATGTTCGCCTTCGTCGTCTTCTGGACGTACATCGCGTTCTCCCAGTACATGCTGTACTGGTACGGCAACCTGCCGGAGGAGACGCTGTGGTTCCACAAGCGCGCGTTCGAGGGCTACGGGACGGTCGGGCAGGCGCTCGTCTGGTTCCACTTCGTGCTCCCGTTCCTCATTCTGCTGCCCCGCTTCTCGAAGCGGTTCTACCCGATCCTCGGCGTGATGGCCGGCTGGCTCCTCGTCATGCACTGGATCGACCTCTGGTGGGTCGCGATGCCGTCCATCATCCCCGCCGGCGATCACTACGGGGCTGCCGAAGCGCACGCCCTGCTGGCGCCCGCGATGGAAGGCGCGCAAACAGTCCTCACGAACATGCAGCAGGCCCCGATCCTCTCGGACGGCGTGCCGGAGATCGCCTCCCCGGAGAGCGCGCTGCCGGAGGCCGCGCTGTTCGACACGCTCAAGGCGCACCTCGTCCCCGCGAAGTTCCACCTCGTGGACATCCTCTGCGGGCTGGGCTTCCTCTTCCTGCTCCCGGGTCTGACCCTGCTGCGCGCCAGCCGCCACGCGCTGACGCCGTACAACGACCCCTACTTCGACGACTCCCTCCGGTTCGAGAACGTGTAAAGTCAGGGCCGAGAGTGCCGAGCACGGCGCGTCTCACCCTACTTTCACTCCGGAGTGAAAACAAGTAACCGGCGCCCCCGTTCAGGGGCGTGACTCCCGCCGAGATGTCTGACGTCACCCCCGACCCGCACCGCAACGAGCCCACTCCCGCACCCGAGGAGGGCGTTCGCCCGGAGGCCGGCGCTTCCGTCGTCCGCCCTGAGCAGGATGAGCCCAATGGGCCGGTCCCCGGTTTACTCGCGACCGCCGAGGCCGAAGCGAGCGCCGAGGTCGGCATCGCGGATGCGGAGGACGAAGAGCAGCTGGCGGAAGCCGGCGTCGAGGAGGAGGGCATCGAGAGCGCGCAGATCGCGGGCATCGTCGCCGCCATCATGGTGAGCGTCGCCCTGCTCGTCTTCGTGCTCGTGTGGGCCTTCTACATCCCGACGCGCGATGCGTCTGAACAGGCCGCGGACTCCCAGATCGAACTCGACCTGGCGCAGAAGTCGATCCTCGCGAATGGCCTCGCCGCCCTCGAGAACTACAGCATGACGGCGGACTCCTCCTACACGCTCCCCATCTCCGTCGCCAAAGCTTCGGTGGTGGAGGCTTATGGAGGAAGCGCCGTGGACTCCGCGCTGGCAGGTCAGCCCGCTGGCGACGTTCCGGCCGTGATGACGCGCGCCGGCTTCAACATCGCGCCCGTCCAGCTCAACGCGCCGCGCGCCATCCGCGCCGCCAGCCAGCGAGGCGCCTTCACCGCTCCCGTTCCGGAGACCGCTGACGAGTCCCCGGTTCCCCCCTCCGTCGCTGCGGAGCCGATTACCGACGAAGAGGTCGGCATCGACAACCTCACAGAGGAGGAGGCCGAGGAGCCCATCGCAAACGAGTAACCATGGCCACCGCCCGCACCCTCCTGCTCGCTCTGGTGGCCGCTGCCACCTGGCTCGCTCCGGTGCAGGCGCAGGTCATGAGCACCGAGCCCGCGCCCCTCGACGGGCAGCTTCCCGATGGCGCGCTCCCGAACCGTCTGCAGGGCGGGGTGGGCGTGATCGAGCGCCTCGGTGAGAGGGTCTCGCCCGAGACTGAGTTCGTCGATAGCGAAGGCCGCACGGTCCGCGTGGGCGACGTGCTGGGCGAGGGGAAGCCGGTCGTGGTCGCGTTCGTGTACCACTCTTGCCCCATGCTCTGCAGCCTCATCCTCGACGGGCTGGCGGACGCGATGGGGGAGAGTGACCTCCAGCCCGGCGACGATTACACCGCGCTCGCCGTCTCCTTCGACACGCGCGACACGCCGACGCTCGCCGCCAGCGTAAAAGAGAAGTACGTCGCCGAGGTCAACCGGGAGGGCACTGCCGAGGCGTTCCACTTCTGGACCGGCACTGAAGACGCCATCGAGCAGTTCACGTCTGAGGCCGGCTTCGAGTTCGCTTGGGACGCCCGCACCGAGGAGTACGCACATCACGCGGTTCTCGTCTTCCTCACCCCCGACGGCACCGTCTCGCGGTACCTCTACGGCGCTCAGTTTTACCCCCGCGACTTCAAGCTCGCACTCGTCGAGTCAGGGGAGGGGACGGTCGGCTCCACGCTGGACCGAGTCCTCCTCACCTGCTACCAGTTCGACGAGGACAGCCAGTCGTACTCGCTCGCCATCCTCGGCGTGATGAAGTGGGGGGGCGGCGCGCTGCTGCTCGCCCTCATCGTCGGCCTCGGGCTCTTCTGGCGCCGTGAGGTCAAGCGACAGGGCGGTGGCAGCCACTGGAGCGACCTTCCCCCCGATGCGGCTCCCGCCGCCTGATTCTCAGTCTCGCAGTCCATGCAGATCCAGGACACCGTCTCTACCCGACAGACGTTCTTCACCGGCGAGAACGGCCTGTGGCTCCCCCCGCAGGAGTCCACCACCGCGGGGGCGATCGACTCACTGTTCAACTTCATCCTCTACACGTCCACGTTGCTCGTGGTGCTGGTGGCCGCGGCGATGGTGTACTTCGTCTGGAAGTACCGCCGCAAGAGCCACGCGGACCGGGCCATCGACGTGAAGGAGAGCAAGTGGCTCGAGATCTCGTGGATCGCGATCCCGACGCTCCTCGTGCTCGTGGTGTTCTTCTGGGGCTTCACGGCCTACGTCAACACGAGCATCGCGCCGGCCAACGCGTACGAGATCAATGTCAAGGGCCAGAAGTGGTTCTGGACGTTCGAGTACCCCAATGGCATCCAGACCTCCAACGAGATCGTGGTCCCCGTGGGCACTCCGATCAAGCTGGAGATGACGAGCCAGGACGTGCTCCACAGCTTCTACGTCCCGGAGTTCCGGATCAAGCACGACGTGCTGCCCAACCGCTACACCTACGTGTGGTTCGAGGCGCCGGAGCAGGGCACCTACCAGGTCGTCTGCACGGAGTACTGCGGCACGCAGCACTCGAACATGGGTGCCCTCATCAAGGTGGTGAGCTACTCCGAGTTCGAGGACTGGGTCGCGACGGGCGGCGGCGCCGGCCAGGGCGATAAGTCCCTCGTGGAGTACGGCGAGAGCCTCTACGCCAGCAAGTCCTGCAACAACTGCCACTCCGTGGACGGCTCCGACGGCACCGGCCCCTCGTGGCTCGGCACCTGGGGCGAGACCCGCCAGTTCGACGACGGCACGAGCGCCGTCATGGACGCGGAGTACACCACCGAGTCCATCCTCTACCCGGGCAACAAGATCGTCCAGGGCTACCTCAACCAGATGCCGTCCTATCAGGGCCAGCTGGATAGCCTTCAGGTCAACGCGCTCATCGCGTACATGAAGGACATCAACGGCCAGGCCACGCCCGCCGAGCTGGCGGCGCCAGGCGAAGAGCCCGCAGGCGGCGACGCCCCCGAGGCGACCGATACCGGGACCGGAGACCCCTCCGACCCGCAAGGTCTCGCCACCGAGTAACCGATTCCACCACGCAGAGAAAAGCCATGGCGACGCTGACCAAGACGCAGCCCCGCACCGCGACCGCCTCGCGTGAGACGGGCGGCTACCCTGACGGGCACGCGCCCGTCCACAACTACCTCCGGGAGCCCGCCCGGACCATCTGGTCGTGGATGACGACGGTGGACCACAAGCGGATCGGGCTGATGTACCTCGTCTCGGTGTCGGCGGCCTTCGCGGCGGGCGGCATCCTGGCGCTGCTGGTGCGGCTGGAGCTGTTCACCGTCGGCGAGACCATCATGGGGCCGGACGCCTACAACCAGGTGTTCACGCTCCACGGGATCGTGATGGTGTTCCTCTTCATCGTCCCGAGCATCCCCGCCTCCCTAGGCAACTTCCTCCTGCCGATCATGATCGGCGCGAAGGACGTGGCCTTCCCGAAGCTCAACCTCGCGAGTTTCTACATCTACGGGATCGGCGCCATCATCGCGCTGACGGGGCTCCTCTTCGGCGGCGTGGACACCGGGTGGACGTTCTACACGCCGTACTCCAAGGAGACCGTGGACGGCGTGCTGTTCATGGGCCTCGGCGTGTTCGTGATGGGCTTCTCGTCCATCCTGACCGGCCTCAACTTCATCGTCACGATCCACAAGATGCGGGCGCCGGGGATGACCTGGAACCGGATGCCGCTCTTCCTCTGGTCCATCTACGCGACCTCCATCGTGCAGATTCTGGCCACCCCGGTCATCGGCATCACGATGGTGCTGCTCTTCCTGGAGCGCGTCCTGCAGATCGGCATCTTCGACCCGGCGCTCGGCGGAGACCCCGTGCTCTTCCAGCACTTCTTCTGGTTCTACAGCCACCCGGCCGTCTACATCATGATCCTGCCAGCCTTCGGCGTGATCAGCGAGCTGATGGGCACCTTCAGCCGCCAGCGGGTCTACGGCTACCGCGCCGTCGCGCTCTCCTCCGTGGCGATCGCGCTGCTCGGCTTCCTCGTGTGGGGGCACCACATGTTCACCTCGGGCCAGAGCCCGGTGAGCTCGGTGATCTTCAGCCTCATCACGTTCCTGATCGGCATCCCGTCCGGCATCAAGATCTTCAACTGGGTCTGGACGATGTACAAGGGCTCCGTCTGGCTCCAGACGCCGATGCTCTACGCGCTGAGCTTCCTCTTCCTGTTCACCATCGGCGGTGTGACGGGGATCATGGTCGGCGCGCTGGCGGCGGACATCCACCTGCACGACACCTACTTCGTGGTGGCCCACTTCCACTACGTGATGATGGGCGGCACCGTGGTGGCGATGCTCGGCGGCCTCCACTACTGGTGGCCGAAGATGACGGGCCGGCTCTACAACGAGACGATCGGCAAGGTCTCCGCGCTGCTGGTCTTCCTCGGCTTCAACATGACGTTCTTCATCCAGTTCATCATGGGCAGCCAGGGCATGCCGCGCCGCTACTACGACTACCCG
>DUBD01000130.1:4232-11445 GCA_012960515.1 Bacteroidota bacterium | reverse complement strand
CGCCGCCCTCCTGCGCAAGGATCTCGAACCCCCGGTTCAAAAGACCGGCGCGCAATTGCGGGCGGACATGCCGTGGCTGCAGCCGCTGCACCAGGTCTCGACGGCGGGTTCCTGGGTCCTCGGCCTCGGCCTCCTGCTCGTTCTGTACAACGGGATCTCGTCCCTCCGCAAGGGCAAGCTCTCGCCGGGCAACCCGTGGGGCGCCGCCACCCTGGAGTGGACGCACGCGACCACGCCGCCGGACCACCACAACTTCCACCGCACGCCGCTCGTCACCCACGGTCCGTACGACTACAACGCCGCCCTCTTCGGCGCTGGCGACGGGCAGGGCGACGGCACCGCCGCCCCGGTCCCGGACGTGACCGTCGGCGTTCCGCAGACCGAGCCCTCCGTTGAGGACGGCACCCGCCAGCCCGACAACCTCTAACCATGGCGAACCTGACAGTCGAGGATCCGCACGCCGTCGATGACCACCACGGCGGCGACGGGCACCACGGAGACGTGATGCTCCGGGGCTACGACGGGGAACTCCACCCGGCCCACCTCCAGCACCACTTCGTCTCCTCCGAGCAGCAGTTCGAGAGCGCGAAGCTGGGGATGTGGCTCTTCCTCGTGACGGAGATCCTGCTCTTCGGCGGGATGTTCGTGGCGTACGCGATCTACCGCGCGTGGTACCCCGACCTGTTCGAGCAGGCGAGCACGCAGCTGGACACCATCATGGGCGCGCTGAACACGCTCGTCCTGCTGGGGTCCTCACTCTCTGTGGCCTGGGCGATCCGTGCCGCGCAGACGGACAACCGGAAGTTGCTCGTCACGCTGCTCTGGACGACCGTCGCGCTGGCGGGCTGCTTCATGGTGGTCAAGTACTTCGAGTACACCCACAAGTTTGAGCTGGGCATCTACCCCGGTCAGTACTTCGTGCTCGAAGAGGGCACGCCGACCGTCGCCGAGCTGGCGGCGGGGACGGCCGTGCTGCCCGCCGCCGTCGCGACTGACGAAGGGTCGCTCGACGTCGTGGAAGGAGCGCCCGAGGCGTCCCCGACCGGAGACCCGACGCAGATCGCGCCGGACGCTGTGCCGACGCCGGACGCCGGGACGGAAGAGGGCGTGGAGCGCTCGCTCGAAGAGACGGAGGCCGCCATCGCAGGCGCCGTCGGGGAGCACGCAGACGAGGAGCACCACGGCGACGGCCACGGGCGGGAAGGCGCCATCTTCTCCAACCCCCGCGCCGGCATTTTCTTCTCGATCTACTACGTGATGACGGGCATCCACGGGGTCCACGTCCTCATCGGGATGATCGCGATCAGCATTCTCGCGGTGAAGGCCTCGCGTGGCCGTTACTCGAGCGTCTACTACACCCCGGTGGAGAACGTCGGCCTGTACTGGCACGTGGTCGACATCATCTGGATTTTCCTCTTCCCCCTGATGTACCTGATCTGACCGACTGGCGCCCGCGCCCGCCGAGGCCGAGCGCCAGCCGAACGTCGGATCTGTCTGAACGATGGCACACGCAGCACACGACCACCACGACGGACACGGGGGGCACCACGTCCTGGAGAAGAGGGACCTCCTCCGCACCATCACGATCCTCGTGGTCCTGACCGTCCTGACGGTCGTCCTCGGGCTTCTGGAGCGGCACTTCGCAGAGACACAGGGCATCGAGATCTTCGGGCCGTTCTCCGTCCCCATCGCGCTCCTCATCGCGGGCACGAAGGCATACTTCGTGGCGGCGTACTTCATGGGGCTGAAGGACGACGGGGGCACGAACCTCCTCGCGTTCGTGGGCTCCGGGCTCTTCCTCGTCATCTTCCTCGCGTTCACCTACGCGGACACCGGTTTCCGCGACACATTCGAGGAGCGGTCCGCGGTCCCGGTGGATGAGATCGAAGCGGAGGCGCTGGAGGCGGCCGCGGAGAGCGAGCGCATTCAGCCCAGCTTCGAGGCCGTCCCCCTCGTGACCGAGCCTGACGCCGCGCTCTTCCCCTCGGCCTCTGCTCCGCCCGCGGGTGACGCCACGATGGAGGACGCGACCCCGGCCATCGAAGGGCCCGGCGACCCCGAGACTCCCGCAGAGAACTAGCCCGCCAGGGCCAGAGAGATGCCCCCCGTCGCAGCCATCGTCACCGGGTTCGTACTGGTCGCCGTGCCGGCGATCATTCTGATGACGATCTGGGCGGGGGTGACGATGTGGCGACTGGTCTTTCCGGACGATGAGTTGCCGTTCGACCGAAGCGCGGTGCTCGCCCGTGCGCAGGAGCGGGGCGATGCCGTCCCGGTCGGGTTCACGGACATCCTCGCGCAGCAGCGCCGCCAGCGGACGGCGCCGGTTATGCCGCAGCGGCTGCGGGTCGGCCCCACCGCGAGGGGCAGCGACGCCCCGCTGGCGGATGACCTGTGGCGGCGTCGGAACTAGCCGAGACCGCGACGCTGCGCGCGGCGTAGAGGTGTATCCTCCGCCATGAAGGTTATCGAGCACTACGAGCGTGCCACCGAGCCGCTCCTCTCGTACGAGATCATCCCGCCTCGCCGCGGCGGCTCCGTCGCCCAGGTTCTGGAGATCGTGGAGGCCCTCGCCCCGTACGATCCGCCGTTCATTGACGTCACCAGCCATTCGGCGGAAGCGTCGTACGAGGAGATGCCGGACGGTTCCATCCGCCGGCAGGTCAAGCGCAAGCGGCCAGGCACGCTCGGGCTCTGCGCGGCCATCCAGCACCGGTTCGGGATCGACGCCGTCCCGCACGTGCTCTGCCGCGGGTTCACGCGAGAGGAGACCGAGGACGCGCTCATCGAGCTCAACTACCTCGGCATCCACAACGTGCTGGCGGTCCGCGGCGACGACACCGGCACGCCGAAGGTGGAGCGCCCGGAGCGCACCGTGAACGACTACGCGTGTGACCTCGTGGGGCAGATCGCGGCGATGAACCGCGGCGAGTATCTCGATGAGGGCTTGCTAGACGCCACGCCGACTGACTTCTGCATCGGAGTGGGCGGCTACCCGGAGAAGCACGAGGAGGCGCCCAATATGACGTGGGACGTGCTGCACCTCAAGCGGAAGGTGGACGCCGGCGCGGACTACGTCGTGACCCAGATGTTCTTCGAGACGCAGCACTACATCGACTTCGTGGAGCGCTGCCGCGATGTGGGAATTACGGTCCCCATCGTGCCCGGCCTGAAGATCCTGACCACGCGACGCCATCTGCGCTCCCTCCCACGCACGTTCAAGGTGGAGATCCCAGAGTCTCTAGCGGCAGAAGTGGAGGCAGCACGCGATGAACACATCCCATCTATCGGCGTGGAGTGGGCCCGCCAGCAGGCGGAGGCGCTGATGGATGCGGGGGCTCCCGGCATCCACTTCTACATCATGTCCGACCCGCAGCACGTCCTCCGCGTGGTGGAGCCACTGCGGGCGTAGCGCCGCGCGCTGGCGTTCGCCCTCGCCCGTGGCGTCCGCCAGTGGGATGGGCAAAAAAAGGGGCGAGCCGCCTGGCCCGCCCCCGTAGCTGGGACTACTTCTTTCGGAGCCGCGCTTTGTAGCGGAGAACGCGGCGCCTCATCTGTCGGACGGCTTCGTCTACGGCGGACTCGTGCGTAGAGCCATCCGCGGTGGAGGTGAGCGTCTGGCGGTAGACCCGGAGGGCGAGCTCGGCGCGCTTGGCGCCGGCGTCCTGGTGCAGGACGACGTGAGCGTCGTGGATGCCGTCATAGACGCGCTCGAGAGATCCGACTTGCTTCGCGATGTGGGCGCGGAGGCCGTCGGGGGCGTCGAACTGGCGGGCGGTGATCCGGGGCTGCTGCAGCATCGGCTCGGGGGACTAGTGGAACGAAAGGGGAGACCTAGGACGCGCCCAGGCCGGACCTATTGTGTAGGTACGGAGAAGGCGATTGTCAAACGAATCCGTCCGGCGGGGTGGCCGGGTTACGCTGCGAGGTACCGATCCTCCAGCGTGCGCATCGCGGCGCGTTCCTCGTCCGAGGCGTCGTCGTAGCCCGCGAGGTGGAGCAGGCCGTGGATGACGTAGCGTAGCGCCTCGGTCTCGAAGCTCGCGCCGTGCGCTGGCGCTTCCTCTCGGGCAGTGTCCAGGTCCACGTAGACCTCGCCTTCGATCTCACCCCGCGCTTCCCCCTCTTCGTCTAACGGGAACGAGACGACGTCCGTGTTCCAGTCGTGCTGGAGCCATTCGCGGTTCAACTCTCGCACGAGCGCGTGATCGCCCAGGATCACGTTGACCTCCACCCAGCGGACGCCCTCGCCAGCAGCTACGCGTTCGGCAGCGGCGTGCACCACCGCATCGGTTAGGCGAAGGGAGGGGTGCTCGTTGAAGACGGAGAAACCGGCGGGGCTCTCCATCTACTCGAACATCGTCTCGCCGAGCGAGAGGACGACGGCCGCTTGCATGACCTCCGGGCGGAGCGCGAGGAAGTCCGCGGAGAGCAGCCGTTCCGGCGCGTTGGCGTAGAGCGAGCAGCCGGCCCCACGCTCCACGACGAGCCCGGACACCCGTCCGCCATCGCGGCCGAGGAACAGCGCCTCGCCCAACTCCTCGCTGGCCACGACGGCCTCGCAGCCCTGAAGCTGGAGGTGCGCCACCTGGCTGTAGACCGTCACGAGCGCCCCGTCCTCCGTCTCCGTCATGACCTCCAGCACGAGCTGGCGGCCGCTGTCGGCGTCATGGAGGGAGTAGCGGACGATCTCGCCTTCGTGCTCGGGCTCCACGCCGAGGGCGGCGGCGATGCGGTCGAGGTCTGCAGGGGAGAGGGCCATCGGGGCGTGCGGAAGGGGAGGCCGAAAGGTACGGTGGGGGCGGGCGGCTAGCCCTCCGTGGGCGCGGGCTGGTTCAGGGCCGCCGCGTCCTGTCGGAACTCGTCGGCCGTGCGGCGCGCGCGGTCGTCGCCGATGGCGTCCGCCAGCCGGTTGGAGAAGGCGGCGGCGGCCTCGAACGCTTCGCCCTGCACGTATGCGAGCGTGACGAGCTGCACGTACTGCATCGCGGTCTCCTGCTGCGAAGCGGTCTCGGCCGAGGTCAGGCTCGCGATGGCCTGATCTTCGGCGCCTTGCAGACTGCGGACGAGGCCCTCCGTGTCGCCGAGGGCGCGGTACGCCTCGGCGATGATGTAGAGGCTCGGGAAGGAGGCCGGCACGATGTCCGTCGGGATCTCGGACTCCAGACGGGCGAGCGCTTGACGCGCCGCCTGCTGCTCTCCGGCCCCGGCCAGACCCGCCGCCAGCCCGCCGACGGTGCGGCGGTAGGAGTCCGCCATGTTGCGGGCGTTCTCGTCCAGGTAGATGTCCGGGTCGTTGAGGCCGTCGAAGACGTACTTCGAGAGGCGGTCCGCGGCCACCTGCGGCGCCACATATCCGTCTGGCCCGATCCCGGGCCGCTCGATGGGCACCACGCGCCGCGCGAGGCCCTCGTTCTGGAGGAACGGCTGGAGGTCCAACTCGGAGTCCGGGCCCACGGTGGAGGCGAAGTAGATGGGGCGTTCCCATCCGGCCTCGGCGTTGGCCTTGAGAATGTCCAGCACCGCGAGGTCCGCGACGTAGAGCGCGCGGCGGTCCTGCGCGACCGGGCTCGGCCGGCCCTCCAGCCGCCAGCGCATCGTGTTCGGGATCGCGCTGGTGTCTACGCGCCCCGCAACGGTCTCATCCAGCAGACGGGCGGGGTCCACGGGGAGCGTGTACTCGCCGGCGCGGAAGTCGTAGACCGGCTGGATGTTGTCCACCTGCGCGTCCGTCAGCGTGAACGGTAAGGGCGCGCTCTCGCGGCTCCACTGGTTCTTGAGCTGCTTGATGTACCAGGTCGTGTTGAGCAGCGAGAGGTTCACCACGCGCACGTCGCGGCGGACGCCCTCGACCTCCTGGAGATACCAGAGCGGGAAGGTGTCGTTGTCGCCGTTGGTGAAGAGGATGGCGTTGGGCGCCGTGCTCTCCAGCATGTTGCGCGCGAAGTCCGTCGCGATGCGGCGGCCGGAGCGGTCGTGGTCGTCGTAGTTCTCGACGGTCATCCAGCCGGGCACGGCGAGGAAGCAGAGCGCGGCGACCACCATCGGGGCGATGGGGGCGGCGCTGGGCGACTTCCGTTTGAGCGCCTCCGCCGTCAGCGAGACGAGCCCCGTCGCGCCGAGCCCGATCCACAGCGAGAAGGCGAAGAACGAGCCCACGTACGAGTAGTCGCGCTCGCGCGGCTGCATCGGCGTCTGGTTGAGGTAGACGATGATGCCGATGCCCGAGATCACGAAGAGGAGCGTGACCGCCAGCGCGCGGCGCCAGTCCTTCTGGTAGTGGAAGGCGAGCCCCAGCAATCCGAGCAGGAGCGGGAGCGCGAAGTACGCGTTCCGGCTGGCGGCCTCGCTGGGCGAGAGTGAGGCGAGGTCCCCCTTCTGACTGGGGAACGCGATGTAGCCCGCGTCCTGGCTATCTCCAGCCTTCCCGACGAACTGCCACATGAAGTACCGCCAGTACATGTGGCCGAGCTGGTAGCGCAGGAAGTAGTCCAGGTCGGAGTCGTACTGCGCGTACTCCCGCATGTGGTTCGGGTCGAACGAGTGGCGGCGGGGGAACGTGACCTCGTCCGCCTGGCGGAGCTGGCCGGAGAGCGGGTCCGCCTCCCAGCCGACCATCCCGGAGGAGGCCTCGTAGGTGAGCCCGGAGAGCAGCGGGGTGTCGCCGAACTGCTCGCGCTTGAGGTAGCTCACGATGGCCTCCGCGGTTTCCGGGTCGTTCTCGTCGATCGGCGGATCCGCGGCGGAGCGGATGAAGATGACGGCGTACGAGGAGTACCCGAGGACGATCACCGTCGCGCTCAGCGCGATGAGGTTCGCGATGGGCTTGTGGTTCTTCTGCGTCCACCAGACGGCGCCCGCCAGCGCGGCGACGACGAGCAGGAGGAAGAGCAGCGGCGAGCCGAACGCGCTCGCCATGGACGGCAGCCACTGCACCACGCCGGGGTAGATGGCCACGAAGATGATGGCGGCCACGAAGCCCGTCGCGGCCATCATGAGCACGTTCTTGCCGAGCGTCCAGTCCGGGCGCTCCACCTTCTCGAAGTAGACGAGCAGCGCCACGAAGAACAGCGCGAGCACGTTGAGCAGGTGCACGCCGATGGCGAGGCCGAAGAGGTAGGCGATCGCGATGAGCAGCCCGAGCACCGCGCCTCCGGTATCGGCGGCCCGGTGCAGACCGAAGGCCAGACCGCGGTTGTTGGAGGAGATCGAG
>DUBD01000130.1:0-4222 GCA_012960515.1 Bacteroidota bacterium | reverse complement strand
AAGAGGTAGGCGATCGCGAGGAGCAGCCGGTCCGCGTGCAGTCCGAACGGGTGGGCGCCCGTCGCGCGGATGGCACGTTCCTCCTCGCGCGTGCGCTCGCGCCAGACCAGCGCCAGCCAGACCACGCCCGCGGTGAACAGCATGGACATCGCGTAGACCTCCGCCTCCACGGCGTTGAACCAGAACGAGTCCGTCACGGCGAACGTCAGCGCGCCAATCGCGCCGCCCGCGAGCGCCGCCAGCCGCTGGCCGCCGTCCCAGGTCTCGGGGCTGCCCTGCCAGATCCGCACGAGCCGCACGATCACGAGGTGCGTCAGGAGCACCGTCGCCGCGCTGCTGAGCACGGAGACGAGGTTGACCGCGTACGCGACGGGCTCCGGCGAGAGGCCGGAGAACAGCGGCGCGAAGAACGAGAAGAACCGCCCCACGATCATGTAGAACGGCGCCCCCGGCGGGTGCGACACCTGCAGACCATGGGAGATCGCGATGAACTCGCCGGAGTCCCAAAAGGGGGACGTCTCGGCCATGGTCAGGACGTAGAGGACGAGGGCGTAGGCGAACACGCCCGCCGCAACGAGGCGGTCGAGGAGCTTCCCGGACATACGGGGTCGGAGCCGTGGGGCAGTACCAGAGGATGCGCGATCCCATCGCGCAGGGGGTGGAAGCTAACCCCGGCCCCGGGCCGCTTCGTGCCCGCCCGTCCGCGCGGTGTCAGCGGGCTTCAGGCGCCGCGCTCGCCCGGCTGGCGGAGGGCGTAGAGAGGGCTCAAAGCCGGAGGGTTACCAGCCGCTTCGCGCGCCCGCAATGGCAGCGTCCAGCTGATCGCGCGTGACCTCGCCGTAGTTGAAGGCCGTCGCGAGCGTGCCCTCGCGGAAGACCCACGTGGTGGGGATCCACGTCACAGGCAGGCCCAGGAAGTCCTTCCGGCGATCCTCCTTCGGGGCGTCCTGCCCCACGCCCGGCTGCGCGAGCACCGTCGCGCGCTCCGGGATGCCGTAGGCGCGGAGCGTGTCCACGCCGTCGCGGCCCTCGTCCCAGAGCGATACGAACGTGAAGCCCACGTCCTCGTGCTCGCCGATGGCCTCCGCCAGCCCGCGCTCCAGTTGGGAGATGGAGTTGCCGCACCACGCCGCCCAGAACACGACGACCTGGATCCCGCCGCTCTCGATGATCTCCTGGACGCGGGCTTCGGTTTCGGTTCGGGTGTCAGTCATGCCAGTGGTGCTCGGCGTCTGCGATGGCCTGGGTGAGGAGGGCGGGGGAGACCTCGCCATAGTTGAAGGCGTAGGCGAGCTTCCCCTCACGGTTGAAGATCCACGTCGCGGGCGTCCACGTGATGGGGAGCCCGAGGAAGGTGAGCGGGTCGCGTTCTTCTTCCGCGAGGACCGTCACGCGCGCCGGGATGGCGAAGCGGTCGAGCGTCGCCTGTCCGTCTTCGCCGTCGTTGCGGACGGTGACGAACGTGAATGAGACCTCGGGGTGCTGCTCGATCACCTCGTAGAGCCCGCTGCGGAGCTCGTTCATGGAGTTGTGGCACCACGGCGCCCAGAAATGGACCACGTGGACGCCGTCCTGCGCGATGATGCGGGCGACGGCCTGCTCGGCCTCCGTTCGCGCCGCGCTGGCGGTCGGTGTCGTCGCGCCTCGGTCCGTGAGCGAGGAGTGGTCCTGAGCGTCTGAGACCTCGGCGGGCGTGTCCGAGGCAGTTTGCGCGCCGGCGGACGACGCGAGAAGGGCGAGGGCGAGGAGGAGCGTGCGCATGGCGATGGGACCCGGGGCGGGCCGGCGGGTTTCAGCGAGCGCCGCCCACCACGACGGCGATCTCGCCTTTGACTTTGGGGCGGCTCGCGAACTCGGCTTCGAGCTCTGCCAGCGTGCCTCGCGCGGTCTCTTCGTGGAGCTTGGAGATCTCGCGGCAGACGGCGGCAGGCCGGTCGCCGCCCAGCACCTCCGCCAGCTGGCCGAGCAGCTTCACGAGCCGGTGCGGGCTCTCGTAGAGCACCATCGTGCGGGGCTCGTCCGCGAGCGCCCGGAGGCGCGTCTGGCGGCCCTTCTTATGGGGGAGGAAGCCCTCATAGACGAATCGGTCGCACGGCAGCCCGCTGGCGACGAGCGCGGGCACGAAGGCCGTCGGGCCGGGGAGGGCTTCGACGGTCACGCCGGCTTCGACGGCGGCGCGCACGAGGAGGAAGCCGGGATCGGAGATGCCCGGCGTTCCGGCGTCGCTCACCAGGGCGACGCGCTCACCCGCCTGCATCCGCGCGACGAGGTTGTCCGCTTTGCGGTGCTCGTTGTGGATGTGGAAGCTCGTCCGTGGCGTCTCGATGCCGTAGTGCGCGCAGAGCACGCCGGTCGTGCGGGTGTCCTCGCAGGCGATCACGTCCGCCTCGCGGAGCGTGCGGAGCGCCCGCATCGTGAGGTCTTCGAGGTTGCCGATGGGGGTGGGGACGAGGGTCAGCACGGCGGCGAGGGGAGGGGAGAAACGAGGCCCCCCGCTCCAACGGGGAAGCGGGGGGCGTCCGGGCGGCTGGCGCCGCCTGAGGGCGAGGGCTGAGGCTACGACTGCGCGGTCGCGGGGACGTACCGGTCCGCGCGTATGTCGATATACACGTCGCGCTGGAGGCGTGTCAGCCACTGCTCGAAGACCTCGCGCCGCTTATCGTCCAGGGCGTAGTCCGAGAGCAAGGCGTAGTCCGTCTCGACCGCCAGCTCGTGGGGCGGGACTCGCTTCTGCAGCAGCACGATGTGCATCGCCTCCGTGGTGCCGTCCAGCAGTCGGACGGGCGCGGGGTCACTGATCTCGCCGACCTCCAGCCCGTTGACGACGCTGATCCACTGCTGGCCGAGGGCGTCCAGGCGCAGGTCGCGCTCGCCCGTGCGGGGGTCCGAGACGAACCCGCCACGGGCGGCGGAGAGGGGGTCTTCCGAGTGGCGCCGTGCGAGGCCCTCGAAAGCCACGTTGTGGGTGGTCACCGAGTCGCGGAAGGCGAGGAGCTCTTCGCGCGCGCGGAGCTCCGCGCCGGCGTCGGCCTCCACCGAGATGAGGATGTGGCGGAAGGTCACGCGTCCGTTGGACCGCTCGTCCACGCGGAGGACGTGATAGCCGAATGGCGTCTCGAAGACCTGCGAGAGCTCGCCGGGCGCGATGCTGCCGGCCACGGCCGCGAACTCCGGCACGAGGAGCCGAAGCTCGATGTTCTCGATCAGACCGCCGCGCGAGCCCGAGCCGGGGTCGTCCGAGTGGCGGCGGGCGAGCTCCTCGATCGTGGCCTGCTCCGCGAGGATGGAATCACGGAGGGCGCCGGCGAATGAGCGCGCTTGCTCCTTGGCCTCGGCAGAGGCCGTCGGGATGCGGACGATGTGGGCGACCCGGACGATCTCCGGGACGGTGGGGCGCTCGGCGACGGGGATCTGGTCCAGCCACTCGCGCACCTCGCCGGGCGTGACGGTCACGTCGCGGAGGCGGCGGCCGCGGTACTGCTCCGCGAGGATCTGCTTCCGGACGTCCTCGCGGAAGACCGATTTGATCTCGTCCACGGTCTGCCGGTAGTAGGACTCGAGTGCCTCCCGGCCCCCGACCTGCGCGGACATCTGCGCGATCTGCTGGTCCAACTGCTGCTCCACCATCTGGGAGGTGACGTTGAGGGTGGTATCGCGCTGGGCGTGAACCACGAGGACCCGCTGGCGGACGAGCTCGTCGAGCGCGCGGCTCCACAGCTCATCGTCCACAGGCTGGCCCTGCGAGAACTGCTGGGCGAGGGCGTCCACCTCGGAGCGGAGGACGATCTCCTCGCCGACGACGGCCGCGATCCCGTCCAGAACGGTTCCGCCTGCCACCTGGGCGCGGGCGGGGACGGCGGCGAGGACCGCGAGGGCGAGGAGGAAAAGGCGAGGCATAGAAAGCGTATCGGTGGAGTCAGGGGGCGCGAACGGCGCGGGGGGCGGCGCTCGTGCGCGAAAGGTTCGTGAGCGCTGAGACGGAGCGCCAGCGGGCGGCTACCGGTCGGCCTGGAGGCGGCCGCCGGCCTCGGCCTCGGAGCGGAGCCGGGCGATCAGCCGCGCCTCCGCCTCTTTACGACGGCGGATGGCGAGGCGCTCCGCGATCTCGGGGCGGACCATCCCGAGGGAGGGCGTCTGGCCTGCCCGCACGCGGTCCACGACGGAGACGGCGTAGAAGGCGTCACCGCCCTCCACCAGCGTCGGCGTGGTGCCGGCGCCGAGG
>DUBD01000129.1:5495-24177 GCA_012960515.1 Bacteroidota bacterium | reverse complement strand
TGGGCGGCTACACGGGAGACGGCGCGCCACACGGCGTGGAGCCCGTCCAGGCCTCCGCGTTCGACGCCCTCGGCGACGTGCTGGACGGCGTGCATCAGGCCCCGGTCCCCGGCCTCCCCCGCCTGACCGGCGGCGCCGTCGGGTTCGTCGGCTACGACGCCGTCCGCCAGCTGGAGTCGCTGCCCATCGGACCGCCGGACATGCTCGGGCTGCCCGACGCCGTCTGGGCCTTCTACGACCTCCTCGCCGCGTTCGACCACGTCCGCCACCAGCTCGTGCTCATGGCGACGGTCTTCGTGGACGAGGACTCCGATCTGGACGCGCTCTACGAGGACGCGCAGGCCCGGCTGGCGGAGCTCGAGAGCGAGATCACGCAGCCCGCGCTCCCCGGCCCCGAGGTCACGCTGACCGGCGAGCCGACCTCCAGCGTCGCCCGCGAGGACTTCGAGGTGGCCGTCCGCCGCGCGCAGGACTACATCCGCGAGGGCGACATCTTCCAGACCGTTCTCTCTCAACGGTTTGCGACGCCGTTCGAGGGCGATTCGTTCAACCTCTACCGCGCCCTCCGGCAGGTCAACCCGAGCCCCTACCTCTTCTACATCGACGTGGACGGGCTGGACGAGCCGGGCGCCGACTTCTCGCTCGTCGGATCCAGCCCGGAAGTCCTCGCGCGGGTGGACCCGCGAGGCCCGAGCCGCCGCGCCGAGGTCCTCCCCATCGCCGGCACACGCCCCCGCGGCGCCACGCCAGACGAGGACCGCCAGCACGAAGAGGACCTCCGCGCCGATCCCAAGGAACGCGCTGAGCACCTCATGCTCGTTGACCTCGGCCGCAACGACCTCGGCCGCGTGGCCGACGTGGGCACCGTCCGCGTGGAGCGTTACGCCGAGGTCGAGCGCTACAGCCACGTCATGCACCTCGTCTCTTCCGTGACGGGCGCCGTCGGCGAGCGCCGCGCGACCGACGTGCTGGCGGCGTGCTTCCCGGCCGGAACCGTGAGCGGTGCCCCCAAGGTTCGCGCGATGGAGATCATCGACGAACTGGAGCCCATCCGTCGCGGACCGTACGCCGGCGCCGTTGGCTACGCCGGGTTCGACGGCGCGCTGGACACCTGCATCGCGATCCGGACCTTCGTCGTCAAAGACCAGACGGCCTACGTGCAGGCCGGCGCCGGCGTCGTGGCCGACAGCGACCCGACCGCCGAGTACCACGAGACCCGGCACAAAGCCGCGGCTCTTCTCCAAGCCCTCCAAACCGCTTCGAGCGACCTGTTGTAACACGGGTCTCGCCCCCTTCGCCCCCGCACCGCCCATGTTTCCTGCCCTTCGCCCCATCCTGAACAAAGGAGGCGCCGGCCGCTACATCTCCCGCGAGGAGTCCGTGGACCGTCTCCAGCCCATCGTTGAGAGCCAGCTGCAGTTGCTCCGCGCGTATGACCACGTCTGCAAGCGGCTGGAGGACGGCACCACCCGCCAGCGCTTCGAGGACGTGGTCCTGCCGAACATCCGCACGGAGCTGAACAAGCTCTACGAGACGGTCTTCTCGCTCGGCGGCTCCGCCCCCACGGGCGCCGCCGCGGAGTGGCGCGTGGACGGTTTCGACGGCTCCGACACCGACATGCTGAAGGCGCTCCTGGAGCGCGACCGCGAGTTCGGCCGGATGCTGACGGAGGAGATGGACGCCGTGCACCACCAGGAGCGCACGCGCGCCATCCTGGGGCACAACGCCGCCAAGGCGGACGACCGGCAGACCATGCTCCGCGCCCTCCTCGCCGACCTCGGGCGGTAGGCGCCGGGCCTCACGCCCGTCCCCTTCTGGACTCCCCCTCTCCGGCTGGCGGCGCCAGTCGGCAGGGCTCACACGCTCCGTTTCAGACGTGACCACCGCAGATCCCGGCGTCCCCTCCCTCCTCTCGGGCATCCAGCCCTCCGGGACGCTCCACATCGGCAACTACCTCGGCGCGATCCGCCAGCACATCGCGAACGCGGCCCAAACCGAGGGCCGCGGCGAGGCGTTCTTCTTTATCGCCAACTACCACGCGCTGACCACCCTCCGCGACGCCGAGCGCCTCCGCCAGCTCTCGTTCGACGTCGCGCTGGACTACCTCGCGCTCGGGTTCGACCCGGCGAAGGCCCGCCTCTTCCTCCAGAGCGACGTGCCCGAGGTGACGGAGCTGACCTGGGTCTTCCTCACGCTCACGCCGGTCAGCCAGCTGGAGAAGGGCGTCTCGTACAAGGACAAGGTGGCGCAGGGGCTCTCCGCGAACGGCGGCCTCCTCTGCTACCCCATCCTCCAGGCCGCGGACATCCTCGCCTACGGCGATCCCCGCCAGCCCGTGCTCGTGCCGGTCGGCGCGGACCAGAAGCAGAACGTCGAGATCGCGCGCGACCTCGCGATGCGGTTCAACCACACGTTCGCGACCGAGGACGCACCCGTCCTGCCGGTCCCGGAGCACGTGATCCAGGAGGAGGTGGCCGTGGTGCCCGGCACAGACGGCCGGAAGATGTCGAAGAGCTACGGCAACACGATCCCCATCTTCGCCGAGGGCAAGCCGCTCAAGAAGACCGTCATGTCCATCGTGACGGACTCCACGCCGCTGGAGGAGCCGAAGGACCCGGAGGCGGACAACGTGTTCGCGCTCATCCGGCTGTTCGGGACGGAGGCGGAGCGCGAGGAGATCGCGGCGAGCTACCGCGCGGGCGGCTACGGCTACGGCCACGCCAAGAAGGCGCTCCTGGAAATGCTCAACCGCGAGTTCGGCGAGGCCCGCGAGCGCCGCCGCCAGCTGGCGGAGCGCCCGGACGACGTGTGGGACGTGCTCCGCGAGGGGGCGACCGCCGCTCGCGCCGCCGCGTCCGCCACCCTCGCGCGCGTCCGCGAGGCGACCGGCCTCGTCACCACCCTCGACCGCTAGCGCCCGCTTCCCCCACTCCGATGATCCTCGTCGTCGATAACTACGACTCGTTCACGTACAACCTCGTCCACCTCGTGGGCGCGGAGACCGACGACTACCGGGTCGTACGGAACGACGACCTCGGCGTGGAGGACGTGCGCCAGCTCGCGCCCGCGGGCATCCTCCTCTCGCCCGGCCCCGGCCGCCCCGCCGAGGCCGGCATCACCGAAGGGCTCATCCGCCAGCTCGGCGAGACGACGCCCATCTTCGGCGTCTGCCTCGGGATGCAGGCCATCGGCGAGGTCTACGGCGGCGACGTGGTCCACGCGCCGGAGCTCATGCACGGCAAGACCAGCACCGTCCGCCACGACGGCACCGGCGTCTTCGCCGATGTCCCGCAGGACTTTACGGCCACCCGCTACCACTCGCTCGTCGTGGACCGCGCCACGCTCCCCGACGCGCTGGCGGTCACGGCGGAGAGCACGGACGCGGCCCCGGGCTCCGGCCCCATCATGGGGCTCCGCCACCGCCGGTTCCCCGTCTGCGGCGTCCAGTTCCACCCGGAGTCGGTCCTGACCACGGAGGGCCCGCGGATCGTGCGCAACTGGGTGCGGGCGGCGCTATCCGGTTCGGGTTCCGAGTTGGGAGTTCCGAGTTCCGAGTGATGGCGACGGTTCAACGGTTCGAGGATCTCACGGCTTGGCAGCTCGCGCGGGAGTTGAACCAGAAGGTCTACGCCCTGTCGGCTGGCGGAGCGTTCGGGCGAGACGTCGCGCTACGGGACCAGATCCGCCGGGCGTCTATCTCTGTCTCTTCTAACGTGGCCGAAGGCTTCGAGCGCCGATCGCCCGCCGACTTCGCACGCTTCCTGACCATCGCGAAAGCCTCGGCGGCGGAAGGCCTTTCACAACTGTATCTCGCGCTCGATCTCGGCTACCTCACCCCCGACGACTTCTCGTCCGTCTCCGAGCACCTCGATCAGACAACGAGAACCATCGCCGGGCTCATCCGCTACTTGCGCTCAGACCGTGGGCGCGTCGCCAGAGAACCCGACGCCCCGTACGACCTCCACCCGGAACCCGGAACTCAGAACTAGGAACCCCCAGATGAAACCCCTCCTCCAAGCCATCGCCGAGGGCGAGACGCTGACCCAGGCGCAGGCCGAGAGCGCGATGCACCTCATGCTCCGCGGCGAGGCCTCGCCGGAGCAGATCGCCGGGCTCCTGCTCGGGCTCCGCTCGCGCGGCGAGACCGTGGACGAGCTGACCGGGTTCACCCGCGTGATGCGCGAGTACGCCGTGCCCGTGGAGACCGGCGACCTCAACCCCATCGACCTATGCGGGACGGGCGGCGACCACTCCGGATCGTTCAACATCTCCACCGCCGCCAGCTTCGTGGCCGCCGGCGCGGGCGTGCCCGTGGCGAAGCACGGCAACAAGGGCGTGAGCTCCTCCAGCGGCTCCGCCGACGTGCTGGCGGCCCTCGGCGTCCGCGCCGACCTCGACGCCGCCGGCGTGGAGCAGTGCCTCCGCGAGACCGGCATCGCGTTCCTCTTCGCGCCGCAGTTCCACCCCGCGTTGACGCACGTCATGCCCGTCCGGCGGGCGCTCGGCGTGCGGACCTTCTTCAACATCCTCGGGCCGCTCTGCAACCCCGCCCGCGTCCGCCGCCAGCTCATCGGGGCGTTCTCCGACGAGACGGCGCGGATGATGGCCGAGATCCTCCTCCGGCTCGGCTCCGAGCACGTCGTGGTGGTCTACGCGCACGACGGGCTGGACGAGCTCTCCACCACCTCCCCGACGACCGTCTACCAGACCGGCTCCCACGCCTACGGCGGCGGGATGCTGGAGCAGACCGTCGTGCCAGAGAAGTTCGGCCTCGCGCGGGTGAGCGCGGCGGCGCTCCAGGGCGGCACGCCCGAGGAGAACGCCCAGATCGTGCGCGACGTGCTGAGCGGCACGCCCGGCCCCCAGGCCGACATCGTGCTCCTGAACGCGGCCTACGCCCTCCTCGCCTCCGGCGAGTTCGACGGGCTGGACGCCGCGCTGGAAGCGGCGCGCGAGAGCATGGCCGGCGGCGGCGCCCTCGCCAAGCTCGACGCGCTGGCGGAGGCCACCCACGACCTCGCGACGGCATGAGCATCCTCGACACCCTCGTCCAGGCCTCGCGCGAGGCTGCGGAACGGCGCCAGGCGCTCATCCCGCTCGCGGCGCTCCAGCAGCGGAGCGCCTTCCACGCCCCCACCCTCTCGCTCCGCCGCGCGCTCAAGCGGCCGGACGGCCTCGCGTTCATCGCCGAGTGCAAAGCCGCCAGCCCGAGCGAGGGCCCCATCCGGCAGGAGTACCACCCCGCGCAGCACGCCCGCGCCTACAAAAACGCCGCCGCCAGCGCGATCTCGGTCCTGACCGAGGAGAGCCGGTTCGGCGGCTCGCTGGAGCACCTCGCGAAGGTCCGCACCGAGGTGGACCTCCCACTCCTGCGCAAGGACTTCCTCACGATCCCCTACCAGATCGCCGAGGCCCGCGCGTTCGGCGCCGACGCCGTGCTGCTGATCGCCGCCGCGCTCGACGCGCCCCGGCTGGCGGAGCTCGTGGACGCGGCGCACCGCCTCGGGCTGGGCGTTCTTCTCGAGGTCCACAGCGAGGCCGAGGCCGAGATGGCCGACTCCGCCGTGGACCTCGCGACCATCGAGGCCGTCGGCGTCAACCACCGCGACCTCAAAACGTTCGAGGTGGACCTCGGGCTCTCCGCCCGCATCCTCCCGCACCTCCCGGTGCAGACCGCGCGCGTCGCCGAGAGCGGCGTGCACTCCGGAGCCGACGCCGCCCGCCTCCGCCAGTCGGGCGCGGACGCCGTCCTCGTGGGCACCTCGCTCATGCGCCAGCCCGACCCCGGCGCGGCCCTCGCGCGCCTCCGCCGCGAGACCGCCATCGCGCTCGCTTCGGGCGTGGAGTCTGCCGTCGCGAGTTCGTAGCCCCGTTTCCATCGCCCCCACCATGAACGCAGAACCCGAATCCCCGACCGCGACCCGCGTCAAGATCTGCGGCATCACGCGGCTGGAAGACGCGCGCTACTGCGCGGCCGTCGGCGCGGACTACCTCGGCTTTATCCAGCACGAGGAGAGCCCGCGCTACGTGGACCCACGGACCGCGAAAGAGATCATGGAATGGTCCGTCGGGCCGGAGCCGGTGGGCGTGTTCGTCAACCGCGAGGCGCAGGACGTGATCGACACGTGCGCGGCGGGCGGCTTCACCCACGCGCAACTCCACGGCCACGAGACGCCCGAGACGTGCGCCGCCGTGCGCCAGGCCGGGCTGACCGTCATCAAATCCATCCAGGTCGTCTCGGACGCCGCGGCGGAGCAGATCCTCGCCATCGCCGAGCCGTACCGCGGATCGGTGGACCACCTCCTGCTGGACACGCACCACACGAGCCTGTGGGGCGGCACGGGCGAGAGCTTCAACTGGCGCCTCGCGCGGCAGGTCGCCCGCGAGTGGGAGCTCTTCCTCGCCGGCGGCATCTCCGCCGAGAACGTCGCCGAGGCCATCCAGACGATGCGCCCGTTCGCCATCGACCTCTCGTCCAGCCTCGAAGAGTCCCCCGGCGTCAAAGACTTCGACAAGCTGGCGGACTTCTTCGACGCGTTCCGCGCCGCGCTCGGCACCGAGGGCAGCGGCTCCCCTACCTCCGCCTGACCAGACCGCGTTCGTTCCCCGCGACCGCCCCGTCCCCATGCTCGCCCCAGCAGAGTCCCCCCGCCCCTCCGCACTCCCCGACGAGCGCGGCCGCTTCGGCGCCTTCGGCGGCGCCTTCGTGCCCGAGATCCTCCAGCCCGTTCTGCTGGAGGTCCGCGAGGCGTGGCGCGAGATCCAGGACGACGCCGCGTTCTGGGACGAGCACCGCCGCCTCCTCCGCGATTACGTGGGCCGCCCCACCCCGCTGAGCCGCGCCGACCGGCTGGCGGAGCGCATCGGCGGGGGCGTGACGGTCTACCTCAAGCGTGAGGACCTCTGCCACACCGGCGCGCACAAGATCAACAACGCCATCGGGCAGGTGCAGCTGGCCATCCGGATGGGCAAGACGCGGATCATCGCCGAGACCGGCGCCGGCCAGCACGGCGTGGCGACGGCCACGGCCTGCGCCCTCTTCGGGATCGAGTGCGTGGTCTACATGGGCGAGGAGGACATCGCGCGGCAGCACCTCAACGTGCAGCGGATGCGGCTCCTCGGCGCCGAGGTCCGCCCCGCCACCTCCGGCTCCCGAACGCTCAAGGACGCCACCAACGAAGCCTTCCGCGACTGGGTCAGCAACCCGCACGACACGCACTACGTCATCGGCTCGGTCGTGGGCCCGCACCCGTACCCGGCGCTCGTGCGCGATTTCCACCGCATCATCGGCGAGGAGACGCGCCGCCAGCTGGCGGAGGCCGAGGGCCGCGAGACGCCAGACGCGATCGTGGCCTGTGTGGGCGGCGGGAGCAACGCCATCGGCATCTGGGCCCCTTTCGTGGACGACGCCGAGGTCCGGCTCGTCGGCGCGGAGGCCGCGGGCGAGGGCCTCGCGCCCGGCCAGAAGCACGCCGCGACCCTCGCGAAGGGCTCCATCGCCGTCTTCCACGGCTCGCGCTCCTTCCTCCTGCAGGACCACGACGGGCAGGTCATCGAGCCGCACTCCATCTCGGCCGGCCTGGACTACCCCGGCATCGGCCCGGAGCACGCCTACCTCTCGGACTCCGGCCGTGTGGACTACCGCCCCGTCACGGACGACGAGGCGCTGGCGGGCGTGCGCCTGCTCAGCGAGACCGAGGGCATCATCCCCGCGCTCGAGACCGCGCACGCCGTGGCGCTCCTCCCCGCGCTGGCGGAGGAGATGGGCGAGGGCGTGATCGTGCTCAACTGCTCCGGCCGCGGCGACAAGGACATGGAGACCATCACCGCCCGGCTGGCGGACGACCCGAGCGAGGCATGAGCGAGACCCCCAACCGACTCACCGGGCACCTCGGCGCGCTCCGCCAGCGCGGCGAGACCGCGCTCGGCCTCTTCCTCACCGCCGGCTACCCGTCGCCGGAGGCCACGCTGGACATCCTCCTCGAAGCTGACGCCGGCGGCGCCGACTTTATCGAGCTCGGGATGCCATTCTCGGACCCGGTCGCGGAGGGGCTGCCCATCCAGCAAGCGTCTGAGCGCGCCCTCGCGGCGGGCATGGATATGGAAGGCGTCTTCGCCATTGCCGAGGGCTTCCGCCAGCGGAGCGAGACGCCCCTCCTCCTGATGGGCTATGCGAACCCCGTCCTCCGCTTCGGGGTGAGCGACTTTTGCGCGCGCGCGCAGTCTGCGGGCGTAGACGGCCTCATCCTCCCGGACCTCCCCCCCGAGGAGGCCGACGAACTGGACGAGGCCGCCGCCACCCACGCCCTCACCACGGTCTACCTCGTCGCCCCCAACACCGCGCCCTCGCGCGCCGAGCACGTCGCCCACCGCGCGACGGGGTTCGTCTACGCGGTCTCTCAGGCCGGACTCACTGGGGCCGCTCTCGCGGACCGGGACGCCACCGCCGCCTACCTCGCGCGGACCCGCGAGGCCGTCCACGCCGCGGGCCTCCCGATGTGCGTCGGCTTCGGGATCCGCACGCCGGACGACGCGGCCCGCCTCGGCGCCGAAGCGGACGGCGTCATCGTGGGGAGTGCACTCATCCGCCTGGCGGACGACCTTTGGTCCGGAGACTCCACCGATTCCCAACGCCTCGCGCGTATTCGCGAGTGGGCGGCCGCGTTGAAAGCGGGAGCCACACGACACGACGCATGATCCGACCCCTCACCCTCGCGCTCGCCGGGCTGGCGGCGCTCACCGCCAGCGCGACGCTGCTCGGATGCAGTGACCAGCCGCTCGTCGGCCTCCCCACCGCTACTGGCCCCGCCCCGGAAGTGCTCGTCGTCTCCGACTCCACCACGTGGAACGGGATCGTCGGCGACGCCGTGCGCGAGGTCATCGCGCAGCCGATCCCCACGCTGCCCAACCAGCAGGCTTTCCTCCGGCCCCGGTTCCAGCAGCTGGAGCCCAACCTGCTCGCCACCATCCGCAAGACGAAGAACGTCCTCTTCATCGCGCCGATCGACGTGGAGACGCCCATCGGGGACTACCTCCGCGCGCGCATCCCCGAGGGCCAGCAGGACGCGCTCACGAGCGGGCGATCCGTGGCCGTCACCGTGCGCGAGGACCTCTGGGCCAACGGGCAGGTCGTCGTCACCGCGACGGCCGCGACGGACACCCTCCTCGCCCAGGCCATCCTGGACCGCGCGGACTCCCTCCGCTCCGTCTACGACGCCAACGCGCTGGAGTGGACGCTGACCAACATGTTCGACCGCGCGCAGCAGACAGAGATTGAGGCCGAGCTGATGGCGACGAACGGATGGACCGTCAACATCCAGCACGACTACCTCAAGGTCCAGGACACGACCGTGACTGCCGACGGCCGCACCGGCGAGTTCGTCCGCTTCCGCCGCGTGGTCCCAGAGACCTGGCGTGACTTCTTCGTCTTCGCGCAGGACGGCGTCTCCGAGTTGCCCTCCACCGCAGAGATCGACGCGCTCACGGACGACCTGCTGGCGACGTTCGCCCGCGGCGAGATCGACTCCTCGTTCGTGCAGCTGGACCCGCGGCGTCCGGTCCGCCGAGACACCGTCCAGATCAACGGCCGGACGGCGCGCGAGACCCGCGGCCTCTGGCGCATGGTCAACTACCCGATGGGGGGCGCCTACATCCGCTACGCCTTCGTGGACGAGGCCACGGACCGCCTGTTCGTCTACTACGGGATGGTGTTCTCGCCCGTCCCGCGCTACGACAAGCGCGAGTTCCTCCGCCAGATGGAGGCCATCGCGACCACCTTCCGCACGCAAGCAGACGAGCCGCAGGCGGCCGCAGCGGGCTGATCTCGCCCGATCTTCCCCGCACCCGCCCGGCCTCCGGGCCACCTTCCCGCGAACCCCTCCCCTGCCCCATGCCCCGGCTCCTCGACCTCTGCTACGGCCGCTCCGGTGATAAGGGCGACGCTGTCAACGTCGGCCTTATCGCGCGCGACCCCGCCCACTACGAGTTCCTCCGCCAGACGGTCACGGCCGACAAGGTGAAGGCCCACTTCGGCCCGCGGGTAGAGGGCGAGGTGGAGCGGTTCGAGCTCCCGAACCTCTCGGCGCTCAACTTCCTCCTCCACGGCGCGCTCGGCGGGGGCGGAACGGTCTCGCTCAAGCTGGACGCGCAGGGCAAGACCTACGCCGCGCACCTCCTCCGCATGGAGGTCCCCGCTCCGGACGCCGCGTGAGCCGCCCCGTCTCGGGTCTTCTCACCGCCGCGCTGGCGCTCGCGCTGGGTGCGTGCGGCGAGCCCCAGGACCTTGAGACACTCGCGCTCCGCGACTCGTCACTGGTCCCCATCACCGCGGACCTCCACCTCGCGGACGCGCGCGCCGAGGCGACGGGCGAGCCCCGCGACAGCCTTCACCGTGCCGCCCTCGACGGCCACGGCCTTGACTCGTCGGCGTTCGCGGAGCGACTGGCGGACGCGACACGCACCGCGGCAGACGCGGCCGCGTTCTACCGCGCCGTCACCGACCACCTCCAGACCACCGTCGTCCAGACGGAAGACTCCCTCTCCCCATGATCCAGGTTTTCACGACGGGCGGCACCATCGACAAGGTCTACTTCGACGCGAAGAGCGAGTACGCCGTCGGTGAGCCACTCGTGGCGGAAATCCTCGAGACCGCCGGCGTCCAGATCCCGTTCGAGGTCGAGGTCCTCATGCGGAAGGACAGCCTGGAGATCACTGACGAGGACCGCCAGTCGATGGCGGTGAGCATCGCGAGCTGCGAGGCGCAGCGCGTCCTCGTCACGCACGGCACCGACACCATGGCGCAGACGGCCCTCGCGGTCTCGGACGAGCTCCTCAACCGCTCCGGTGACGCCGGCTTCGTCAAGACCGTCGTGTTCGTTGGCTCGCTGACACCCGCGCGCTTCCGCGAGTCCGACGCGGAGTTCAACGTCGGCTTCGCGTGGGCCGCCGTTCAGAGCCTCCCGCCCGGCGTCTACATCGCAATGAACGGCCGGTTCTTCGACGCCCGGGGCGTTCGAAAGAACCGTGAACGAAACCGGTTCGAAGACGCACGGACCCAGACGCTGGTGGGTTAACCTGCTGTTCCACCACCCGATCGACATGGCCCGCTCTCTCTTCGTCGTCCTCCTCACGCTGGCCTTCGTCGCGCCTGCAGAGGCACAAACCCCCTGCGTCGAGAACACGGCGGACGGGTTCCCCTGCAACCGGATCGGGCTGTGGTCGCGGCTCCCCGTCTCCACGTTCAGCTCCCCGGGCACGTCGGCCCCCTCATCTCTGAACGACATCTGGGGCTGGACCGACGAAACGAGCGGGCGCGAGTTCGCACTCGTCGGCGCCACCAACGGGCTCGCGTTCGTGGAGATCACGGACCCGGCCGCACCGGTCTACCTCGGTAAGCTGCCGACGGCGACGACCGCTTCTACCTGGCGCGACGT
Organism: Bacteroidota bacterium; assembly: GCA_012960515.1. Taxonomy (GTDB): domain Bacteria; phylum Bacteroidota; class Rhodothermia; order Rhodothermales; family Rubricoccaceae; genus Rubricoccus. Next base: position 12,745 of record DUBD01000129.1, on the reverse strand, counting down.
GAAGGTGTACGCCGATCACGCCTTCGTCGTGAGCGAGGCGTTCGGACACGGAATGCAGGTGTTCGACCTGAGCCGGCTCCTCTCCGTCTCATCCCCGCCGGTCACCTTCTCCAGCGACGCCCGCTACACCGGCTTCGGTAGCGCGCACAACGTCGTAATTGACGAGACCTCCGGGTTCGCCTTCGGGGTCGGCGTGAGCGCTCCGACCTGCGGCGGCGGCGGGCTCCACATGGTAGACATCCGCACGCCCACCTCCCCCACGTACGCCGGCTGCTTCGACGACGACGGCTACACGCACGATGCTCAGTGCCTCGTCTATGAGGGGCCCGACACCGAGCACCAGGGCCGCCAGATCTGCGTGGCGAGCAACGAGGACACGATCACAGTCGTGGACGTGACGGACAAGTCCAACCCCGTGGAACTCTCGCGTGGCTTCTATCCCAACCCGGGGTACACCCACCAGGGGTGGTTCACGGAGGACCAGCGCTACTTCGTGGTCAACGACGAGGTGGACAACTCCGCCGGCCCGCGGACCATCATCTTCGACCTCGCGGACCTCGACAGCCCCTCCTTCGAGTTCATCCACTTCCGCCCCGTCGCGACCACGGACCACAACCTCTACATCCGCGGGGACTACGCCTTCCTCAGCAACTACGAGGCCGGCCTCCGCATCTACGACGCGACGCGCCTCGCGACCAACCGCTTCGACGAGCTCGCGTTCTTCGACACATACCCCCAGGGGGACCGGTACACGTACAACGGCCAGTGGAGCAACTACCCCTACTTCGAGAGCGGGGTGGTCATCGCGAACGACCAGGACAACGGGCTGTTCGTGCTGGCGCCAGACCCGAGCTTTTTCGCAGTGTCTGGGGAGGAGGCGCCCGTCACAGTCCCGGACGCGGGTTTCCTGCTCACCGACCCGGCGCCGAACCCGTTCACGGACCGCGTGACCTTCGAGCTGGCGGTGGATGCCACGCAGCATATCCGCGCCGAGGTGTTCGACGTGCAGGGCCGCCGCGTGGTGACGCTGTTGGACCGCGTGGTGACGCCCAATACGGTGCAGCCGCTCGCACTCGACGCCGGTGATCTGCCGGCGGGCACTTACGTCGTTCGTGTGACGGGTGAGACCTTCGCGGCCTCCCGTTCCGTCTCGCTCACTCGCTAGCGCCAGCCGGCGGCATCCCCGCCTCGGGTGGGGCGGGGATGCGAGGTTAGGCTGAGACGCCGGACTCCAGCTCGGCGAGGAGCGCGTGCCGCGTGAACGGCTTCGAGATGTACGCGTCGAAGCCGGCGGACAGGAGGCGCTCGCGGTCGCCGGGGAGGGCGTAGGCCGTCAGCGCGACGGCGAAGACCTCGTCGTGGTCCGGGAGGGACCGCGCGATGCGGAGCACGTCCGCGCCGGTTTCCTTGCCCCCGAGGTTGATGTCCAGCACGAGCGCGTCGAACCGCTGGTGGTTCATGGCCACCAACGCCTCGCGCGCTCCGCCGACCGTCGTCACGCGGTAGCTCTTGCGGAGGATGCGGTCGAGGAGCATCCGGGTATCGGCGTTGTCCTCCACGACGAGGACGACCGGGCGAGCGTCGTCGCCGACGGCGTCAGAGGGAGGAACCGGGGTGGCGTCAAACATAGCGGTAGCAGGTGGATCGTCGGAACCTGCGCGGGGAGCACGGTCGGTATCGGCAGGTGGGTCTACAGACTCAAACGGTACCGAATGGGGGTTTGAAGAAGGCGGGACCTCGTCTCGTACGACCGAGGCCAGCCAAAGGTTGAGGGGTGCCTCCGCAGGCGGGACGTCCAGCACGTCCGCGCCGGCTACCTCGTCCGGCGCTGGCGGCTCGTCGGGCTGGGGCCGAACGATGAACGTGCCCGCGTGGCGCGGGTGCCCGTCCCCTCCCACGGCGTCCGGCTCGCCGACTTCAGCCTCGGGCGGGGGCTCCTCGGCGGATTTCGGAGGCACGACGGGTGCGACTTCTGGGGCCGACATCGTGGGAGCGGCGTCGCTCGCATCGGGAGCGCCAGCCGCTGGCGGCGGGGACGGCGGCGGTGCGGAGAGGCCCTGGAGCGAGACGGCGAACGTCGTCCCGACGCCCCGCTCGCTCTCCACCTCGATCTCGCCGCCCATCAACTCCACGAGTCGCCGCGTGATGGCGAGCCCCAGGCCCGAACCCTCGTGCGACCGAGCCTCACCTTGCGACGCCTGGCGGAACTCGTCGAACAGGTACGGCAGGAACTCCGCGTCGATCCCGATGCCGGTGTCCCGGACGGTCACCCGCGCGCCGGGCTCCAGAACCACGTCCACGCCGCCCGACTCGGTGAACTTGAGCGCGTTGCCCACGAGGTTGTGGATCACGCGATGGACGCACGTCGGATCTGCCGTCGCGAGCACGGGCGCTTCGGGTGCCTTGACCGTGAGCGAGAGTCCGCGCTCCGTCGCGACCGGCGCGAGGAGGCTGGCCACTTCCCGCGCCTCCGCGGTGAGATCGACCGGTTGAAGCACCGGTTGAACCCGGTCTGCCTGGAGGCGCGAGAGATCCAGCACGGAGTTGAGCGTGTCCAGCAGGCGCCGCCCGCTTCGCTCGATGAGCTGGACGTACTCCTGGTGCTCGCCCTCCAACTCGCTCGCCAGCAAGTCCGCGAAGCCGAGGATGCCCGTGAGCGGAGTGCGGATCTCGTGGCTCATGTTCGCGAGGAAGGCACTCTTGAGCCGACCGAGTTCTTCTGCCGCTTCGCGCCCGGCCTCCGCCTGCTCCCGCGCTTCGATGAGTGCTGCTTCGGCCCGCTTCCGGTCGGTCACGTCCTGGCCCGAGTGGTACACCACGGGGGCGGAGCCCTCCGCATCGCCCAGCCGTGCGCGATGGTTGACCCAGCGCGTGCTGCCGTCCTTCGCGATCAACCGCGCCTCGAAGACCACATCCCCTTGCTCCGGGAGCGCGCCGAACGCCGCTCGCACTGTCGGCATCGACTCCGGGTGGATCAGCTGGCGGATGCGGCCCACGTCCCACAACTCGGAGGCGGAGTAGCCCGAGACCTTCTCGACGGCCCCACCGATCCAGGTAACCTCGTGCGCGCTGAGCTCTGGCGTGTGGCGCACGACGAGCGCGTAGTCGCTGGAGATCTCCGCGAGCATCCGGTGGCGGACTTCGCTCTCGCGCAGCGCCTCCTCGGCTCGCGCACGCTCGACCCGCTCCGCCGCCAGCGCGACGGCGTCAGCCAGGCCGGCCACAAACTCGCACGCGTCTTCCCCCCAGGCCTCCACCTCCGTGGAGTAGACGCTCACCAGCCCGACCGCTTCGCCCGACCGCCAGACGGGCGCCCAGACCGCGCTGCGCAGCCCGGCCGCCAGCAGCCGCGCCCGGTCCGGCACCTCGTAGAGCGGATGCGCCAGATCGCCGACCGCGATGGACCGCCCGGAGCCGAGAAGGCCCAGAACGCCCTTCAGGCCCTCCGCGCCGATCTCGGGCGGCTGGCGGTCGGTGTGGGCGTGGGATTCGCAGATGGGCGCCTCCTCGCCGTAGAGACAGACCGTGGCCGCGTCCGCCTCCAGAGACGCCGTGGCCTCGCGGGAAGCCTGTGCAGCGAACGCGGAAACAGAAGGCGGATCCAAGCGGGCGAGGCGAGCGAGGGCGGTCTGAAACGCCAGCGAGCGCTCGGCGCGCGTGGCCTGCTCCTCCTCGCGGCGGTGCCGGTCCGTCACATCCGTGAGGACGCCCACCAGCCCGACGAGATCGCCTTTCTCGGTGCGCCATGGGTAGGCGCTGTTCTCCACCCAGCGGAGGTCGCCGCTGGCGGTCCGCATCTGATAGACCGCCTCGTAGTGCGTGGCACCGGGCGTCGGGCCGTCGAACAGGCCCTCGCCCTGCTGCACGTCGCGCGAGACGACCAGGGCCGAGAGCCCTCCCTCTCCGTCCAGCTCCTCAGGGGTGAACCCGGTCAGGTGCTCGACGCCAGGGCTGAGATAGTCGAACTCCACCTCGCCCGGTTCGGTCCCATAGCGGAGGCGGTACAGCACGTGGTTCGTCGCCTCCGCGATGAACTGCAGCGTCGCCTCGGAGTCGCGCAGGCCGCGCTCGGCGTGAACCCGCGCGAGGGTACCGGCGAGGTGCCACGCGAGGGCCTCCGCGAGCTGGCGCTCGTCGGGCTGGAACGTGTGGGGGGCGTTGAAGCCGGCGACGAACGCGCCGATGGCCTGCCCATCGCGGACGAGCGGGAAGCTGCCGAAAGAGCGGAAGCCGTAGCGCGCCATCGCGTCCAGCACCACGCGCGGCATCCGCGACGAGGCACGGGCGTCGCGCAAGAGCACCGTCTGCCGCTCCAGCCGCACGTGCTCCAGGATCCCGGACGCCAGCAGCTCATCCGCCGCCTGCGCCGGGAACAGGTCCGAGCACGCAACGATCTCGTTGTTCGCGCCTGTGTGGAGGATGAGGACGCCCCAGTCCGCCCCGGTCGCCTCCACCCCGGCATCGACCGCCGCCGTGAGCAGGTCCTCGCGGTCCGTGGCCTCATCGGCGGCCTCGGCGAAGCGGACGAGCGCCTCCAACTGGCGGGCGCGCCGTTGCTCGCGTGCGCGCGCCTGGTACTCGGCGGTCACGTCCTCCATCGTGCCCTCGTAGTAGAGCACCGCGCCCTCGGCGTCCGTGACGCAGCGGCCGTTCTCCCGAGTGAACACCTCGCGCCCCTCGGAGTCCGTCCACCGGACCAGCAGGTTCTGCACGCTGCCGGACGCCGCGATGGCCTCGGCGAAGTGCCCTCGCGGGTAGCCCAGATCCGCGCGGACGTCCACCGTCGCGAGCGCGTCTACGGACGGCGCGTTGAGGACGCCCGCGAGCGCGGGGTTGGCGTAGAGGATGCGCCCATCCGGCGTGGAGCGGTACACGCCGATGGGGAGGTCCCGCGCGAAGTGGTCCAGCGCCTCCACGGAGATCGTGGCGTTCGGGACGGGGGCCCACTCGGGCAAGGGGGTGTGCAGCGCCGCGAGCCAGCCCGCCAGCGCCTCGGGAGGAACCGAGGGGACGCCGCGGCGCGGCCGGTCCGTGACGGCGACGAACGGGACGTCTGGGGCGTGCGTCAGCACCACGCCGAGCGCGGCCTCCGCCTCCGCCTCGTCCACCACGACGACGGCGTCGGCGGGTTCGTCGCGGAGGGCGGCGGCGAGCACGGCGGCCGACGGCAACACGAACGGGTCCTGCCGGGACCCGAGGTCGGGGAGGTGCGCGCCAGGGGGCGCCACCAGGAAGAGTCGCGGGAGCGCGTCCATCGAGCGGTGGGAGAGCGTGAAGCGAAGAACAAGGCCCGTGCCTCTCCCCTCAGTTGCGCCGAGCGCCCCAAACATGCCCTGAACACACGCCCGGCCGGGAGATTCCGTAACCCGCGGGGTAGCCGCGAACCCCGCGCGCGCCGGGCCGTTCGCCGTTTATGCCCTCCCCAGCCGTCTTCGCCCTCGCCCTCCTCCGCCTCGACGGCGTCGGCCGCGTGACCGCGCACCGAATCCTGGAGCACTTCGGCTCCGCGGAGACCCTGCGCGAGACCCCACGCGAGCAGGTCCGCCTCCGGCTCCGCGGCGTGCCCCGCGCGGACGAGACCGTCGCCAAGCTGTTCGGCTCCGACCTGGACGACGCGCTCGCGGAGGCCGCCCGCCAGTCCGCGGCGCTGGAGGCCAAACGCATCGCGCTGCTCGCACGCGGCGACGAACGCTGGCCGGCGCGCCTGGACGACCTCCCGCCCGCGCAACGCCCCGCCGTGCTGTGGGCCTACGGCCACACGGACGCCCTCGCGCCGGGGCTCGCGCTCCTCGGCCGCGCCGGGCTGGCGGTCCCCGCCTTCGAGGCCGCGACCGACCTCGCCAAGCGGATGGCCGACGGCGGCCTCGCCACGCTCATGACCGACGGGTTCGACCTCGCGGTACAGAAGCCCGCGATGGGCGCGCGGGGGCGGATCGTAGCGGTGGCGCCGTGCGGGCTGGCGCGGCTCACGCCCAGCCTCCGCCCGGGCGCGACGGCCCTCGTGAACGCGGGCGGCTGCCTCGTCTCCCCCTGGCCGATGGGCCACGGCCCCTTCGAGCACGACGAGCGCGAGGCCGCGTTCGTAGCCGCGGCGCTGGGCGCGGCCGTGGTCGGCGCGGGCGTGGCGCCGGACGCCCCCGAGGCCATAGCCCTCGTGTGGGCCGCCGAGCACCGGCCGACCTTCGCGCTTCACTCTGGCCCCGAGACGATCCCCGTCCGGGAGGCCGCCACCATCGCCGAGGCCCTCGCGTGACCCGAGTCCTTTTCGTGTTCCTGGACGGCGTCGGACTGGGGCCGCCCACGGAACACAACCCGCTCCACACGCTGGACCTCCCGGCGCTCTCCGCGCTCGCCGGCGGCCAGCGCTGGACCGCGGACGCCGAGCCGGTCCGCCAGCCCGCCCACGTCTTCGTCCCCCTGGACGCCACGCTCGGAGCGGAAGGACTGCCGCAGAGCGGGACCGGGCAGACCGCGCTCTTCACCGGCGTGGACGCCGTCGCCCTCCACGGGCGGCACTACGGCCCCTATCCGCCCACCGCGACGCACGAAACGCTGCGTACCGATAGCGTCTACAACCGCCTGCAGCGCAACGGGATCGAGAGCCTCGCGTTCGCGAACGCCTACCCCGAGCGGTTCTTCCGCGCGATGGAGGCGCGAGGCCGCTGGACCGCCACCACGCGGATGGCTCGTGCCGCGGGCGTCCGCCTCCGCACCGCCGCCGACCTCGCGATCGGCCACGCGCTCCCGGCCGATATCACCGGCGAGCGCTGGCGCCGCCACCTGGACCCGGACCACGTCCCCGTCTCCCCCGCCGAGGCCGGCCGCCGCCTGCTGGCGCTCGCGCGCGAGTGCCGCTTCACGCTCTTCGAGTACCCCTACACAGACACCGCCGGCCACGGCCGCGACGGCCTCCGCCCAGAGCACGTGCTCCCCGAGGTGGACGCCTTCCTCGGCGAGATCCTCCGCCAGCGCGGCGAGACGGACCTCCTCGTGGTCTCCAGCGACCATGGCAACGTGGAGCGCCCCACGACGAAGAGCCATACGCGCAACCCCGTCCCGCTCGTCGCGCTCGGCCCCGGCGCGGAGGCGTTCGCGGAGGCGACCTCCCTTCTGGACGTGACGCCCGCGATCGTCCGCGCGCTGACAGCCTGACCCCGTCTCGCTGGCGGAGGCGCTGAGTGGGACGCCTGCCTCCGGCGCCGCCAATCATCGTTCGGGGCGAGGGGTGCAACTTCGGGACGTCCGCCCCG
>DUBD01000129.1:0-5450 GCA_012960515.1 Bacteroidota bacterium | reverse complement strand
CGCCTTCACCCCCTCGCGCCCCGTGCTCGCGATCCAGACCCGCGGCCTCGCCAAGACGTACCCCGGCCGCCCCCCCGTCGTCGCCCTACGCCCGCTGGACCTGCAAGTCGAGCCGGGCGAGCTCTTTGGGCTGCTCGGCCCGAACGGCGCGGGCAAGACCACGCTCGTCAAGCTGCTGCTCGGGATCGTCCACCCGAGCGAGGGCACGGCCACCCTGTTCGGCACCAGCATCCGCCAGCCCGAGGCGCGGCGCACCGTGGGGTTCCTCCCGGAGAACCACCGCTTCCCCGGCTACCTCACCGCCCGGCAGACGCTCTCGCTCTTCGCGCGGATGGCCGGCCACGACGACTCGCGCACCGACCGGCTCCTGGACCGCGTCCGGCTGGCGGACGCCGCCGACCGGAAGGTCAAGACGTTCTCGAAGGGGATGATGCAGCGGCTCGGCATCGCGCAGGCGCTGATGTCGGACCCGCGGCTGGTGTTCCTGGACGAGCCCACCGACGGCGTGGACCCGGTGGGCCGGCGCGAGATCCGCGACCTCCTGCTCGAACTGGCGGCCGAGGGCGTCACGCTGTTCCTCAACTCGCACCTCCTGAGCGAGATCGAGCGGGTGTGCACGCGGGTCGCCATCCTGAAAGAGGGCGAGCTGGTGCGCGACGGCACCGTCGCCTCGCTGACGGAGACGGGCCGCGCCTGGCGCCTCCGCTCCACTCCCATCGCGGCTCCCGTCGCGGACGCCCTCGGCGCGACGCTCCTCCCGGCCCCGGGCGGGCCGACGGGCGACCTCGCGGGCTACACCCTCCACGCCGACGACCGCCGCGCGCTCAACGACGCACTCGACCACCTCCGCACGCACGGCGTCGAGGTGGAGTCCGTCGAGCCGCTCCGCCAGTCGCTGGAGGACCTCTTCGTGGAGGTCGTCTCCGCGCCGGGCGCGAGCTCTGACTAACCCCCGATCCCCCGAAGCCGAGCGCCAGCCGGCCGAGGCCTGCCCGCTCCCTTCCTCCCCGCTATGCTCGGCGTCTTCCTCCTCACGCTCCGCGAGCTCCGCGCCAAGTGGATCGTCGTCGGCCTCTTCGTGGTGGCCACGCTGATCTGGGCCACGATGGCACTCGCCCTCCAGCTCGACGTCGTGGACGGCTCCCTCGCGGGCGCCCGCCTCTTCGGCCAGGAGGCCGAGATGGGTCCGCCGCCCGAGGACGCCGAGCAGGCCCCGGCCCGCGACGACGCGCTGGCGGACAGCACGGCGGCGGCCCAGGCCGGTGGCGAGGAGCCTGGTTTTCCCTTCGGCGCGTCCCTGCTGGAGAGCGTCGTGTTCGGCGCACAGGCGTTCGTGGCAGGCGCGGCGTACTGGGTCGGCATCCTGCTCGCGCTCTTCGCGACGGGCGGCCTGATAGCCTCGCTCCAGACGCGAGGCGAGATCGACCTGCTGCTCTCCAAGCCGTTGTCCCGCAGCGCGATCCTCGGCGGGCGCCTCGCGGGTGTCGCCGCCGCCACCCTCGCGCTCGTGACCTACCTCATCGGCGCGGTGTGGCTCGTGATGTCGCTCAAGAGTGGGCTCTGGAACCCCCGCTTCCTGCTCGCCATCCCCGTCATCTGGTCCATGTTCCTCGTGCTCTACGGCGTGGTCACGCTCGTGAGCGTGTGGACCGGCTCGTCCGCGCTTTCGCTGATGGTGGTGCTGGCGCTGCTCTTCGCCTCGCTCGTCCTCGCCATCCCCGAGTTGGAGACCCAGATCGCCGCGGGCTGGCGGCCGCTCGTGGTGGGGCTCCGCCACGCGCTTCCCCGGTTCCCCAGCGTCGGCGTCCAGCTCGTCCCGCAACTCGCCACCGGCGAGCCCGTAGGCGCGCTCGGCGCGTTCGCCAGCTCCCTAGGCATCGGTGGGGGGCTCTACGCTCTCGCCTTCTGGCGCTTCTCCCGCCGCGACTTCTGACCCTTCGGCGCCCCGCGCGCCCCACCCCATGCACCACGCCCATCGCCTCCCGCTCAGCGTCAAGCTGGCGGCCCTGCCCGTCGCCCTCGCGCTGCTCATCGCCGGCCTCTTCTTCTCCGGTTGCCAGGACACCGTCGCCGAGGTCGGCGGCCCCGCCTCTCTCCAGACCACGCAAGCGCTGGACCTCCTCCCCGCCGACGCCGAGATGATCGCGATGGTGGACCTCGCGAGCGCCCGCAAGAGCGGCGCCGTGGACCGGATGATGGGCGGCGAGATGTCGCCGTTCGGCCGCGACGGTTCCGACGAGATGGACCGCCTCATCCGCCTCACCGGGTTCGACCCTGCCGAGGACGTCGATCGCATCTACGTGGCCGCGGACCCCGCCAGCGAGTCCGGCGCGATGGTGCTCTACGCCCGCTTCGACCGCCAGCGCATCGAGCGCGTGATCGCGGACGAGGCGCCCGAGGAGGCGGAGCGGACCGAGATCGAGGGCGTCCCGGCGTGGATCGCCCGCGAGGACGGCGAGGCCTTCGCCTTCGCGCTGCCCAACGATGAGATGATGCTCGCGGGCAGCGAGGCGGCCGTCCGCGCCATGCTCACGCGGCTCTCCACCGGCGCGCCGGGCGCGGCCTCCAACGCCGACCTGATGGCGCTCGTGCAGAAGGCCCGCCACCCCGAGACCGCCTGGGCCGTCGTCCGCGGCCTCCAGGGCACCGGCGCCTCCGGCGATGACCCGATGAGCCAGATCAGCGGCGTCACGGAGTCCATGGTGACCTCCTTCGAGTTCCGCGCCGACGGCATGGGCATGGACGTCTTCGTGCTCCCCCGCAGCGGGGCCGCCGCGTCCGACGTGGCCGACCTCGCGAGCGGGGCCGTTTCCGCCATGCGCGTCCAAGCCAAGGACGAGCCCGCGCTCATGGACGCGCTGGACGGCGTGGAGGTGCGCGAGGAAGCAGGCGGCGTCCGCGTGACCGGCTTCATGCCGCAGTCCATCTTCGCCGAGGCCCGCGCATACGGCCCGCAGCGCTGATCCTTTGCCCCGCTGGCGGCTTCCGCCAGCGCGACGACCACCCGGATCGGGCGGCGCTACCTTCGCGCCGCCCGATCTGCGTTTGCCCCCTTGACCACGTTCCCCCTCGGCTCTCTCCCGGCCATCCCGCGCCCCGGCCGCGTGCTCCTCACGTCGCCAGACCACTTCGAAGTGGCCTACGTCATCAATCCCCACATGGAGGGCCACATCGGCGACGTGGACGCCGAGCGCGCTCGCGCCCAGTGGGACGCCCTCCGCGCGGCGTACGAGCGCGTCGGGATGGAAGTCAGCGTGGTGGCGGGGCAGCCCGGTTTGCCGGACATGGTGTTCTGCGCGAACCAGACGCTGCCGTACCTCACGCCCGGTGGCCAGCGCGGCGCCATCCTCTCGCGGATGCACGCCCCGCAGCGCAAGCCCGAGGTGGAGCACTACGCGCGGTTCTTCGAGTCCGAGGGCTACGAGGTCACCGGCCTCGACCCCGACCTCCCCGGCGACTTCGAGGGCATGGGCGACGCGCTCTGGCACCCCGGCCGCTACCTCCTCTGGGGCGGCTACGGCTACCGCACGGACCGCGGCGTCTACGACCGCCTCGGAGACAAGATGGGCTTCCCCGTCCTCCCGCTCCACCTGGAAGACCCGGACTTCTACCACCTGGACACCTGCCTCTGCCCCCTGGACGAGCACACCGCGCTCGTCTACCCCGGCGCGTTCGACGACGAGGGGCTGGCGACCATCCGCGCCCACTTCGCGCGTGTCCTCGAAGCCCCGGAGCACGAGGCGCGCGACCTCTTCGCCTGCAACGCCCACAGCCCGGACGGCCGGCACGTCTTCATCCAGCGCGGCTGCACCGAAACCAACGCGATGCTGCGCGAGGCCGGCTTCGAGGTCGTGGAGCTGGACACGGACGAGTACCTCAAGTCCGGCGGCTCCGTGTTCTGCATGAAGCTGATGTACTGGTAGGGGAATGGGGACTGGGGACTCGGGACTCGACGGTGCCACGAGCGACGGTCACAGCGCGTCCGCTCCCATTCCCCAGCCCCTAGTCCCTAGTCCCTGCATCAGTGTCATCATCCCCGCGCTGAACGAGGCGGCGGGCATCGGTGCGACGCTCGCGTCCGTCGCGCAGCAAACGGGCGCGATGGAGGTGATCGTGGCCGATGGCGGGTCCACGGACGGCACGCCCGAGGCCGTCCATCGCGCGATGCCAGAGGCGCGGGTGATCACGCCCGGCCGGGGCCGCGCCCGCCAGATGAACGCCGGCGCCGAGGCCGCGAGCGGCGACGTGCTCCTCTTCCTCCACGCCGACACCCACCTCCCGCCCGGCGCGCTGGCGGCCGTCCGCAGCGAGATCGGGCGGCCCGGCGTGGTGGGCGGGTGCTTCCGGACGCGGTTCGCCGGGCCGGGCGCGGAGAGCCCGTGGATGCGGCTCTGGGAAGCTCGGATCTGGATGCGGTGGTGGCGGCTGGCCTTCGGCGACCGCGCCCCGTTCGTCTCGCGCGAGGCGTTCCGCGCCATCGGCGGCTTTCGTCAGCAGCCGCTGTTCGAGGACCTCGACCTCGTCCGCGACCTCCGCCAGCGGGGCCGGTTCGTCTTTCTGGACGAGGCCGTGGAAACCTCCGCGCGGCGCTTCGGGAAGAACGGGGCGCTCGGGCAGCAACTCCGCAACCTCGCGCTGTGGAGCGCCTGGAACGTGGGCGTGGACCCGGATCGGCTGGCGCGGCACTACCCCGCCCACCAGCCGTCGCGCTCCGAGTAGGCGCCGCACGGGCGGATCGCACGGCAGACGCGGCCGCTTCAATGGCGACTTGCGGAGCGCTTGCGTTCCCACTCCCGGAGTCATAGCGTGCAGCATCCAAGTCGGGCGAGCGATTGTCCCTGGGCGCCCGGCGCCCTTCCCCCCTCCCCGCTTCTCCCATGCGGACGCTTCCTCTCCTGACCGCCGCGCTGGCGGTCGGTCTCGCCGTGGGCCTCGCCGCGCCTCGCGCGGACGCTCAGACCGCCTTCGTCCTGGACGATCCCATCCTCGTGGCGGATGGCCAGCGGGTCGCCGTCGAAGGCGCGCCGCTGCGGCAGGAACGGTTCGGCACGCTCGTGCTCGCCGTCCCCGGCCTCGGCACCTACACCATCGCCGACGAGCCCTTCGAGGGCGCGCGGCGCGCGGGCGAGTTCGACGGCTCCGGCCTCGTCTTCGCCGCCGACGGCGTGAGCCTCCGCCTCCGCTCGCGCGGCCCCATCCTCAGCGAGGCGCGCCGCCCCGCCTTCGTCCGCTCCGAGCCGAGCCGCCTCCGGACCGGCGCGGCCCAGGTGCGGCTGGGCGGCGACCGGAGCCGTCCCGCTCCCACGGAACGCATCGCGCGAGGCCCCGCTCCCTACGACCGCGACGACGCGGCCGAGCCCCTCCGCACCGAGGTCCAGCGGCTCCGCGCCGAGCTGGCGCGCCTCGCCGCCGAACGCGAGCAGGCCGCCCGCCAGCGCGACGGCGCCCGC
>DUBD01000128.1 GCA_012960515.1 Bacteroidota bacterium | reverse complement strand
CGCGAGGGAGCGCCGTGAGGAGGTACTCGTCCCTGCGCGTGGAGTCCGCCAGCGTGTCGGCGTCGGTGGTGTCTGCGGCGGCGGCCGCAGCGGCGGCGGCCTGCTCCGGACTATCGAAGAGCGCGGACGGGTCGATCGCCACCGAGTCGGTGTCGGACCGGACGGTCGGGGTCCAGCCCATCCGGGCCCCGATCCCTCCCGCCTCTAGCTGGCCGACGTGGACGAGAAGGAGGACGGCCGCTGCCCCCACGAAGGCGACGAGGCGGGCGATCTGGCGAGGAGTCGAAGAGGGAGAGTCGGTCGCGCGCACGAGGCGGGGCGTCGGCTATGGGCACACGGGGGCCTCGATCGGCGGGAGGCCGAGGTAGCGAGGGGACCGTGCGAGAAGGCGTAGCGAACGCGTCAGCGGCGTACGGGGGCGGAACCAGAAGGCGCGAGACGGTGCGCCGAACGGGCGGGCGTCTCGGGCTCGTATGTGTGCGAAAGGTACCCGGCGCCGTCTCGGGGGGACAAGGGGAAATTCCTGTGGCCTCCGCCCCTCTCTCGCGCCGTTCCGTCCTGCCCTTCCACCCGATGGGGCGTAGTCTATCGTGCCCCCTCTCCCCTTTCAGATGCGCCAGTACCTCTTCGCCCTCCCCGCCCTCCTGCTTCTCGGCGCGTGCGCGAGTGCTCCGCCCCCCGCTGCGCCGCCCGCCTTCGATGCGGAGGACGTCCGCGAGGGCGTCCTCGCGACGCTCGACGCCCAGGTGGAGGCCTGGAATGAGGGCTCCATCCGCGGGTTCATGGAGGGGTACGCCCGGACCGATACGCTCGTCTTTCTCTCGGGTGGCAACATCCGGCGGGGCTGGCAGGAGAGCTACTACGCCTACGTCCGCGGCTACCCGGATACGGACGCGATGGGCACGCTCTCGTTCGAGGAGATCGAGATCCGCCCGCTCTCGTCTCTCCACGCGCTGGCCTTCGGCCGCTGGCGGCTCACGCGCGAGAGCGCAGGCGGTGCCGCGGGTTGGTTTTCCCTGCTCGTTCAACGGACCCCGGACGGCTGGCTCGTCGTGCACGACCACACCTCTTCCGATTAACGGACCATGACCTCGGATCTCCAAGACCGCATCGTTCTCGTCACCGGTGCCTCGGGGCGGCTCGGCCGCATCGTTGTCAGCGCCCTCGCCCGTACAGGCGCTCGCGTCGTCGCCATCGACCGCCAGCCGTACGATGGGGACGCCCCCGTCGAGCTGGCGGTCACGGCCGACGTGACCAGCGAGGGCGACGTGGCGTCGGCGTTCGCCCGCGTGATCGACGAACTCGGGACCCCGTGGGGGGTGATCCACACGGTTGGAACGTGGGACGGCGGGCCGCTGGCCGAGACCTCGCTTGAGGGCTGGCGGCACGTCCTCGAACTCAACCTGACGTCGGCGTTTCTGTGCGTCCGCGAGGCCGCCCGGACGATGACTGAGGGGCGGGTCATCGGGATCGCCTCACGACAGGGGGCGGACCGGGCCCCCGCGCAGCAAGCGGCGTACGCCGCGTCCAAGGCAGGGCTCGTCCGTCTCATCGAGGCCGCCAGCGCGGAGCACGAGGCTCTCGCGTGCGTCGCCGTCGCGCCGAGCATGATCCTCTTTGGCGAAGAGCCCGAAGGGACCGCCGGGGTCACTGCCGAGGCCATCGCGGACCTCTGCGTCCGGCTCTGCGGGGACGCCGGCGCCGTCCACGACGGGACCGTTCTCCGAGCCTACGGCGACGCCTGAGCCCCGGTCAGGCGGCCTGCGCGACGGTCTCGCGCGTCTCCAGCTCGATCCCGCGGTCGGACAGCTCCCCGAGGAGCACCTCAGGGTCCACGAGCCCTTCCAGCGTCTCGTGGCCTCCGCCCTCGAACCGCTCGCGCCCGAGCATCCGCGCGATGGCGGCCGCCGGGAACGCCGTGCAGCGCTGCATGGCCGTGAGCCCGGACGCCTCGTCGTAGCGGTCCACGAGGCGACAGACGCGCTGGCGGACCTCCCCGTCTATCTCGCCCTCCGCATCCACGCGCAGGACCACGGCGTCGCGGTAGGCGCCCCCGAGCCGCTGGCGGAGGCGACGGACGAGCACGTCGCGGTAGGTCAGGTGCGTTCGAACGTCGAGGACGGTGGGGTCGGCGAGACCGAGGTCGAGCAGGAACCGCATCTGCTCGGCGTGGCCGGGGTAGCGGAGCACTTTGACGTCCAACCGATCCAGCTGGCCGGCGAGACGCCCCGCCAGCGCGCCGAGGCCAGCCCCGGCATAAAAGGCTTCGAGCTCGCCGAACCCCTCGACCTCGACCGTTTCCAGGCCCGTCATCGGGTCGCGGGTCTCCACCTGGCCGTCGCGCAGCACGGTCACCGGGCTGGTGTAATCGTCCAGCATCTTCTCCGCCGAGTGCGCGAGACGGTGGTTGAACGCCCCGTCGGCTTCGGCCGGCACATCGCCGACGAGGACGCGGACGCTGGAGGCGGCGTCGAAACCGATGAGCGCGCGGAGAACCAGCACGTTCGCGAGACCCGGCGCGAGCCCTGCGCCCGTTACGATCCACTTCCCACGAGCCTCCGCCCGCTCGGCGAGCTCCGGGTCATTGAGGGGGCTACCGAGGTCCACGAAGTGCGCGCCGAGGGAGATCGCCAGCCGGGCGAGCGCGGGGCTGAGGTGTGGCCCCACGCAACTGATGAGCACGGCGCTACCGGCCACGATGGGCTCAAGCGTCGTGATGTCTCGCGCGTCCGCTTCGTAGGTGCGGAGCGCGGGGTGCGCCTCGCGGGCGCGGAGTTGGCGGAGGACGACGGGGCGAGCTTCGCAGACCTGGACGCGGGTCACGCCCTCGTGGCGGCAGAGGTCGTGCGCCACGGCGGTCCCGATGGTGCCCGCGCCGAGAACGGTGATCTTCATCGGGCGGAGTGGTGGAGCCGGGAAGGGAACCCGAAGCTACGGAGCGAGGGTCCGGGTGAAAGCGCTTTCTCCGGGTCTTTCCATCCCCGCAACGCCCTCACCCCTCGCGCCACGCCACCCACCCGATCACGCTCCATCCCGCGATAAACGCGAGGCCGCCCAGCGGCGCGATCGCGCCGAGGATGCCTGCATCCAGCAAAACGAGCGCGTACAGGCTCCCGCAGAACAGCACGAGGCCGGCGAGGAAGAAGCGGCCCGCCGTCTGGACCGGCCACCCGTTGCGCATGGCCACCGCCACGACCGCGAGTGCCAGCGCGTGGACGAGGTGGTAGAGCGTGGCGGTCCGCCACGTCGCCAACCGTTCGGGCGTGACCGCATCCGCCAGCGCGTGCGCCCCGAAGGCCCCGAGTGCTACGCCGATCGCCCCGCTGGCGCCGGCCGCGATGAGGAACTGGCGAGGGGTCATTCCGGACGGAGTTCGCGGATGCGGAAGGGCGTCGCGGCGCCGTTGACCTTCAGGGTGTACGACCCCGGCTCAAAGACGCCCTCCAGCGGGAGGTAGAAGCGGAAGGGGCGCAGCACCTGTGCGCACGCCCGCCCGCGCGGCTGGCGGATGGTGAGCGTGACGTCGATGAAATGGCCGCGGCGCACTTGCTCTGCTTCTTCCAGTCGAGAGCAAGCGTCGGGCAGCGTGCCCTTCAGGAGCACCTCGGCGCGAACGGGCTCTCCGGGCAGAGTCGCCGGCCGCTCCAGCCGCACCGCGACCGAATCGAGAATCGCGGGGTACAGAAGCACACGTCGCGCGGAATCCGGCGCCGCCAGGTACACCGTCTCGCGTCCGTCCGGGGCGAGCGTCCCATACCGATGCCCGTACACCTCGTCCCCGTTGGGCGAGGCGGACTCCCCGGAGCCCGAGCAGGCGCCGAAGACAAGGAGAGCAACGAGGAGGGACAGGCGCCGCATCAGGAGGGATCGCGAGGCGACGGGGGCGTCGGCGGATTGTCGAGCAGGTCGATGGCCTCGGCGTCTTCCGTCAGCGTCTCGGAGGGGGCGTCGCCCCAGAGCCGTTCAAGGTCGTAGTGCGTCCGGCTCTCGGGGTCGAAGACGTGGACGGCGAGGTCAAAGTAGTCCAGCACGATCCACCGGCTGGTGCCCG
>DUBD01000127.1 GCA_012960515.1 Bacteroidota bacterium | reverse complement strand
CGAGGAGCCGGCAGCTGAGGCTGGTCACGAAGCCGTTGGCCGCGAGCTTCTTGGCGATGCGGAGCTGGGGCTCGGCGGCCAGCGCGATAACCTCCTGGCCGGCGATGGCGGTCGTCATGGAGTCGAGCCCGGCATTGGCGCGCTCCTCTCGGGTGATGATGGCGGCCAAGGCGGCGCCCATGACGGCGGAGGCGGCCAGGCCGCCCTCCTTGGTGTGCTCCCGGCCGGTGGTGGCGGCCGTCAGGGAGTCGGAGGCGGCCTCGCGCCGCTCCAGCACGCCCGCCAGCCTGTCGCGCGCGCTCCGCGGCGACCTGGACCGCATCGCGCTCAAAGCGCTCCGCAAGGAGCCCGTCCGCCGCTACCACTCCGCCGAGGCCCTCGCGCGGGACGTGGAGCGCCACCTCGGCGGCTTCCCCATCGAGGCGCGGCCGGACACGCTGGGCTACCGCGTGGGCACCTTCGCGAAGCGGCACCGCGTGGTGGTGGGCGCCGCGCTGGCGGTGCTGCTCGCCATCGTCGGCGGGCTGAGCGGGGCGCTGTGGTGGGCGGGGCAGGCTTCACAGGAGCGGGACCGCGCCGTGGCCTCGCGCGAGATGCTCCTGAGCCTCCTCGGCGACGTGGACCCGGACCAGACCGGCGGGCGCGAGGTCTCCGCGCTCGCGCTCCTGGACCACACCGCCGAGCGCCTCCGCATCGGCCTCCGCGGCGACGACCGCACGCGGGCCGCGGTGGAGGCGGCCGTGGGCAAGGTGTACGGAAACCTCGGGGAGTTCGAGCGGGCGGAGGTCCTCCAGCGCTCCGCGCTCCGCACGCGGCAGGAGGCCCTCGGGGCGGGCCACCCGGACGTGCTCCAGTCCCAGGCGGATCTCGCGCTGCTGCTCACGCGGCAGTCGCGCCACGAGGAGGCCGAGCAGATGCTCCGCGGCGCGCTCGCCGCCGGCCGCCGCCAGCTGGACGCGGAGCACCCGGCCGTGGCCGCCGTGCAGCACGCGATCGGCGTGGCGCTTACGCAACAGGGGCGCTTCGCCGAGGCGGAGCCGCACCTCCACCACGCGCTGATGGTCCGCCGCACGGCGCTCGGCGCGGACGCCCCCGTCGTGGCGCATTCGCTCGCCGCGATGGGCTCGCTGCTCCGCCGCCAGGGGCGGCTGGAGGAGGCGGAGTCCCACTACCGCGCCGCCGCGGAC
This sequence comes from Bacteroidota bacterium, assembly GCA_012960515.1. Taxonomy (GTDB): domain Bacteria; phylum Bacteroidota; class Rhodothermia; order Rhodothermales; family Rubricoccaceae; genus Rubricoccus. The sequence continues at coordinate 23,345 of DUBD01000127.1, read as the reverse complement.
CGCTACCGTGCCCTCTACGGCAGCGAGAACCCGCGGCTGGGCAGCGCGCTCAACGAGATCGGCGTGATCCGTAAGAACAGCGGCGACTACCGCGGCGCCGAGCCGTACTACCGGCAGGCGCTCGCCATCCTGGAGGACTCGTACGGCGATCGGCACCCGGACTACGCCCGCGCGATGAGCAACCTCGCGCTGCTGCTCAAGGACCGTGCGATCCTGCTCGGTGGGGACCCGGCGCTGCTGGACGAGGCGGAGCCGATGCTGCTCCGCTCCCTCGCCATCTACCGGGACCTCCACGGCGACGCGCACCTCCGCGTGGGGCACACGGAGGCGCACATCGGCATGCTCCACCTCGCGCGGGGCCATGGCCCCGAGGCCGAGCGCTGGTTCCGCCAGTCGCTCGCGACGCACGACGCCGCGGAGACGCCCGCGCTCCACACCGCCCGCCCGTACCCGCTCACGGGGCTCGGCGAAGCGCTCCTGCTTCGGGGCCGCGCGGCGGAGGCGGAGCCGGTCCTGCGCGAGGCGCTCCGCATCCGCCAGGCCTCCACGCCGGGGCACTGGCGGATCGCCGAGGCGCAGAGCGCGCTCGCGGAGTGCCTGTTCCGTCTGGGGCGGGTGGCGGCCGCGGACCGCCTGCTGACCACCGCCGAGCGCCGGATGCGCGAGGGCGACGGCGAGTTCGCGCGGCTGGCGCTGGCCACGCGCGAGCGCCGGGCGCTGCTGGACGCGGCCCGCTGAGCGCTCGCGCAGACGCTCCGCCAGCGCGGCGCGGGGGCCGGAGCGGGACGCCGTCCTCGCCACGCTCGCGGACGAGGGCTGAGCCACGCGCACGGCGGCGGCGTTTGCGCCTGCTCTTCGGCATCGCCCGGGCGCCCGCCTCGGTAGCTTCGCGCCGAACGCTCCGGCCCCGACATGCAGATCACCCTCCCCGACGGCTCCCACCGCCAGCTCCCCGACGGCGCCACCGGCCGCGACCTCGCGCTCGACATCTCCGCCGGCCTCGCCCGCGCCGCGCTGGCGGTCGAAGTCACCGAGGACGGCCGCCAGCCCGAGGTGCGCGACCTGGACCGCCCGCTCCCGGACGGCGCGACCGTCGCCATCCTCACCTTCGACTCCGAGGGCGGCAAGCAGGCGTTCTGGCACTCCTCCGCGCACCTCATGGCCGAGGCGCTGGAGGCGCTCTACCCCGGCGTCCAGTTCGGCATCGGCCCCGCCATTGAGGGCGGGTTCTACTACGACGTGGACCTCTCCGCCACGGGCAAGGACCGGCTCACGGACGAGGACCTGCCCGCCATCGAGGCCAAGATGAAGGAGCTCGCGCGGGGCGATAGCGCCTTCGAGCGCCGCGAGGTCTCCAAGGCCGACGCCATCGCGTACTTCGAAGAAAAGGGCGACCCCTACAAGCTGGAGCTCATCCGCGACCTGGAGGACGGGACCATCACGTTCTACCAGCAGGGCGGCTTCGTGGACCTCTGCCGCGGCCCGCACATCCCCAGCACCAAGCCCATCAAGGCCGTCAAGCTGACGAGCCTCGCGGGGGCGTACTGGCGCGGCGACGAGTCCCGCCCGCAGCTGACGCGCATCTACGGCGTCACCTTCCCCAAGCAGAAGCTCCTCGACGAGCACCTGGAGCGCCTCGAGCTCGCCCGCCAGCGGGACCACCGCAAGCTGGGCAAGGAGATGGACCTCTTCATGTTCTCGGACAAGGTGGGGCCGGGCCTCCCCATCTGGCTCCCGAAGGGCGCGGTCCTGCGCGAGACCCTCGCGGACTTCCTCAAGACGGAGCAGGTGGCGCGCGGCTACGAGCCCGTCGTCACGCCGCACATCGCGCGGCTGGACCTCTTCCGCACGAGCGGGCACTACCCGTACTACGCGGACAGCCAGTTCCCGCCCATGCTGGAGGACGAACTCGGCCCCCCGCTCCCCGAGGGCGAGGACCCCGAGAGCCGCACGCACCACACGCCCGGCGACCCCGAGCGGCGCGAGCGCGGCTACCTCCTCAAGCCGATGAACTGCCCGCACCACACGCAGATCTACGCCCGCCGCCCGCACTCCTACCGCGATCTCCCCGTCCGGCTGGCGGAGTTCGGGACCGTGTACCGGTACGAGCAGTCCGGGGAGCTGGGCGGGCTCACGCGCGTCCGTGGCTTCACGCAGGACGACGCCCACGTCTTCTGCACCCCGGACCAGGTCAAGGACGAGTTCAAGGCCGCCATCGATCTCACGATGACGGTCCTCCGCGCGCTGAACTACGAGGACTACACCGCGCAGGTGAGCCTCCGCGATCCCGCCAACACGGAGAAGTACATCGGCGAGCCCGCGCAGTGGGACGCCGCCGAGCAGGCCATCCGCGAGGCCGCCGCCGAGATGGGTCTGGAGACCGTGGAGGAAGAGGGTGAAGCCGCCTTCTACGGCCCCAAGCTGGACTTCATGGTCAAGGACGCGCTCGGCCGGAGCTGGCAGCTCGGGACGGTCCAGCTGGACTACAACCTCCCAGAGCGTTTCGACCTCACCTACATCGACGAGAACGACGACCGCGTGCGGCCGGTCATGATCCACCGCGCGCCGTTCGGCTCGCTGGAGCGGTTCATCGGCGTCACCATCGAGCACACCGGCGGCGACTTCCCGCTGTGGCTCGCGCCGGTGCAGGCCCGCATCCTCCCCATCACGGACGCGCAGAACGAGTACGCGCAGTCCGTCGCCCAGACGCTCCGCCAGTCCGGCCTCCGCGTGGAGGTGGACACGCGCTCGGAGAAGGTGGGCCGCAAGATCCGCGAGGCAGAGCTGGACAAGGTGCCCGCGCAGATCGTCATCGGCGCGAAGGAGGCGGAGGCCGGGACCGCGAGCGTGCGCCGCCGCGGCGCCGGCGAGGACGGCCAAACCATCGATACCGGCGCGTTCCTCGTGGAAGACCTCGCGCGCAACCTCAAGGCGGAGGTGGACCGCGGGATGGGCCGCGCGTAACGCCCGCCCCGCAGCAACACGCCCCGCTGGCGGTGCCTCTCGCCGAGGTCGTCCGCCAGCGGGGCAGGGGCGCTACATCCGCGAGGCGAGTGCCCGGGCGAAGCCGAGCGACCGTTCTTCGATCTGGCCGTAGTGGCTCTCGTAGTCGTCGCTCTGGGACCACGCGTTGGCGATCACCGAGAGGTCTTGCACACGGACGTTCGCCAGCCGGAAGGCCACCGCCGGCGACGTCCCCCCGACGCGCACGACCGCGGCCTCGTCGCCGAGGTCCGGTACGGCCTCGGTCTCGGTCCCGCCAATGGCGCCCGCCAGCCCGTCCACGGTTCCGCCCGCCAGCGCGGCGTTCTCGCCCTGCTCCTCGGCGGCCCCGCCGAGGGCTTCCGATACGGAGGCCTGGTTCTCGGCGGCCGTCCGCTCCGCGCGTACGTTCGCGAAGCGGGCCTCGGCCGTGTCCACATCGCGGTCGATGACGACGGTGAACGAGTAGTGGGTCGTCTCGTCTGCGTACGGGTCGTCGGCGCCCCAGTGGCCGGAGCAACTCATCCTGCTACCGCGTTGCTGGAGCGGGACGTCTACCGGGATCTCGAAATGGCGGCGGACGAAGTCCTCGGTGACAATGGCGTCGCAGAACGAGTCCGCGTCGTCGCGGTCGTAGGTGCGGCTGGCGGTCGTCGTGGCCGCGGACTCGTCGCCGCCGGAAGCGTCGGGCGACGCGGGATCGGTGCAGGCGCCGAGCAGGGCGAGAACGGCGACGAGCGAAAGGGGGCGGAGCATGGGGCAGAGAAAGGGTTCTCCTCTACCACGCAGTCCGCCCGTCCTGTGGATCACGCCCTTCCCGCGGGCGGCCAGCCTCGCCGAGAGGCACCGCCAGTGGGAAGGAGGCATCAGGCGACCTCCGCCGCCTGCGTGATCCGGTCGATCTCCGCGAGGTCGTCGGCGGTCAGCGTCCACTCGGCCGCTTTCGCGTTGGACTCGATCTGCGAGGGCTTCGTGGCCCCGGCGATCACGCTCGCGACGGGCTCGTGCGCGAGCAACCACGAAAAGGCGAGCTCCAGGATCGTGTGGCCGCGCGACTCGGAGAACGCGATGAGTTGCTCCACGATGTCGAGGTTTTCCTCCGTCAGGAGCCTTTCGCCCATGCCCTTGAAATGGCTGCCCTCCTGGCCGCTCAGGCGCGAGCCCTCGGGCACGTCGCCTCTGCGGTACTTGCCGGTCAGCAGGCCGCTCTTGAGCGGGAAGTAGGGCACGAAGGCGACCTCCAGCTCGCGCGCCGTCTCCAGCACGCCGTTCGCGATGGGGTCGCGGTGGAGCAGGCTGAACTCGTTCTGGAGGGCCTGGAAGCGGGCGCCCTCCGCTTCGGCCTCCGCCGCGCGGAGCTGGCCCGCGTCGAAGTTGGAGGCGGCGAACTCGCGGATCTTGCCCTCGGCCTTGAGCTCCGCCAGCGCGCCGATGGTCTCCGCGATGGGCGTCGCGGGGTCCGGCTTGTGGAGGTAGTACAGGTCGATGACGTCCGTGCCGAGGCGCTTCAGGCTGGCCTCGGCGGCCTGGCGCACGTAGGCGGGGTCGCCGCCGCCCTCATCTTTGTCGTAGCCGAGCTTGGACGCGATGAGCACGTCGCCGCGGCGGCTGCCCAGCGCCTTGCCCAGGAACCGCTCGCTCTCGCCCTCGCCGTACACGTCGGCGGTGTCGAAGAGCGTGATGCCGGCATCGATGGCGGCGTCCACGACGGCCTGCGACTGGTCGGCGTCGATGTGCCAGCCGAAGTTGTTGCAGCCGAGCCCGATGGTGGAAACGGAGAGGCTGCCGATGGAGCGGGTGTTCATGAGACGGGAGGGGTGTTCGGCAGAGTCCACGAGGCGTCCGGATGGTTGTTCCAACAAGCGAAGTGGAGGCGCACCCGAAGCCTCGGGGCTGTCACCGGGGCGGGGTACGTTGCCCGCCCCATCCCCCCCCGCCCATGCCCACGCACCACGCCATCGACTACATCGAGTTCACCGTCCGCGACCTCGCGGAGGCCAAGCGGTTCTACGCCGAGGCCTTCGGCTGGCGCTTCACGGACTACGGCCCCACCTACGCCGGCATCCAGGGCGCGGACGGCGAGGTCGGCGGGATGGAGCAGACCGACGCGCTTCGGCAGGGCGGCCCGCTCGTGATCCTCTACTCCGAGGATCTGGAGGCGAGCCTGGACGCCGTGCTCGCGGCGGGCGGCAGCCTCGCGAAAGAGCCGTTCGCGTTCCCCGGCGGCCGCCGGTTCCACTTCCTCGACCCCAGCGGAAACGAACTCGCGGTCTGGACCGCGGCGTAGCGCCCGGCGCGCTGGCGGTCAGCGCGAGCGTCCGCCGCGTCCGGGGGCCGGCTCCACGGCGTGCTCCGGGCGGACGTACGCCAGCCGGTGACGGTGGCCGCTCACCGGCTCCACGGAGCGTGCGTTGGGGCGGCGCTTCCGCTCCGGCAGGTCCACGTCGTAGTCGTACTCGGGGTCCACGGGGCGGCGCGCGCCGGTCGCGATGCGGGGGAGGCGCTTGTAGAACAGCGTGCCGTGGAGGCGGAAGCGGGCACCGTCGGGCAGGGCGCGGAAGGGGACGAGCCCGAGGTCGTTGGCGTGCTCGCGGACCACGTCCGGTTCCAGGCCGACGCGGCGGACGGCCTGCTCGCGCGTGAGGCCGTGGCGGTCCATGAGGCCGCGGATGAGGCCGTCGGGCGGGGCGTCCCAGGAGTCATCGGGGGAAGGCATGGGGCACCAACGCGCCCGCGCGCGAATGGTTGACGCCGCGAGGGGTGGCCGCCCTCGCCAAACGATTCCGCCAGCGCGTGGCGGGATTCGCGCAGGACCTGCGAAGGGGAGGGGGAGACCCTTCACCACCGGCCCCCGTCCTCATGCGCTTCGCCGCTCTCTTCGCCGTTCTCGCCCTCGCGGGCTGCTCCGCCGCCTCCGACGCGATCCGCCCGTCCATCCCTCAGCACGCCCCCGCCGCAGACCTTCGGGTACGACGTGCTCCTCGGCGCTGCGGACTGGGACACGCGGGCCTACGACTACCGCGGCCGCTGGAAAACGGCAGTCGTGTGGCGGCCCGCCCCGGCTGGCGGTCCGTTCCGGCGAGCGCGTCCGTCCGTTGAGGGGCACCGCCAGCGCGGCGGGCGGCCCGCCCGTGGAGCCGAGGCCCCGCTCATCCCGCGAGAGCCCCGCTCGTCCCATTTTCCTGTCCATACGGGCTGGAATCGCGTCTCTTGGAGCATCCCTTCTCCCCGATCCCATGATGCTCCCCGCCCGCTCCCAGCGCCTCTCCTTCGGCGCGCTCGTCGCCATCGTCGTCGCCATCCTGACGGCGGTCTCCGCCAGCGCGCAGGACCGGACCTTCGCCGTCGAGACGGTCGGCGCCGGCCCCGATGTGCTCCTCGTGCCCGGCCTCTCCAGCGGCGGCCCCGTCTGGGACGGGACGGTCGCGCGGCTGCGCGAGGACTACACGCTCCACGTCGTCACGCTGGCGGGCTTCGCAGGCGAGGCGCCCGTGGAGGCCAGCACGCAGGACGGCTTCCTCGACGCCGTCCGCGATGACCTCGCCGACTACGTCCGCCAGCTGGACGCGCCCGCGGCGGTCGTGGGCCACAGCCTCGGCGGGTTCACCGCGCTCCGCGTGGGGCTGGCGGCGCCCGAGGCCGTCTCGCGCGTCGTCGTCGTGGACGCGCTGCCGTTCCTCGCCGCGATGCAGGACACGAGCGCGACCGAGGCCAGCGCCGCCGCGATGGGCGCCGGCATGAAGCAGATGATGGCGCTCTCCTCGCCCGAGCAGTTCCGCATCCAGCAGGGCATGGCGCTCCAGTCCATGATGACGAGCCCGGACAGCGCCGCGGCCTACCTCGACCTCCACGCCGCCTCGGACGTGCCGACCGTCGCGCAGGCGTTCTTCGACATGTGGACCACGGACCTCCGCGACGACCTCCCCTCTATGACCGTCCCGACGCTCGTGCTCGCGGCCGGAGCGGGCTATTCGCCGCGCGACGTGGAGCAGGTCCGCGCGCTCTACGAGGCGGAGTACGCCGGCCTCCCGGACGTGGAGATCGTGGCCGTCCCGGCCTCCCGCCACTTCATCCAGATCGACCAGCCCGACGCGCTGGCGGAGCACCTCGGCGCTTTCCTCCGCGAGGACGTGTCGGCCGCGCGTCGCTAACCTGACTCGCTCCGCCTCGGTGGGCCCACGAGCGTGCCGAGGCGGGGCGACTCGTCCATTCCATTCTCTCACCCGTGTCATCCTGAGCGGAAGCGGCGTCAGCCGCTGGAGTCGAAGGATCTCAGCCGATCACGCAGTTTGGTTCTCGTCTGAGATCCTTCGACTCGCTGCGCTCGCTCAGGATGACACGGATGATGGAGCGAAGCTGGCGATCGGCTCCCTCTCGCGGACGAGCCCCGCCAGTTCGTCCTCCTCTTCCGCCCATGCGCGCCCCCCGTCTCTACTGGATCTGCCAGCTCGCCGGCTGGGGCGTCTACGCCGCCGCGAACATCCTGCTGGGGGCGCTCTACGGCGGGATCAGCGCGAAGGGCCTGATCCTCGGGCTGGGCGCGAGCGCGATCGGGCTGGCGGCCACGCACGCCTTCCGCGCGGTCATCCTCCGGCGCGACTGGCTGGCGCTCCCCGTCGGCGCGCTGGCGGTGCGGATGGCGGCGGGCAGCGCCGTGACGGCCCTCGCGATGGCGGTCGTCGCGCTCGGCTCGTTCTGGTTCCTCCGCACAGAAACCGAGGCGGGGACGGTCTGGGTCTCCTTCTTCGGCGCCAGCTTCAACTGGACGGCGCTGCTGCTCATCTGGTCGCTGATCTACGCGGGCGTCCACGTGGTCCAGCGGTGGCGCGAGGCGGAGCGCGAGCGGGCCCACGCCGAGGCCGAGCGCTGGCGGCTGGAGGCCATCGCGCGGGAGGCCGAGCTCCGCGCGCTGCAGGCGCAGGTCAACCCGCACTTCCTGTTCAACAGCCTCAACACCGTCCGCGCCCTCATCGCGGACGATCCGGGCCGCGCCCGCGAGGCCGTCACGGAGCTCTCCGCGCTCCTCCGCTACGCGCTCAGCGCGGGCAAACGCGAGACGGTCCCCCTGCGCGACGAGATCGCGACGGTCCGCCGCTACCTCGCGCTCGAAGGGCTCCGCTTCGAGGACCGCCTCCGCGCCGAGGTCCGCGCCGACCCCGACGCGCTGGCGGCGCCCGTCCCGCCGATGGTGGTGCAGACGCTCGTGGAGAACGGGATCAAGCACGGGATCGGGCAGACGCCGGAAGGCGGGACGCTCCGCGTGGAGGCTCGCGCCGAGGCCGGGAGCGTCCGCGTGATCGTGGAGAGCCCCGGCGTGCTGGACGACAACGCGGAGCCCGAGAGCGGCGTCGGGCTGGCGAATGCGGCCGAACGCCTCCGGCGGCTCTGCGGCGATCGCGCCGCGCTCGTCGTCCGCCAGTCAGACGCGCGGACCGTCCGCGCCGAAGTCCTCGTGCCCCTCGCGCCCGTCCCCGCCGACGCATGACCGCCCTCCGCGCCGTCCTCGTAGACGACGAACGCCTCGCGCGCGTCGAACTCCGACGCCTCCTCGCCGAGCACCCCGAGGTGGAGGTCGTCGGGGAAGCCGCCGATGCGCCGGCCGCCCGCGATCTCCTCGCCGCGCTGGGGGAGGCCGGCACGCCGCCCGACGTGCTGTTCCTGGACATTCAGATGCCTGGCGAGACCGGGTTCGACCTCCTCGCGAGCCTGGAGGCCGTCCCGCCCGCCGTCGTCTTCGTGACAGCGTACGACGAGCACGCGCTCCGCGCCTTCGAGGTCTCCGCGCTGGACTACCTCGTCAAGCCCGTCGCGCCCGCCCGGCTGGCGGCAGCGGTCGCCCGCCTCGAACCGGCCGACGAACCTCCCGCCGAGACGGACCGCCAGCCCCCAGAGGCCGGTTACCTGACGGCGGACGACCGCGTGTTCGTCAAGGACGGCGACCGCCTCCACTTCGTCCGCCTGGGCAACGTGCGGCTCTTCGAGTCCGAGGGCAACTACGTGCGGCTGTACGTGGGGCGCGAGACGCCGCTCGTGCTTCGCTCGCTGAACCAACTGGAGGAGCGGCTGGACCCGGCGGTGTTCTTCCGCGCGAGCCGCCGGCACCTCCTCAACCTGGAGCACGTCACCGGGCTGGAGGACTGGTTCGGCGGCGCGCTCCGGGCCACGCTGGACGGCGGCGAGACCGTAGAACTCTCGCGACGGGCGGCGCAGCGCTTCCGCGAGCGGACGAGCCTCTGACCCACTGCCGGTCACCGTCGGTGGTGCGGAAAACGCTGAGGCCGCGCCTCGGGAGAGACGCGGCCTCGAAGGGAGAAGGCTGGCGGTCTACGCCTCGCCCGCGGCGGCCATGGGGGGGCGGTCGCCCTCGGCGGGAGCCTCCGCCAGCGGGGCGGTGGTGAGCGTGATGCCGTCCGGCCCCGCGTCCACCGTGACCGTGTCGCCGTCGGAGACGAAGCCGGCCAGGATCTGCTCCGCGAGGCGGTTGGCCACCTCGCGCTGGAGCACCCGCTTGAGCGGACGCGCGCCGAACACCGGGTCGAAGCCCTCGGCGGCGAGCGCGTCCTTGGCCGCGTCCGTCATCGCGAGGCGGAGGCCGTGGTTCTTCTCCGCCATCCGCCGCGTCCGCTCGAACTGGATCTCGACGATGCGCCGAATCCCCTCGCGGGTGAGCGGGCGGAAGACGACGATCTCGTCCACGCGGTTGAGGAACTCCGGGCGGAGCTGGCTCTTGAGCCGGTCGAAGAGATCGCGGCGGAGGCCCTCCATCTCAGACTCCGAGAGGTCGCCATCGCCGCCGCCCACCGTGGCGGCCTCCATCCGACGCTTGATGAGGTCCGCGCCGAGGTTGCTCGTCATGATGATGAGCGTGTTCGTGAAGTCCACCGTGCGGCCCTTGGAGTCGGTCAGGCGGCCGTCGTCCAGGACTTGCAGGAGGACGTTGAACACCTCGGGGTGTGCCTTCTCGAACTCGTCCAGGAGGACCACGCTGTATGGGCGGCGGCGGACCGCCTCCGTGAGCTGCCCGCCCTCGTCGTAGCCCACGTAGCCCGGAGGCGCGCCGATGAGCCGCGAGACGGTGTGCCGCTCCTGGTACTCGGACATGTCGATCCGCACGATGGCGCCGTCATCGTCGAAGAGTTGCTCGGCGAGGGCCTTCGCCAGCTCGGTCTTGCCGACGCCCGTGGTGCCGAGGAAGATGAACGAGCCCAGCGGTCGCGAGGTCTCCTGCAGCCCCGCGCGTGCGCGCCGGACCGCGTGCGAGACGGCCTCGACGGCCTCGCGCTGGCCCACCACGCGGCGCTCGAGCGCTGCCTCCATCTGGAGCAGCTTCTCCCTCTCCGTCTCCAGCATCTTGGAGACCGGGATGCCCGTCGCGCGGGAGATGACGTCCGCGATGTCCTCGGCGTCCACCTCCTCCTTGAGCATGGCGCCGTGCTTCTGGACCTCCGCCAGCTGGCGGGTGGCGTCGTCGATGGCGGATTCCAGGCCGGGGATCTGGCCGTAGCGGATCTCGGCCACCTTGCCGAAGTCGCCGTGGCGCTCCAGATCGGCCGCCTCGGTCTTGAGCGCGTCGATCTGGGCCTTGGACTCCTTGATGGTGGTGACCAGATCGCGCTCCTGCTCGTACCTGGCGCGGAGCCGGTCGCGCTCCTCCTCCAGGTCCGCCAGCCGGCGGGTGGTGTCCTCCACGCCGCGCGTGTCGCCCTCGCGCTTGAGCGCCTCGCGGGCGATCTCCTGCGTGCGGATCTCGCGCTCCACGGAGTCCAGCTCCTCCGGCGTCGAGTCGATCTCGATGCGGAGGCGGCTCGCGGCCTCGTCGATCAGGTCGATGGCCTTGTCCGGGAGGAAGCGGTTGGTGACGTAGCGGTCGCTGAGTTCGGCGGCGGCCACGATGGCGCCGTCCGTGATGCGGACGCCGTGGTGGACCTCGTAGCGGTCCTGAATCCCGCGAAGGATGGCAATCGTGTCCTCGACGGAGGGCTCGGCGACGAGCACCATCTGGAAGCGCCGCTCCAGCGCCTTGTCCTTCTCGAAGTACTTCTGGTACTCGTCCAGCGTCGTCGCGCCGATGGCGCGGAGTTCGCCGCGCGCGAGGGCGGGCTTGAGGATGTTGGCGGCGTCCATCGCGCCGTCCCCGCCGCCCGCGCCCACGAGCGTGTGGATCTCGTCGATGAAGAGGATGATCTCGCCGTCGGAGTCCGTGACCTCCTTGACGACGGCCTTGAGCCGGTCCTCGAACTCGCCGCGGTACTTGGCGCCCGCGATGAGCGCGCCCATGTCCAGCGCCATGATGGTCTTGGACTTGAGCCCCTCGGGCACGTCGCCCTCGACGATCCGGATCGCCAGCCCCTCGGCGATGGCGGTCTTGCCCACGCCGGGCTCGCCGACGAGGACGGGGTTGTTCTTGGTGCGGCGCGAGAGGATCTGGAGCACGCGGCGGATCTCGTCATCGCGCCCGATCACGGGGTCGATCTTGCCCTTGCGGGCGGCCTCGTTCAGGTCGCGCGCGTAGCGGTTCAGCGCGTCGTACTTGCTCTCGGCGTAGGGGTCCGTGACCCGCTGCCCGCCGCGGACGCCCTGCAACGCCTCCAGGAGCCGCGGCTTGGTCACGCCCTGCTGGCGGAGCGCCTCGCCGATCGCGCCGGGAGAATCCGCCAGCGCGACGAGCAGGTGCTCCACGGCCACGTACTCGTCGCCCAGCGCGTCGGCTTCCTTCTTGGCCGCGTCGAGGACGGGCGCGAGGTCGGAGCCCACGTACGGGCCCTGCACACTCGCGCCGCTGACCTTGGGGAGCGCGCCGAGCGCGTCGTCGGTCTTGGCGTCGAGGTAGTCGAGGTTGGCGCCGAGGGTTTGGAGGAGGGTCGTCGCCAGCCCGCCCTCGTCCTGGAGGAGGGCCTTGAACAGGTGGGGCGGTTCGAGCCCCTGGTGGGTGTTCGCCTGGGCGATCTTGGCCGCGGTCTGCACGGCCTCCTGCGCCTTGACGGTGAAGTGGTTGAGGTTCATGTCGTCTCGGTCGGTTCGTGTCGGCCGCGAGGTCTGCCCTCTTGACAGCCGTTATTGGTCTCGGGTGGGAGGGCCAACCCCGTGCCGTCGCGCGTGGCCGGTCACGCTGGCAGACGCTCGGCGGGCTGGCGGGGTTCGTGGGCGGGAGTGGAGCGCGCTCGGGCTCCGCCAGCGGGGCGTGAACGATCGCGCCGGGCGTGTACCTTCTCCGGCTCACGACGGAAACCACCGACGTTCACACCCGCCTCACCGTCCTCCGATGACGCTGGCTTCCACTCGGCTCGCTCTCCTCGTCGCCCTCGCGATCAGCCCCGCCGCCGCGCCCGCGGCGCAGGCGTGGCCCTCGCCCGGCGAGGGATTCGACTGGGAGACCGTCGGCGGTTTCCCCGTCAACGCCACCGATCTCGCGCTCGACGACCTCGGGAGGCTTTGGACGTTTGGAACTCCGTACGAGGCAGACTTGCCCGAGGCGGAGGGAATCGCCATCCTTCGCCTCGATCTCAACGACCGCGCCGCGGAGTGGGAGGCCTTCGACCCCCTCTTCGCCCATGGGGACGCTGTGCTGCCGCTCGGCCGCGGCGACACCGTCATCACCGCCTCCAACGCCATGCGCCGGACCACCGATGGCGGCGCGACGTGGGCGTACGTCCCGTCGTGGGACAGAGGCTTCGCCGAGGTGCTCCTCGAGGTTCCTTTCGGCACTACACCCGCGCCCGGCGGCGAAGACCTCTCGGGCGTGCTCTTCGTCGCTGGCTACAACACCGAGGACCTCCACCGCTCTGACGACCGGGGCGCGACGTGGACTCCGGTCCCGTTCCTCGCACCCAACGGTCGTAGCGCGCACGCGCTGCTGCTCGTGCCCGAGGGCCACGCCTTCGCCGGGCGCCTCCTGCTCGGCACGTGGGAGGCGCCGGGGCTGTGGGTCTCGGACGTGGGCGCGGACGGGCGGCTGGCGATGCGGCCCGGCTCGGGCGGCGCGCCAGGCCCGGGGTGGGCCGTGGAGCACCTCGCGGCGTTCCCGGCCGAGGCTGCGGGCAGCGCGCCGGGTCCGTTCCGGGGGCGGCTCCTCGCGACGGGGTACTTCGCAAACCAGCCAGACCGCCGCGCATTCGTGAGCGACGACGGGGGCGAGACGTGGCGGGAGACGGCGCGGTTGCCGGAGCCGGTGGAGGGCATCCCGGGAGACGCGCACCTCGCGGCGATCGGCCCGTCGAGCGCGCTGGCGATCGGGGGCCGGGGGATCGTGTACCGGACGGACGACGGGGGCGAGACGTGGGCGGTGGTGGGCCGGACGCCGGTGACGGGGAGCGGGATGACATCTCGGCGCCTGCTCGTGGGGCCGAAGGGGCGGCTCTATGTGGCCCTGTACCATGGAGGAACCACCAACGCCTGGGTGGTACGGACGTCAGCGGCGGTGACGGTGGCGGTATCGGGGGAGGCCGCCGCGTCTGCGCCCGGAGCCATCGGACTGTCCGTGACGCCGAACCCCACGCGCACCCACACCACGGCGCGCTGGCGGCAGGCGTCGGCGGGAGAGACCCGGGTGAGCGTCTATGACGCGCGAGGCCGCGAAGTGCTCGTGCTCGCGGACGGTCACCGCCCGGCCGGAGAGCAGACGGCAGAGTTCTCCACAGGCACGCTCGCGCCGGGAGTGTACGTGGTCCGCGTCGCCTCGGCGGAGGGCACCGCCAGCGCGCCGCTCACCGTCGCGCGGTAGCCCGCGCGAGCCCGGAGGTCACGCCTTCTCGTCCGGGTGGTGCTCACGAGCCCGAGGCGGATGGCCCATCGCGCGAGCCGGACCCGCGCCATGGCCGCGGCGGAGTTGGGAGTTCCTCCGTACTCCCGCACCGAGCCGAACCCCTCTGCTGACGCGGCCCGCCAGCCGGAATGCGCGCGAGCCCGCCTCCAGTTGGGAAGCGGGCTCGCGAAAAAGGCCGGAGGCGGGGCTACGCCTGCGCGCTCGGCGGCTGGTAGATGTCGAGCGGGATGAGATCGAGGTGGATCCCGTTGTCACCGGGGTAGCTCTTCGTGTGAGCGATCTGGTTGAGCCAGATCTCGTCCGGGATGCCGCTCGGGAAGGCGTCGCACTGCTGGGCGTTCTGCGCGTCGGCGGCCTGCCGGTCGAGGTGGGAGCAGGCGGTGCACTGGGACTGGGCGGGGACCATGGCGCTGGGGGAGGGGTTCGCCCGTTGTATCGGCAGGTCTGGCCGCAGGGTCCTGAAATGGCCCAATTTGGAAGCGGTCTAAATCGCCGTCAGCCCTCGAACGCCGGCACGTCGGAGAGCCACCGCCAGCCGTCGGCGGCCTTCTCGCAGACGTGGACCGCCTCGCCGTTGGTGGCCACGAGCAGGCGCGCGCCGAGCACGGCGTTGTACCGCGCGAGCTGGTCGAACGTGGCCGTGTTCACCTTGACACCGGGCGCCTTGCACTCCGCGAGCAGGAGCGGCCGCGAGTCCCGGCCGTAGGCCACCACGTCCGCGCGCCACGGCCGCCCGAGGTGCTCCACCTTCTTCTCCACCGCGAGCAGCCCGGCGGGGTAGCCTCGCGCGAGGAGCAGCGCGAGGAGCCGCTGGCGGACGCCCTCTTCGGGCGTGAGTGCCACCCACCGGCGTCGCACGGGGTCGAGAATCTCGCGCCGCCCGTCGCGTTCGCGGACCTGGAGGGCCACCCGGCTACGCCGCCTTCGCGGCCCGCTTCTGGAGCGCGCGGTAGGCGCCGGCCCACCAGTCCGCATCGCGCAGCTCGCGCCCGATGTTGACGTGCGCGAAGCGGGGCACGAGCGTCACGAGGAGATCCGTGGCGCCCCGCCAGTCCGCAGCGAGGAGCGCTTCCTCCAGATCGTCCGCGGTGTGGCTCGTCCAGATCCAGTCCGCGCGCAGCTTCTCGGCCTTCTTCCAGTAGTTCCGGTCGTCCCAGGCCTGCGCGCTCCCCTCAATGGTCTCGCCGATGCCGCGGAGGCTGTAGGCGAGGAACGCCGCGAGGTCTTTCGCCTCGGCGTCCCAGACGCCGCTTGCGAGGGCGGGTTTGGCAGCGAGGGTGCGGAGGGCCTCGGCGCAGGAGCGCTCGAGCTGGCGGCGGCGCTTGGCGGGGGTGTCGCCCGCGTGGATGATCCGGCTCATGGGGTCGGGTGGTGGCGCCGGAAAGCTAGGGGCGGAGGGAGCCGCCCGCACCCGCGACGGCCGCCCGAGGTCGGGGCTTCAGCCTCTCGCATCGGAGCCGCCAGCGGGGCGGGAAACAGGCGTGTCGTGTGAAGCAAATGTCAAGAGGTGCGGGTCGCGCCGAAACGCCTCCCCCGTGTTTCCTGCCGATCCCGCCTCCAGGGGCGGTTTCTCCATCGCGTCCGCCAGCGGCTGGCGGCGGAGACCGGCGGGCGCCCCTTGCGCGGCGCGGCGCCGGCAGCCTACACTGACACCGTCTCATCAAGAACGACCGAGGGATCAGGCCCTGTGACGTCGTGGCAACCGGACGACCGGTGCTACCACCTGCCCGAGCGAGCCTCGGGAGTGATGAGAGGCACCGGCAGCCCCGCTGCTCGCGACCCTCTCGATTGCTCCGAGAGGGTTTTTTCGTTTCGGGCCGCGCGCCTGCCCCTCGCGACTCCCTCGCGTGACCCGCTCCCTGTCCATCTCCATTATTCGCCCCGCCAGCGCCGACGCGATTCGGTGCATGGCGATGTGCATGATGATGATGCCGACCGGCAGGACGGGAGTGCACGCGGTGCCCAGATAGACGAGACCCACACCGCAGCTTCTCACCCCTCCTGCCACCGGGCCGGAGGGGTTCTTTTTTATCCCCCGAAGGCCCCGCACCCCGCCATCATGAGCGACCGCGATCAGGCCCTTCGGCCCCTCCACTTCGACACCCTCCAACTCCACGCCGGGCACACGCCCGACCAGACGACGCACGCCCGCGCCGTCCCCATCTACCAGACCACCTCCTACACCTTCGACGACACGAGCCACGCCGCGCGGCTCTTCGGGCTGGAGGAGTTCGGCAACATCTACACCCGGATCATGAATCCGACGACGGATGTGCTGGAGCAGCGCGTGGCCGCGCTCGAAGGGGGCGCCGCCGCGCTGGCGGTCGCCTCCGGGCAGTCCGCCCACCTCGTCACCTTCGCGACGCTGGCGCAGGCGGGGGACAACGTCGTCGCCTCCAGCCGGATCTACGGCGGGACGTACAGCCTGCTCAAGGTGGCGCTCGGCCGGCTCGGCATCGAGACGCGGTTCGTGGAGGAGGAGACGCCCGCCGCGTTCGAGGCCCTCGCGGACGGCCGCACCCGGGCCTTCTTCACCGAGTCGCTGGGCAACCCGGACCTCACCGTCCCGGACTTCCGCGCCCTCGCGGACGCCGCCCATCGCGTGGGCGTGCCGCTCGTGGTAGACAACACGTTCGGGCAGGGCGGCTGGGTGGTCCGCCCCATCGAGCACGGCGCGGACATCGTGACGCACTCCGCGACGAAGTGGATCGGCGGGCACGGCACCTCCATCGGCGGCGTGATCGTGGACGCGGGCCGCTTCGACTGGCGGAACGGCCGGTTCCCGCTCTTCACCGAACCCAACGACGCCTACCACGGCCTCGTCTTCACCGACGTGTTCCACCCGGAGAGCGACCTCGGCAACGTCGCGTTCATCATCCGGGCGCGCGTGGAGGCCCTGCGCGACTTCGGCCCCGCGCTCTCGCCGTTCAACGCTTTCCAGCTTCTCCAGGGCATCGAGACGCTCTCGCTGCGGGCGGAGCGGCACGCGCAGAACGCCAACGCGCTGGCGGCGTGGCTGGACGCGCACGACGCGGTGGAGTGGGTCTGGCACCCCAGCCTGGAGGGCCACGCCTCGCATGAGCGGGCGCGGGACTACTTCCGCGAGGGCGCCTTCGGGAGCGTGCTCTCGTTCGGGATCCGAGGCGGCCAGGAGGCGGGGCGCGCCTTTATCGAGAGCGTCCAGCTGGCGAGCCACCTCGCGAACGTGGGCGACGCGAAGACGCTGGTCATCCACCCCGCCAGCACCACACACCAGCAGCTTTCGGAGGCGGAGCAGCGCGCCGCGGGCGTGCGGCCGGAGCTGATCCGCGTCTCGGTCGGGCTGGAGCACATCGAGGACATCGTGGCGGACTTCGAGCAGGCCTTCGCGCACACGCTCGTCGCGGCCTAGCCGCCCTCGGGCTCCCCGTGCTCGCCACGGGGAGCCCGCGCCTCCCGACCGCCCCCGCCAGCCCGACGAGACCCATGCCTCGCCACGTCACCCTCCCCGCGCCGTTCGTCACCGAGAACGGCGACACCCTCCACGCTCCCACGCTCACCTACCACGCCTGGGGCACCCTCGCGCCCGCCGGCGACAACGCCATCGTGGTGTGCCACGCGCTCACCGGCGATACCGACGCCGCCGCGTGGTGGGAGCCGCTCATCGGGCCGGGCCGCCTGCTGGACACGGACACCCACTTCGTGATCTGCCTGAGCGTGCCCGGCTCGCCCTACGGCGCCCTCTCGCCTCGCGCGACGGACCCCGCGACGGGCCGCGCGTACGGGGCCTCGTTCCCGCTCATCACCGTGCGGGACGGCGTCCGCCTGCACCGGGCGGCGCTCGAAGCGCTCGGCGTCCGCCAGCTGGCGCTCGCCATCGGCGGGTCGCTGGGCGGGATGTTCGCGCTGGAGTGGGGGCGGCACGCGGACTTCGTGCGGGCCATCGCGCCGCTCGCCGTGGGGGCGCGGCACTCCGCCTGGGCCATCGGCTGGAACGAGGCGCAGCGGCAGGCCATCGCGGCCGATCCCGCGTGGAACGGCGGCGACTACGACCCCGCCGATCCCCCCCGCGCGGGGCTGGCAGCGGCGCGCGCCATCGCGATGCTCTCCTACCGAACGCCCGCGATCTACGAGGAGCGCCACGGCCGCGACCGGGCCGCGGGCCGCGCGGCGCCGTTCGAGGCCGCCCGCTACCTCCAGTACCAGGGCCGCAAGCTGGCGGACCGCTTCGACGCCGCCTGCTACGTCGCGCTCACGCGCACGATGGACAGCCACGACGCCGCGCGAGGCGCCTCCCTCGCCGAGGGCCTGGCCGACCTCGCGCTGCCCGCCTTCGTCCTCGGCATCGACGGAGACGTGCTCTACCCGCTCGCCGAGCAGGAGGCGCTGGCCGAGGCCCTGCCGAACGCCACGCTCGCCACCCTCCGCTCGCCCTACGGCCACGACGCTTTCCTCGTCGCCTTCGACGACCTCCGCGCCCGTCTCGCGCCGTGGCTCGCCCGCCACCTCGCGCCCTCCACCTCTTTCGCCCTCGCCGGATGACCCCGCTCCACATCCTCAAGTTCGGCGGCACGTCCGTCGGCAGCGCCCCGTCCCTCGCCCGCGTCGCGGAGATCGTCACGCGAGGCGCCCGCACCACCCGCCAGATCGTCGTCGCCTCGGCGGCCTCGGGCGTGACCGACACGCTCGCGCGCGCCGCCAGCGCGCTGGACGCCACCGGCGCCGACCCCGCGCCGTGGGTGGAGCAGATCCGCCAGCGCTACGAACGCCTCGCGGCCGAGACGCTCCCGGACGACGCCCGCCGCCGCTACGCGGTGGACCTCGGCGTCCACTCCGAGGCGCTCCGGCGCACGCTCACCGCCATCGCCACGGGCGGCACGACGCCGGCGCGGCGAGACGCGGTCCTCGCCACGGGCGAGCGGCTGGCGGTCCCGCTCGTCGCGGCGGTCCTGCGCGAGGCGGGGCTGGACGCGATCCCGACCGACGCCGCTTCGCTCGTTCACACGGACGACGGGCACGGCGAGGCGGCCGTGGACCTGCCCCGCACGTACCGCACGCTGGGCCGGTGGCACCGCGCGCTCCGCCCCGGCGCGGTGCCGGTCGTGACGGGCTTCCTCGGGCGCTCGCACGCGCGCGCCGTCACCACGCTCGGCCGCGGCGGATCGGACTACACCGCGGGCCTGCTCGCCGGCGCCCTCCAGGCGGACTGCCTCGAACGCTGGACCGACGTGGACGCCCTCTACACCGCCGACCCCCGCCGCGACCCCGCTGCGCGGCGCCTGGACGCGCTCTCCATGGACGAGGCGCTGCCGCTCGCTCGCGCCGGCCGTCTGGGCGTCCACGCCCGCGCGCTGGACCCCTTGCAGTCTGGCCCCACTGCCGTCCGCGTGCGCCCCACCTCGGATCCCTCCGCGCCCGGCACCTGGGTGCACCCCGCCTCTCCTTCCCGCCGTTCCCCCGTTTCTGTGTCGTCTCGCTCCGATTCCCCCGCTCTCTATCTCGCCGGCGTCGGTGCCGTTGGTACCGCGTTTCTGCACCGCCTGGACCGGTTGGGGGATGCGGCCCCGGTGCTCCTCGGCGCTGGCACCACGCGGGGCGCCGTCTGGGACGACGGCGGTCTCCGCCCCGCCGAGGTCGCCCGCCAGTCGTGGGCGGGGTGCGATTCCGTTGCACCCGCCCTGGACCGCCTGCGCGCGGCGGCCCGGACGGGGCGCCCGGTCGTTCTCGTGGACGCGACGAGCAGCCCGGCGCTCGCGCGGGAGTACCTCGGTCTGCTTCGCGCGGGCGTGCGGATCGTCACGGCCAGCAAGCACGCCAACACGTTCGAACAGAGCTACTTCGACGCGCTCCAGCAGGCGTCGGACGGCGGCGTCCGCTACCGCTACGAGACGACGGTGGGCGCGGCGCTCCCCGCGGTGGAGACCGTCCGGGACCTTCGCGCCAGCGGCGACACGCTGACGAGTATCGCGTGCTGCCCCTCGGGCACGCTGACGTACGTGATGGACCGCGTGGGCCAGGGCGACACGTTCAGCACGGCGGTCCTGGACGCCCGCGCGCGAGGCTTCGCCGAACCCGACGTGCGCGACGACCTCTCGGGCGAGGACGTGGTCCGCAAGCTGCTCATCCTGGCCCGCACCGCCGGCCATCGCGTGGAGCGGGACGAGGTGGACGTGGAGCCGCTCCTGCCCGCCTCGTTCGCAGCGCTCTCCGCGGCCGACGTCCCCGACCGGCTGACGGCGCTCGACGCGGCGTGGGCGCAGCGCAGCGAGGCGGCCCGTGCGAACGGGTGCGTGCTCCGGTACGTCGGGCGGTTTGCCGAAGGGCGGATCCGGGTCGGGCTGGAGGAGGTCCCCGCGCCGTCCGCGCTCGGCCGGTTGGCGGGGACGGACAACCTGTTCGTGTTCCAGACCGAGCGCTACGGCGCGACCTCGCTCACGATCTCCGGCCCTGGCGCGGGCGCCGACCTCACGGCCGGCGGCGTGCTGGCCGACGTGCGGAAGGTTCTCGCGTCGTCCTCGCCCGCGCGCCTCCCGCTCGCCGCGTGAGCCCGCCCAGAGCCTCCGCCAGTGCCGCGCTGGCGGAGGCTGCGAGTGGGTGCGAGGCTACCGGAGCGCGTCCTCCAGCGTGGTGCTGGCGTCCGTGCTCGCGTCGCGGTACTTCACGATCATCGGCGCCGCCAGCGCGAGGCCGTTGGCGCGCCCGAACTCGGAGTCCACCGCGCGCGAGCCCGGCACCACGACCGCGCCCGCCGGGATCTCCAGCGGGGCGTCCGCGCTGGAGCGGAGCACGGTCTCGTTGACCAGATCGTAGACCCGGCTGGAGCGCGTCAGGATCACGCCCGCCGCGAGCACGGCGTTCTCGCGCACGACGGTCCCCTCGTAGACGCCGCAGCCGCCGCCCACGAACACGCCGTCCTCGATCACGACCGGTGCCGCCCCGATGGGCTCCAGCACGCCGCCCACCTGCGCGGCCGCGCTGAGGTGCACGTCGCGCCCGATCTGCGCGCACGAGCCGACGAGCGCGTGGCTGTCCACCATCGTGCCCCCGTCCACGTACGCGCCGACGTTGACGTACATCGGCGGCATGCAGACCACGCCGGGCGCGAGGTACGACCCGCGCCGAACGGTGGAGCCGCCGGGCACGATCCGCACGCCCGCATCCGCCGAGAACGGCCGCGTGGGGTACGTGTCCTTGTCGAAGAACGCGAACGGCCCCATGGACTGGTCCTCGATCTGGCCCACGCGGAAGCCGAGCAGGATGCCGCGCTTGACCCACCCGTTCGCGCGCCAGACCCCGTCCTCGCCTCGCGAGGCAGAGCGGACCTCGCCCGCTTCGAGCGCGGCGAGGAGGTCGGAGACGGCGGCGCGGGCCTCGGCGTCGTCGGGCGCGTCCTGGGAGGTGAGCGAGTCGATTCGGGTCTGGAGGTCGGACATGAGGGGAAGTCGAAAAGCGGAAGTCGAGGGAGGGCCGTCGCGCCGGGCTGGCGGTCGGGCTCGGCGAGAGCGGCCGCCAGCGGGGTGGGGAGAGGAGCGGGCGTCCGTCAGGCGTCCACGAAGTGGATCACGCGGCGGAGGCGGCCGTCTGGCGCGGCCTCGGCGATGAGCAGCCCGCGCTGGCGCACGTCCGGGCCATCGGCGAGCTGCCAGGAGAGGCGGCAGACCCCGTGGTGCGCGTCGATGCCGCTCGTGGCCTCCATCTGGAGCGGCCCGAGCGCCTCGCGCGCGGAGGCGATGTGGCCCGCGATGGAGCCCCAGCCCTGGACCGGAAGCCGGGCGTTCGGATCGATCAGCACCACGTCCGAGACGCAGCACGCGAGGAGGTTCTGCGAGGCGGCCTCGGCGTCGGGCGCGTTCCAGGCGGCGAGGTAGTTCTGGAGGGCCTGGGTGGGGGTGAGCGTCATGCGATGTGCGGGCGGTAGGCGGCCATCACGCCCTCGCGGGCGGCGTCGGAGAGCGGCGCGAGGGGGAGGCGGAGCGCGTTCTCCACGAGCCCCATCTCCGCGAGGACGGCTTTGACCGGCCCGGGGTTGGCCTCGTGGAAGCTGGCGCGCATCGCGTCCAACAACCGGAAGTGCAGGTCGCGCGCGCCGCCGAAGTCGCCCGCCAGCCCGCGGCGCACCATCTCGCTGATCGCGCCGGGCACGGCGTTGGCGATTACGCTCACGAGCCCGTCCGCGCCGAGCGCGAGCATGGGCAGCGTGAGGTCGTCGTCGCCGGAGTAGACCGCCAGCCCGTCGGGGCGGTGCGCGAGGATGTCGGCGACCTGGTTCAGATTCCCGCTCGCCTCCTTGACGCCCACCACGCTCGGGACGGCCTCGGCCACCATCAGCGTGGTCTCGGCGGTGAGGTTGGAGCCGGTCCGGCCGGGCACGTTGTAGAGCACGATGGGGCAGTCCGTCGCGTCCGCGATGGCGCTCACGTGGCCGCGCACGCCCGCCGGCGTCGGCTTGTTGTAGTAGGGGCCCACGACGAGCAGGCCGTCGGCGCCGGCCTCGGCGGCCTGGCGCGAGAAGTCCACGGACTGCGCCGTGTTGTTGGTGCCCGTCCCGATGATGACGGGCACACGCCCGGCGGTGTGCTCCACCGCGGCCTCCACCAGCTGGCGGCGCTCTTCGGCGGTGACGGTGGGGTTCTCGCCCGTCGTCCCGAGGACGACGAGGGCCTCGACGCCCGCGTAGCCGTTGCTGCCCTCGATGGTGAAATCGATCAGGCGTCGGAAGGCGTCGAGGTCGAGGTCGCCGCTGGCGGTGAACGGCGTGACGAGCGCGGGGGCGGTGCCCCGGAAGAGCGGCGTGCGGTTCGGGCCCATGAGTCTGGAGGGATCAAGGGGGGGGATGAGGGAGGATGGGGCGGCTTATCCCGCGTCCCCCATCCCGTATCCCTCATCCAGCATGTCGTCCAGCGTGAACAGACCGGCGCGGCCGCGGATCCATTCGGCGGCGCGCACGGCGCCCACGGCGAACGCGCGGCGGTCCTTCGCGCGGTGGACGATCTCGATGCGGTCCACGGCGCTGTCGAACGCGACGGTGTGCTCGCCGAAGACGTGGCCCGCGCGGGCGCTCGTGACGTGCAACGACGCGGCGTCGATGGCGCCGTGCTGCGTCTCGGGCTCGATGCGGGTTTTGCGCGCCAGCCCCTCGCAGACGGTTTCGGCGAGCGCGAGGGCGGTGCCGCTGGGAGAGTCCACCTTGCCCGTGTGGTGGACCTCGTGGATCCACGGGTCGTAGTCCTCCAGCGCATCCAGAAGCGGCAGCATCGCGCGAAGGGCTCGTTGAACCAGTGCCACCCCCAACGAAAAATTGGGCGCGTAGAGCACGCCGTTCTGGCCCTCGTCCACCCATTCGCGGACCTTCGGGAGGTCGTCGTACCAGCCCGTCGTGCCGATGACGGCGTCCACGCCCCAGAAGGCGTACTGGTGGAGGTGGTCCAGCGCGAGGTCCGGCGCGGTGAAGTCGATGCAGACCTCGGCGCCGTTGAGGGCCTCGGGGTCGCGGGAATCGAGGAGCGGGCGCTCGGCGTCGAAGCGGGCGGCGACGGTGTGGCCGCGCTCCTGGGCGACGGCCTCCACGGCCTGTCCCATCCGGCCGGTGCCGACGAGGGCGCGGGTCATGTCAGGATCGGTG
>DUBD01000126.1:19495-24719 GCA_012960515.1 Bacteroidota bacterium | reverse complement strand
GCCGCCTCACGCTCGGAAGGGTCCGCCGGGAAAAACCGGTCGGGATGCAGCGTGAGAGGGCAGTGACTCATGATTGAATGTTCAATATGGTTCAGATGCGAACGCGTCGGGCTGGGGTTGCTCGGTAGCGCCGGGAGGTCGGTACCGCTTTTTTGCGGCCCTGATCGACGAATGAAGGTTAACTCGTCCTTGACAAGAGAGTCAAGCCCCACGTATCCTCACCGTGAACGCTACTGGCGGAATCGCTTCCGACCTTTAATGATTGAACAGTTCAAAAAACAGGAGCGCGCCACCGTGCGGGACGTTGCGGACGCCGCGGGCGTCTCCGTCGGCACGGTCTCGGCGGTGATCAACGCGAGGGGGAGCGTGCGAGACGACACCCGCCGCCGCGTCATGGACGCCATCGGGAAGCTGAACTACGAGCTCCCGCGCGGCGCGCGGCTCGGTGGCGGGCGCCGCCAGTCCAAGAGCGTCGGCCTCATGGTGAAGGAGGCCCAGAACCCGTTCTACGCCGATGTCCTCCTCGGCGTGCGCGAGGTGCTCAGCGAGCAGGGGTACACCCTGTTTAAGACCACCTCGGAGGGCCAGTACCGGGAGGAAGGCCGGGTGTTGGAGGCGCTCCGCGACCACGGTGTCGGCGGGGCCATCGTCGCGCCTGTGGTGGAGGACGCGAGCGACCTCTCGCACCTGTTCCTCATCCAGCGCCGCGGCTATCCGCTCGTGCTCCTCGGCGAGATCAAGGGGCTCCCCGTTCCCAGCGTGACCGTGGACAACGTGCGCGCCGAGAAAGCCGCGGTGCAGCACCTCTTCGAGTGCGGGCACGAGCGGATTCTCCACGTGTCCGGGCCGGCGTACTCCCAGCACAGCCAGGACCGCCTCGCAGGGTTCAAGGAGGCCTTCAGCGAGTCGCCCCTCCGGTTCCACGAGGGCATGGTGGTGGAGGCGGGCGCGGGGCTGGAGGATGGCTACCGCGCCGTTCGCGAGGCGTTCGCGGCCGGTGGCGAGCGGCCCACGGCCCTCACCTGCTTCAACGATCTCGTGGCCATCGGGGCTCTCCGTGCCCTGGACGAGCTCGGCCTCTCCGTCCCGGGCGACGTCTCCGTCGTCGGCTACGACGACATCGAGATGGCCGCCTACCTCCCGACGCCGCTCACGACCGTCCGCGTTCCGACGCGCGAGATCGGCCGCCGTGCCGCCGCCCTCCTCATCCGCCAGCTCACCGACGGCCCCTCCGACACGCCCGAGCGCGTCGTGCTGGAGGCCGAGCTCGTCGTCCGAGACACCTCCCGACGCCTTTAGCCGTGCCCACCCCCACACCCCCCGACGTCCGCTACGCCACGAGCCCCGCCGAGCTGGCGGCGATGTCCACCGCGCAGCTCCGCGAGACGTTCCTCATCCCCGAGGTGATGGTCCCCGGCGAGGTCCGCCTGACCTACACCCACTACGACCGGTTCATCGCGGGCGGCGCCGTGCCTACGGACCGGCCGCTCAGCCTGGAAGCCATCGCTCCTCTCAAGGCCGACTTCTTTCTGGAGCGGCGGGAGCTGGGCGCGATCAACGTGGGGGGAGCGGGGACCGTGACCGTGGACGGCGAGCCGCACGCCGTCGGCAACCGCGAGGCGATCTACGTCGGACGCGGGAGCCGCGAGGTCACGTTCGCGAGCGACTCGCCAGAAGAGCCCGCACGGTTCTACCTCAACTCCGCCCCCGCTCACGCCGCCTATCCCACCCGGACTGTGAGCCGGGACGAGGCCGAAGGGGTAGGGGCGCCTCGGAGACGAGCAACAAGCGGACGATCCGCAAGCTCCTCGTGAGCAGCGTCGTCGACGTGTGTCAGCTCCAGATGGGCATGACCGAGCTCGCGCCCGGCAGCGTCTGGAACACCATGCCCGCCCACACCCACGACCGGCGCATGGAGGTCTACTTCTACTTCGGTGTGCCCGAGGGGCAGGCCGTCTGTCACTTTACCGGTGAGCCCGGGGAGACGCGCCACATCTGGATGGCGAACGAGCAGGCCGTGATCTCTCCGCCATGGGCCGTCCACTCCGGCGCCGGTACGGGCAGCTACTCGTTCATCTGGGGCATGGCGGGCGAGAACCTGGACTACGGCGACATGGACACGGTCGCCATCCCCGACCTCCGATGAGCCTCGACCTCTTCCGGCTCGACGGTAAGACGGCGCTCATAACGGGCGCTACGCACGGCCTTGGTATGGCCATGGCCCGGGGGCTCGGGGCGTGCGGCGCCACGCTCGTGGTCAACGGCCATTCATCGCAGGAGAAGGTGGACCGTGCTGTCGCGAGCTATCGCGCCGACGGGCTGGCGGCGCACGGCTACCTGTTCGACGTGACCCACCCGAAGCAAGTCGCCGAGGCCGTGGAGCGGATCGAGCGCGAGGTCGGGCCCATCGACATCCTGGTCAACAACGCGGCCGTGATCGAGCGGACGCCGCTGCTGGACATGTCCGTAGACGCGTGGAAGCGAGTCGTGGACACCGACCTGACCGGTGCCTTCGTGATGAGCCAGCCCGTCGTCCGCCGGATGGTGGAGCGGGGGGGAGGCAAGGTCATCAACGTGTGCTCGATGATGAGCGAGCTCGGCCGGGACTCCGTCGGCGCCTACGCCGCCGCCAAAGGCGGGCTCAAGATGCTCACCCGCGCGATGGCGACCGAGTGGGCCCGCCACAACGTCCAGGTTAACGGGATCGGTCCGGGGTACTTCGCGACCGAACAAACGGCGCCTCTCCGCGAGCCGGGCCACCCGTTCCACGAGTGGATCACGAGCCGCACGCCGGCCGGGCGCTGGGGCGATCCCGCCGACCTCCAGGGGGCCGCCGTCTTCCTCGCCTCGCGTGCGAGCGACTTCGTCAACGGGCACGTGCTCTACGTGGACGGCGGCATCCTCGCCACGATCGGACGCCCGCAGGACGCATGAGGCCGACGATCACCTTCGCGATGGCGGTTCTCTCCGCGCTGGCGGTCTCCTCCGCCAGCGCCCAGACCGCGACCGTCCACGTCGAGAACCCGACCGATCGGGTGCGGCAAGACGAGGTGGTGTCCGTCCGCTGGGAGGCGCTGCAGCGCCGGATCCCCGGCCTCGCGCCCGACGGCGTCCGCGCGATGAACCGCGACGGCGCCGAGGTGCCCGTCCAGGCATACGACGCCGACGGGGACGGGGCGACAGACGACCTCCTTCTTCTGGTCAGCCTCTGGCCTCAGCAGCACCGGACCTACACCGTGGAGGCCGCCCCGGCGTCCGGCACGTCGCCCCGTGCGGCCGCGCGCCACGACGTTCGCAGGGATGACGTCGCGTGGGAGAATGATCGTGTGGTGTTCCGCACCTACGGCGAGGGGCTATGGGAGTTGGAAGACCTCGTCAGTAGCGGCATTGACGTGTGGACGAAGCGGACGGAAGACCTCGTCCTCGACCGCTGGTACGCCTCGGGGGACTACCACACCGACACGGGCGAAGGCGCGGACTTCTACTCCGTCGGCGCGACGCTCGGCGCCGGAGGTACGGCCCTTTGGGCCGATGGCCGCCTCTGGCGTGCGCCGAACGCCGCGAGCCACCGGATCCTCGCTAGCGGTCCCATCCGCGCCGTCATCGAGACAACCCACGGCCCCTGGCACGCCGCGGGTGCGGAGGCGACCGAGACCCGACGCATCACGATCGACGCCGGCCGGCCCTCGTTCCGCCTCGAAACCACGTTCGCAGTGCCCGATCTGGAAGCGCTTCGCGTGGCGACGGGCATCGTTAACCGCGACGAACTGATGGCCTCGCGCGGCGACGCTGGTGGCTGGACCTGGCTCTCCACGTGGGGGGCACTTGGTGGAAGCGGTCATGGAGATCTCGGCGCTGCCGTTTTCGCCCCCAGCGACCGCGTGTCTCGAGCAGCGCCAGAAGCCGGACACCACCTCCTTTTTCTGACTCCCCCGCGAAACGCCCCCATCGTGACGCACGTGGCCACGGCCTGGTCGGCTGCGGGCGACGTAGACAGCGCGGAGGACTGGTGGGCCCTCCTGCGCGACGAGGCGGACCGTCTCGCGCACCCGCTCCGCGTCCACCTGGAGGCAGAACCTCTCGATGCCCACGCCGCTCTCGACCAGGCGGCCGAGCGCCTCCGCCCCTTCCTCGACCGTCCGGCCCTGGACGGCGAGATCCCCCGCACGATGAAGCCCGACGGAACCGCCAGCGAGTCGGCCGCGCGGGAGTGGACCAGCGGGTTCTACCCCGGCACGCTCTGGCTCCTCTACGAGCACACCGGCGACCCCGCCTTCGCCGACGCCGCCCGCGCCTGGACCGCCGTCGTGGAGCCGGAAAGCCGGAACGGCGGCACCCACGACACCGGCTTCAAGATCCTGACGAGCGCGGGGAACGCGCTCCGCCTCACGGGCGAGGCCCACTACCGGGAGGTCGTGATCGAGGCCGCCGACACGCTACTCACGCGGTTCGACCCGGACGTGGGCGCGATCCGGTCCTGGGACTGGGGCGAGTGGCGCTTCCCGGTCATCATCGACAACATGATGAACCTGGAGCTCCTTTATGCCGCCTCTCGCCTCACGGGGGACGCGCGGTACGCCGAGGCCGCGACCCGGCACGCGCGCACCACGCTGGCGTCCCACTTCCGCGAGGACGCGAGCTCCTACCACGTCGTCGAGTTCGACGAGGACACCGGCGAGCTGCTGTCGCGGAGGACGTGGCAGGGTACCAGCGACGCCTCGGCGTGGAGCCGGGGGCAGGCGTGGGCGCTGTACGGCTTCGCGATGGCCTACCGAGAGAGCGGCGAGGACGAGTTCCTGGCGCAGTCTCAGCGCGTTGCCGAGTTCGTCCTGGCGCACCCGCGGCGCCCCGGCGACGGCGTGCCGTACTGGGACTACGACGCCCCCGCCATCCCCGACGCGCCGCGCGATGCGTCTGCCGCGGCGGTCCTCGCCTCCGGCCTCGTGGAGCTGGCGTCGCTCGTGCCCGAGGCACGCGACCGCTACCTCGCCGAAGCCGACCGCATCCTCGCCTCGCTCTCGCAGGACTACCTCGCCCCGGCGGACCTCGGCGAACCGTTCCTCCTCGACCACAGCGTCGGCAGCGTGCCGGGCGCCTTCGAGGTGGGCATCACGCGCTCCACGCCGGCGTTGGCTGGTGCGGGGCTGTTGGTTGGCTTTGGCACCCGTCTGGGCAGCGGCTGCACCAGCGGACACGGCATCTGCGGTCTGAGCCGCCTGTCGGG
>DUBD01000126.1:7998-19485 GCA_012960515.1 Bacteroidota bacterium | reverse complement strand
CATCCTCGGCTCCCGATGACGCCCCGCCACCCCGTGACCGCTTCCCGACTCCTGCTCCTGGCGCTCGCCCTCCTGTTGACGCCCTGTGCCCTCGCGCAAGACGGTCGCGTCGTGACCAACCTCAACGCAGGGTGGGGGTACCTCGAACGCGCCGCCGCCTCGCCAGAAGCCGCCCTCGCAACGGACGGCTGGGAGGCCGTCTCTCTCCCGCACTCCTGGAACGTGTGGGATACGGCCGACCTGGTGCCGGGGTACCGCCGCGATGCGAGCTGGTACCGCAAACCGCTCTCTCTTACCCCGGAGCGCGCGCGCCGGTACCTCCTGTACTTCGAAGGCGCCGCCATGACAGCCGACGTGTACGTCAACGGTGAGCGCGCGGGCGGTCACGTCGGTGGCTACGTCGGGTTCACCGTGGACATCACGGACCACGTCAGAGAAGGGGAGAACGACCTCCTCGTCCGCGTCTCCAACGCCTACAACCCCGACCTCATCCCGTCGCAGAAGGCGGACTACTTCCTGTTCGGTGGCCTCACGCGCGATGTCTGGCTCGTGGACGTGCCTGCCACGTACATCGAGACGGCGCACGTCCTCACCCCGTCCGTCTCCGCCGCCAGCGGCGAGGTCGCTCTGCGCGTTGCACTGGGCGGAGACGTCCCGGCCGCTGGCCTCACGCTCCAGGCCCGTCTCGTGGACCCCTCCGGCCGGGTCGTCCGGGCGGCTCGGGCCTCCGTGCCTGCGGGCACGCGCGACTCGGTACGCCTCGCATTCGAACCCGTCCCTAACCCGGCGCTGTGGTCCCCGCGGGATCCCAATCTCTACCGTGTGGAGGTGGAGCTGGCGGCCTCCGGCGGCGTGGCCGACGCGGTCCGCGAGCCGCTCGGGTTCCGCTGGTTCGAGTTCCGCGAGGGCGGCGCGTTCTACCTCAACGGCAAGCGTCTCCTCTTGCGGGGCACCCACCGCCACGAGGAACACGCGGGGTACGCCTCCGCCATGCCCAACGCGCTCCATCGCCGAGACATGGAGCAGATCAAGGGCATCGGCGCCAACTTCGTTCGGCTGGGGCACTACCCCCAGGACCCCGAGGTCTACCGGGCAGCGGACAGCCTGGGGCTCCTGATCTGGGACGAGCTGCCCTGGAACCGTGGCGGCATGGGCGGCGCCGCCTGGAGGGCCAACACCGAACGGCTCCTGCGCGAGCAGATCGCGCAGAACCGCAACCACCCCAGCATCATCCTGTGGTCGCTGGGCAACGAGATCTACTGGCTCCCGGACGTCCCGGGCGGCGACGACACCGAGCGCCTGAACGAGATGCTCCGGCGCCTCCACGAGCTCGCCCACGAGCTCGACCCGTCGCGGCTGACGGCAATCCGGAAGTACTACGAGGGCTCCAGCATCGTGGACGTGTTCTCGCCCTCGATCTGGGCCGGGTGGTATTCCGGCGTGTACACGAAGTACGAGGACGCTCTCATTGACGCCCAGCAGACCTACCCGCGCCTGCTCCACATGGAGTTCGGCGGCTCCAGCCACGTCGGCCGCCACACGGAGTCACCCATCGACGGCGAAGGCTTCGTGGACCCCGACCGGTGGAGCGAGTCCATCAGCCAGGTGGAGGTCACGAGCATCGCTAACCACGGGGACTGGTCCGAGAGTTACATCGTGGACCTCTTCGACTGGTCGCTCCGCGTGAGCGAGTCGCTGCCGGACTTCACCGGCAACGCCCAGTGGGCGTTCAAGGACTTCGGCACCCCGCTCCGGCCGGAGAACGACCTCCCGTACGTCAACCAGAAGGGCCTCGTCACACGAGACGGCACGCCGAAAGACGCGTACTACGTCTTCCGCTCCATCTGGACCGATCCGGACGCAGGCGACGAGCCGATGTGCTGGATCGAGTCCCACACGTGGACCGAGCGCACCGGCCCCCCCGGCGAGCCGCTGGCGGTGGCCGTCTACTGCAACACGGACGCCGCGAGCCTCTCGCTGGACGGCCGCGACCTTGGCATGCGCCAGCGCGACCCGGCCGTATTCCCAGCCGCTGGTCTGACCTGGGACGTCGGGTTCGCCGTGGGCGAGAACACGCTCATCGCGCGGGGCTTCCAGGACGGCACCGAGGTCACCGCGGATACGCTCGTCGTCACCTACTACGATTCGCCCGCGGGCTCTCCAGACGAGATCGTGCTCACGGCCGAGCCTCTGGCGAACGGCCACCTCCTCGTCGTCGCGACCATGCGCGACGCCAATGGGCGCCGCGTGCTGGACTACGAGGACGACGTCTACTTCAGCCTTGACGGGGCGGGCGAACTGCTGGTGGGGTGGGGGACGCCGACTCGCAGCCAACGCGTCGGCTTCGCCAACGGCCGCGCGGCCATCGAGATGGTCCCCGGCGATGGGCCCGCCGTGGTGAGCGCGCTGAACCAGGACTTCAAGGGCTCCTACCTCCAGATCCCCGCACCCGAGGCCGGACGGGCCTCCCGCTAATCCGAAGGGCTCCGCCCCTCCCTGCCATGACTCGACTGCTGCTCCTCCTGCTCCTGGCTCTCGCGACGGCCGCCAGCGCGTCGGCGACGACGCTGACCGGCACCATCACCGACGCCGCCACGGGCGACCCGCTCATCGGTGCGACGGTCCGCATCGCCGGGACCTCGATCGGCGATGCGGCCGACATCGACGGCGTGTACAGCATCCCTCGTGTGCCGGAGGGAGCGCAGACCATCATCGTGAGCTACATCGGGTACCGAACGCAGGAGATCGAGCGCGTCATCCCGGCTGATGGGACGCTCCGCCTGGACATCGCTCTCGAGGTGGACAGCATCGAAGGGGAAGAGGTCGTGATCACGGCCCAGGCGGAGGGGCAGGTGGCAGCCATCAACCAACAGCTCAACTCCAACCAGATCGTCTCCGTCGTCTCCGCGGCGCGCCTCCAGGAGCTTCCGGACGCGAACGCCGCCGAGTCCGTCGGACGACTCCCGGGCATCTCCATCCAGCGCGACGCTGGCGAAGGGGAGAACGTCGTAATCCGAGGGCTCTCGCCACGCTACAACAACGTCACCGTCAACGGTGTCAAGCTTCCCTCGACGGACTTCGACACCCGTGCGACGGACCTCAGCATCATCTCGTCCGAGATGCTCGCGGGAGTGGAGGTGTACAAGTCCATCACCCCAGACCAGGACGCGGACGCGATCGGTGGGTCGGTCAACTTCACGCTCCGCGGCGCTCCCGAAGGGCTCCAGACGCAGGCCCTCGTGCAGAACGGCTACAACGGCCTCTCAGGCTCGTTCGGCCAGTACAAGGGCAACGCATCGGTGAGCAACCGATTCCTGGGCGGGCGACTCGGCGCGTTCCTGCAGGGCAACGTGGAGCGGGTGGACCGGAGCTCCGAGCGCATCACCGCGGACTACCTCAACCAGGCGACCAGCGACGACGAAACGGACCCGACGCTGCTCGTGGACGAGGTGGCCCTGCGGGACCGTGCAGAAGACCGGGACAGGTACGGGCTGAGCCTGATGCTGGACTACAAGCTCCCGTTCGGCACCGTTCAGCTGACCAACTTCGTCAACCGTCTGGACCGCGCGTACGTCTCCCGGGACAACACGTACAACCCGACGGAGTCCGGGGTGACCTACGACATCCGCGAGGCCCGGCTCCAGACAGATGTTCTGAGCTCGGCACTCGCCGGGGAGTTCAACCTCGGCACTCTCGCAACGCTCGACCTGACGGCAAACTGGGCGTCATCCGAGATCGACACCCCGTACGACAGCCGAGCGCGCTTCCGGGAGAACTCAGCGTTCGACTCGGAGAACATCGTTCGCACCCAGGGGCCACAGGTCATCCCGTCGTACGCCATCGCGGACATCGACAACACGTTCTTCGAGCGCCTGGACTTTTCTCAGCAGGTGGGTCGGGAGCGGGACCTGGGGCTTCAGGGCAACCTGCGTGTGCCGTTTCATCTCGGATCCTGGCTCACGGGCTACGTGAAATCAGGCGCGAAGTACCGCTCCAAAGCGCGGGAGAACGACAACACCCAGCGCTACACCTTCCTCTTCTTCGGGGGCGAAAACGGCGGACTGGACGAGCTCCGCGAGCTGTTCCCCGACGCGGTGTCCTCGACGGGGGGGCAGGTCGGTCTCCGGTCGTTCCTCGACGACGAGAACTCAGGCTCCGAAATCCTCGGGGGGGACTTCGTCGTGTCGCGGACTCCCATCCTCGGTCTCGCCCGCCAGACGCAAGAGGCCTTCCGCGATAGCATGCGGCAGGCGGTCTGGGGGGACTTCCGGGACTTCACAGCCGACGAAGCGGTGACGGCGGGCTACGTCATGACGGAGCTGAACCTCGGGCCTCGTGTGATGCTGCTGCCTGGCGTCCGCTACGAGCACACCAACACGTACTACAACGCCTTCTTTGGGCGAGTCCCGAACACGCTCACCGACCGGGAGGACGATCAGGTCGTGCTGCGGGACACCACCTCGGAACAGAGCTACGGGAACTGGTTTCCGATGGTCCAGCTCCGCGTTCGGCCGACGGACTGGTTCGACGTCCGGCTGGCATACACCGAGACCCAGGCCCGCCCAGACTTCCAGGACACCTCGCCGCAGGTCCGCATCAGCGACACCAGTCAGCTGATCACGAAGGGGACGCCGGGTCTCCGGCCGTCGCAGTCCCAGAACCTGGACGCGTACGTCTCCTTCTACTCCAGCCGGATTGGGCTGTTCAGCGTGGGGGGGTTCTACAAGCGGATCGAGGGCGTGATCTACGACGCGGACGTTCGCCTGCAGGACGAGGAGACCGCAGCGGCGAACGGTTTCCCGAACCTGGTGGGGTACCGGGTACTGGAGCCCCGCAACCTCGACACTCCGACGACGGTCCGCGGCATCGAGGTGGACTGGCAGGCAAACCTGCTCTGGCTCCCGGGCCCGTTGAGCGGCGCGACGCTCAACGCGAACGTCAGCCGGATCTTCTCGAGCACGGAGGTCGAGCGCATCCAGGCAACCACGGAGGTGGGACCGCCACCGTTCTACCTCCCCATCGTCACCTTCTCGACGGTCCGCCAGCAGGTCCGGCTGCTGGACCAGCCGGACTGGGTCGCGAACGTCGCGTTGGGCTACGACCGCGGACCATTCTCGGGTCGGGTGTCGGTGCTCTACCAGGAGGGCAACCTGACGGGGTACGGGAGCAACGACCGAACGCTGTCCTTTTTCGACACCTACGTCCGGTGGGACGCGCAAGCGAGCCTGCGCGTCCTGCCATCCCTGCGGCTCTACGCCCAGTTCAACAACCTCACGGACCGTCCGGACCGCGCGCTCCAGAGCACGGGCCTCTTCCTGAGCGAGAAGGAAGCGTACGGGCGCTCGGTCAACGTCGGGCTCCGGTTCCGCCCTTAACCCACTGGCTAGGCCCCGCGACCGGGTCAGCACGAGGCGCCAGCCTCGCCTTCGGGGTCGCCTCCCATTCATCCTACGCACTGCTATGCATACCGGTACACCCCTCCGCAGCTTCGCGCTGCTCCTCGCGGCGGCCTTCGTGCTGGTCCTCTCGCCGGACGCTGTGGCTCAGTCCCCGCTGGCCGTGGCCCCCGGGCCGAGCACGCTCAACGACGCGATCGAGAACGACACCAACCGTCCGGCCGACCGGGTCTACGTCCTCCAACGCGAGGCCTACTACGGCGTCTCGCGAGAGATCAACAACCAGGGCTACACGCTCCGGATCGCCGCCGCAGAGGGGGAGGGCAACCGCCCCGTGATCTACCGCTCGTTCGACGAGAACGGCAACTCCCCGGGAAGCCGGTACTTCAACCTCGCGGGGGACGCGGAGTTCACCGGGATCTACTTCCTCAACGCCGACCCGAACCAGGGGGAGGCCGCGACGGTGTTCGCGCTGAACAACGCGGGGATGCGCTTCGTCGTGGACGACTGCGTGTTCCAGGGGGGGCGGTCGCGGTTGATCGAGGTCAACGTGGACGATTCGAAGCTCTTCTTCAGTGACAGCCAGTTCCGCAACCTCGTCCGCAACGACGGGAGCTCGAACGGCCGGCCGATCGACTTCCGTACCGTCCGCGTCGACTCGCTGGTGATCGAGAACACGTCGTTCCTCAATGTCTCCGGCTACATCCTGCGCTACGACGGGCCGGCGCTGAACCACGTCGTCATCAACCACAACACGTTCTACACCACAGGGCGCGAGCTGATGACGAACGCGTTCGCGACGCAGGTCATCAACTACGAGTTCACGAACAACCTCGTCGTTGACCCGCACTTCTACGGGCAGCCGCCTGTGGAGGACGGGGTGCTGCCTCAGGGCGTGGTGCCGCTAGACTCCCTGGACGCCGGGATCGACAACGGGTACACCGAGTCGGATCGGACGCTACGGATCGAGAACAACGGGTACATGATCACCGACGATCTCCAGGCGTTCTACGACGCGCGGACGGCGTCTGGCGACCCGATCGATCCGCGGGCGCTGCTGGACAACGGTCTGCAGCTCTACGCCGCCGCGAACCCGAGCGTCGCGCTTTCCAACAACGAGACCTACGACCTCGAGTTCGTCGCGCCGCCGGACCTGTCGGATCTGATCACGTACCTCGGCAACTACCGAGACGGGCTCCCCGAGCCTGGGTCGTGGTTGTTCGGCGAGGAGGATGGCGCGCTGTTCCCCGCCACGCAGCCGCCGCCCGAGGACCTCGCGTACGACACGTCGAGCCCGGCCTACACCGCGAGCACGCTCGGCTTCCCCCTGGGCGACCTCAACTACTTCCCAGACGAGAAGGCACAGTGGGAGGCGATCGTCACGTCTGCTGACGAAGGGCCGGACGCGAGCGCGTTCGGTGTCGTCCGCGCGTACCCCAACCCGACGACGGGCGCGTTCTCGCTCCGGTTCGACCTGGAGGAGCCCGCCCGACTGGCGGTCCGCGTGTTCGATGCGCTGGGGCGCCGCGTGCTGGACTCCGAGGAGCGAACGCTCGCAGCCGGCGCCAGCCAGGAGGTCCGTGTGGACGGGGCATCCCTCGCGCCGGGCGTGTACCTCGCGCGCCTCACGGCAGACGTGGGGGGGGAGAGCCGCGTGCGCACCGTGCGGCTCACCGTCGCGCGCTAGCGCCGCCTCCGCTCGTGACGCGAGGCCCCGGCCGACTACTCGGCCGGGGCCTCCTTCCTCTCCCTTCTGCCTTCTGTTGCGATGCCGTTTCGCGCGACCGCTCTCCTTGCGGCCCTCGTCTTCGCGGGCTCCGCTCTTCCGTCCCGAGCCCAGAGCTGGGAATCCCAGATCGTATCCACCGGCCCGGATGGGAGACTCCAGTACGTCTCGGACGCCGAGGGGAATCGCGTGCCGGACTTCTCCGTTGCGGGCTACCGGGGCGGTGGCGTGGACTTGCCCGCGGTACCGGTCGTGCGGACGGTGGCGCCAGTCGACGGCGATGACACGGCGTCGATCCAGGCGGCGATTGACGAGGTCGCCGCGCTGGCGGTCGGTGCCGGCGGTCACAGGGGGGCGGTGGTGCTGGAACCGGGGACGTACGAGGTCAACGGGACCCTCCGCGTGGAGGCGGACGGGATCGTGGTTCGTGGAGCGGGAGACGGGGAGGACCCGGCCTCCAACACGATTCTCGTACGGCAGGACCCTGGTCAGGACCCCGTGATTCAACTCGGCCGGGCCGAGTATGGGTTCAACAGTGCCCTGATTCGGCGGGTGCAAGGGCGTGCCGCGTCCCTCGTCGCCGACGATATGGTTCCGGTGGGCGCCTACTCCTTCCGGGTACAGAACCCCGAGCGGATGCGCCCCGGCCTGGACGTGGTCGTGTACCACCCGGCCACCGTGGACTGGCTCGCGGCGATCGGCCACGGCGGGACGGCGATCCACCGTGGGCCGTGGGGCAGCACCCGATCAGCTTCGTGCGAACGGTGGAGGCCGTGGATGGTGACCTCGTCACGTTCGACGCCCCGATGTTCAACCGCCTCGACGCCTCTGTGTCCCAGGCGTACGTGTACCCTCGCG
This sequence comes from Bacteroidota bacterium, assembly GCA_012960515.1. Taxonomy (GTDB): domain Bacteria; phylum Bacteroidota; class Rhodothermia; order Rhodothermales; family Rubricoccaceae; genus Rubricoccus. The sequence goes on along the minus strand of DUBD01000126.1, from coordinate 11,505 downwards.
ACATGAGTGGCGTGGTGGAAGAGGTCGGGGTGGAGGACCTTCGGATCGAGATCGAGACCCGTAGCCCGCAAGACGAGACGCAGGCGAAAAGCGCCGTCGCGCTTACGCTCGTGGAGAACGCCTGGGTGACCGGGGTGACCGCTCGGCACTTCTGGTTCGCGGGGGTCGACGTGCAGAACTCGCGCTACGTGACGGTCCGCGGCTGCAACGCCCTCGACCCGCATTCGCAGATCGAGGGCTCGCGCCGGTACAACTTCACGACGTCGAGGTCCCAACTCGTGCTCTTCGAGGGCAACTACACCAACGAGGGGCGCCATGCATACGCGGGCAACGGCTCCACGGTAGACTCCGGGATCGTCTTCCTGGACAACACCTCCGAGGACGCCTACTCGCCGAGTGAGGCCCACCGCCAGTGGGGCATGGGCTTCCTATTCGACAACCACACGGAGATCGGGACGGCGAGTTCGAGCGTGTTCGATCGCCGGATCCATCTCGGCAACCGGGGCAGCTACGGGTCGAGCCACGGGTGGTCGTGTGCGAACTGCGTTGTCTGGAACGCCGAGATGAACGGGGCTCTCACCGTCGTGGAGAAGCCGCCGACGGCTCAGAACTACGCCATCGGTGTTCAGGGGGCTGTCAGCGACGACGGCCCGTTCTTCCAGAACACCGGCCCCTACATCGAAGGGACGGAGGTGCCGGGCCTCTCCCCACGCTCGCTCTACCTCCGCCAGCTGGAGGACCGCTTAGCGCCGGTCTCTTCCGAGCCGCCGGTGCGCCAGGCCCGGCTCCTGCTCCCGCCGACGCCGAATCCTTCACGCGGAGCTGTGGAGCTTCGGTTCTACCTCGAGACCCCGACCCAGGTGGGGTGGGGCGTCTATGACGCAAGAGGGCGTGAGGTGGGCCGTGGGGTTGAGATGTCGTATGGCGCGGGAGAGCATCGCCTCCCCTTCGGCACGGACAGCTTGCCCGCCGGCGTCTACTGGCTGCATGTGCGCACGGGGTCTGGCATCGCGGATTCTGCCTCGTTCACCCTCGTGCGGTGACACCGGCACCTCCCCCGTGGTGAGAGGGCACGCCACAAGGCGCGTGACCAGACGAGAGGGAGGGGGCATCGCTCTATCCGAGCCTCTCCGGACGCCGCCTCGCGAATACCTTCGGGGGTGCCCAATCCCCTGCCCGTCCCCACGCCCGACGTTCCCCGCGCCTCGTGGGACTGGCGGAGCGGTGTGCGATGGTTCGGGGCTGAATTCCTCGTCGTCGTCACGGGCGTGCTCGTGGCCCTAGCCGTGGGGGCGTGGTGGCAGAGTCGGGAGGATCAGGCGAAGGAAGCGGCGTACCTCACCCAACTGGCGGCCGACCTCCGCGAGACCGAGCGAGCCGCGGCGGAGGCGGACGCATTTCTCCTGCCGGTCGACCGGGCCGGTTCGCTCTTGTGGCTCTCGTTCTACCGGTCCGACCCGCCCCCGCGCGACTCCCTCCTGGCGCTCGCCGAGCGGGCGATGTGGATGTCTTCCGTCCGGCCCGTGACCGGGACGGCCGAGGCACTCGTCGCGACCGGCGACCTGGCCCTGGTCCGCGACGACTCTCTCCGGACCGCGGTCACGGCCTACCTCGAACGAACGAGGGGCCGGCTCTACGACCACGAGCAGTTCGACCGGTCGTGGGTCGCGGCGGAGCGGCGGATGCGCCGGCATGTGGACCCCACTGAGAGCGCGCTCCGACTCTACGCCCCGGAAACGCTAGACGGATTCCTCCACGAGATGGGGGTGCCGGAAGCCGACCTCGCGGACCTGGAGCCCCCCTTCCCCTTCGATCCCGTGGCGTTCCTCCGCGACGAGGGCGCGCTCCAGGACGCCTTCGAGATGGCGAACGCGAAACGGAACCTCCTGACGGTACGCCGCGCGATGGCGGCCGACGCCCGTGCGCTCCGCCAGCGCGTCGAGGCGGAGCTGGAGTAGTCCAGCCACCGCGCGTTCGCTGGCGGAGGGTGCCAGGGCACCGATCCTGCGAACAGGGCCCCGGGGCGGGGCGTGTGGTGGGGCCCCCCGTCGTACGGCTGGCGGCGGTTGGGGCAAAAGAAAACGCCCCTCACAAACTCGTGAGGGGCGTTGGAGCGGGAAACCGGACTCGAACCGGCGACCTTCTGCATGGCAAGCAGATGCTCTACCAACTGAGCTATTCCCGCGTCGGGAGGCCCATGATACGGAGGGTCCGATGGGGGGAGCAACGGGAAAGGCGGGCTTGCCCCGCGCTCCCACGAGTCTTCATCGGGCAACCACGAACGGCCGCGAGACCCGGCGCTCGCCGTCGGAGGCCCAGGCGACGTAGAACCCGGGGGATAGCGGGGGCAGCGAGAAGATCCGCTCGCCCGCGCCGCCCACGTCGTCCGCCAGCCGGGCGATGCGGCGGCCCGTGGCATCGAGGATGTCCACGGTCGCGCCGCTGGCGGACGTCGTCGTCAGGGTCAGCGTCGCGGGGCCGGTGACGGGGTGGGAGGAGAGCGTCAGCGCGAGGCCGTCCGGGTCGGGTGCGGTCTCCGTGTCTGTCGCCATGCAGACGATAGCGGGGCAGGTAGCGAGGCGGCCGACGAACACGTCGCTGCTCCCGGCCGACGTGACCTCCGCACCGAACACCGAAGCCGTGCTGTTGAACGTCCCCGTCGTCACGGCATAGAGTGAGCCTGCAAGCCCATCGGGTGGCGGCGCGTACCCGAACGAGTGGGTCGCCGCCACACCGCAATGTGGAGGTCAGGGGATCTACCTCTGGTTCCTCACGCGAGAACTCGCGAAGCTCGGCTTCCACGCCCTCGTAGACCTCCGCGCGATAGGCGGCGACGAAGCCGTCGCGCCCCTGCGCGCTCTGCGCGAGGTTGCCGTCCGGGGTGGAGACGGTGATCTCCCCGTCCACGTACCCCGCCAGCGCGACGGCAGGGGAGAACGCGGGCTCTCCCAGGGTGGGGAAGATTTGCGGGTACACAAACGCCACGTCTTCCCCGATGTCGAACGTGGACCCGCCCGCGCGGTGGCCCCAGGTTGGGCTACCGTTCGCGTCGAACGCTGCCAGGAGCGCATCCGAGAAGCCGGCACTGGTGAGCACGTCAGAGCCGACGAGGATCTGGCCGTTGAACCATCCGGCGACGAAAACCTCGCCCTGACGGCCCATCGCGACTCCCCGCCCGTGATCGTCTCCGGATCCGCCGAGTTGCTCCGCCCAGAAAACCTCCCCGGTTTCGGCGTCGAGTTGTGCGACGATCAGGTCGTCGTCTCCGCGGCTCTGGAGCGACTGGGTCCCAATCGTCGCGACATCCGTGAACGACCCGACGACCGCGATAGCCTCGTATCCAGAGGAACCGCCAGCCGCGGCGTCGTAGAGATCAGCGCTCCCCGCACCTTCGACCTGGACGAGCCACGCGAGAGACCCATCCGGGCCCACCTTCGCGACGAACCCGTCCGAGGAGCCCTGGCTGGAGACGGTGACGAGGTGACGATTGATCGCATCAAAAGGCTG
>DUBD01000126.1:0-7988 GCA_012960515.1 Bacteroidota bacterium | reverse complement strand
GACGGTGACCGCGTCCTCGCTCTCGCCGAAGGTGGCCGTGCCGTAGAAGGAGCCCGTCCAGTAGGCGTTGCCGTCATCGTCCACCGCAATGCCGCGCCCCGTGTCCTGATCGGCTCCGCCGCCCTGGATCACCCAGAGGAGATCGCCGTCCGCGGAGTACCGCGCGAGAAAGGCGTCGAAGTCGTTCCGCGTGGTGAGCGTAGCGTCCGGATTGTCCCCACCCTCCCAGGTCGCCTCCCCGGTGAAGTAGCCGGAGACGTACACGGTGCCGTCCCCCGCGATGGCGACGCCCTCCGCAAAATCGTTATGGATGGGCGTGCCCATGCGCCGCGCCCATTGCGCCGTGCCATCGGGCGCGTAGACCACGAGGTAGGCGTCGTGGCAGGACGAGAACACGCAGCCCGTCGCGGGATCCGTCACGCTCACACATCCAAACGTGGCCGTCTCCTTGAAGGTGCCGACGACCGCGATGGTGCCGGAGTTGAAGTTCGTCGCGACGTCCGCCCCCGTATCGCCAGCGGGGCCACCGCCGCTCCACGCCTCGGCGGGAAGGCCCTGCGCGCTGGCGGAGGCGGTGAGAGCGCAGAGGACGAACAGGGACAGACAGCGCATCGAGGTGGGTAGCTTTGTGGAGGAACAGTGTACGACCGTCATGTCTGAACCCGAACCCTGGGACACCCTGGATTCTCGCCTCCTGCTGGACCGCCCGCCGTGGATCCGTCTGCGCGAGGACCGGGTGCGCTTGCCGACCGGCACCACGCTGGAGCGGTTCTACGTCGTGGAGTACACGGACTGGGCGTGCGTCGTCCCGGTGACGGACGCGGGCGAGGTGGTGATGGTGGAGCAGTGGCGGCACGCCATCGGGCGGGTGAGCCTGGAGTTTCCCGCCGGGGGCGTGGACGGCGGGGAGGACCCCGAAGCTGCCGCGCGCCGCGAGCTGGCGGAGGAGGCCGGCGTGACGGCGGGAGCGCTGGAGCCGCTCGGCCGGCTGGCGACGGAGCCCTCGCGGCACACCAACTGGGCGCACGTGTACCTCGCGCGGGACGCCCGCCAGTCGGCGGCGCCCACGCTGGACGCAGGCGAGGACCTCCGCGTGCGGACGCTTCCGCTCGGCCGGCTGGCGGAGGCCGTGACGGGAGGGGAGATCGTGCACGGGGTGCACGTGGCGGCGGCGCTCCTGGCGCTTCGCGCGATGGGACGCTGAACCGAACCGGCGCGGGGCCGTTCACTGCTCCCTTCACCTCTGCCCCTCATGCAAGACGAACTCAAGACCATCATCGTCTCGGTCAACGTAGACGACAGCGACGAGACCCGACTGGAGAAGATCAACGCCCACGTGGGGCAGGGCTGGGAGGTCATCCAGCACATCCCGCTCTCCGGTGGTGGCACCGGTCCAGGTGGGGAGTCCGAGGACTTCCTCCGCCTCCAGGTCACCCTCCGCCGCACCATCGACGAGGACGGCGTGATCCAGGACGCCGACCGCACCGGGGCTTCCGAACTCCAGACGCAGCCGGCGACCGCCGCGTTCGACCCGCCCTCCGACTCCATCGACGAGTCTCCCGACGCCGAGTAGCCCGTGCTGTTTCCCCTCTCGGACGACGACCGCCAGCTCTCGAGGCCGGCGCTCGTCACGTGGCTCCTCCTCGCGCTCAACGTCGCGTTCTTCCTCTACCAGCTCTCCTCCCCAGACTTCACGTACGGGTGGAGCACGGTGCCGCAGGAGATCACGAGCGGAGTAGACCTCGCGAACGATGTCCCCCTCGATACCGCTGCACCGGGGCAGATCCCGCAGCGTCCGGGGCCGGGCCCCGCTCCGTTCGTCTACCTCACGCTCCTGACCGCGATGTTCATGCACGGCGGGCTGGCGCACATCGGCGGCAACCTGCTCTACCTCTGGATCTTCGGGGACAACGTGGAGCACCGGTTCGGGCACAGCACCTTCCTCGGGTTCTACCTCATCAGTGGACTGGTGGCCTCGTTCGCCCAGATCGCGCTCGACCCCGACGGGCTGGTGCCGTCGCTCGGCGCCAGTGGGGCGATCTCGGGCGTCCTCGGGGCGTACCTCGTGCTCTTTCCGCGCAACCGCGTCAACGCGGTGTTCTTCTTCCAGGTGGTCAGCGTACCGGCCTTCCTCGTCCTCGGGCTCTGGATCGTGTTCCAGTTCGTCAGCGGCTGGGGCTCGCTGTTCGCGACGGAGCAGACGGGCGGTGTCGCCTACGGTGCGCACATCGGCGGATTCGTGGCGGGTGTCGTGGGCGCCTTCCTGCTGAAAGGCCGAGGCGCACGGGAGCACCGAAGTGTGCTCTCCCACGCGATGGAGGCGGATCCACGCAATCGCTCGCTCTGGGGGAGGCGGTAAGCCGGCGGCTTGCCCGTTCGGCACGAAGCTTGACAGGGAACCCGCTTGTATCCCGAGGGCGTAGTCCCGATATTCCGATGATTCTCGGTACCCCCATGCGTCGTTCTGCTTTCGTCCTCGCCCTCGCGCTCCTCCTCGGAGGCGCGCCGGCCGTGCATGCGGCGGAGGTAGACCGAGAGGCTCTCTCGCTGGAACTCGTAGACGAGACCCCGCAGCCGTTCCGGCTGTCGTCGGCCCGCCCGAACCCGTTCTCGTCCTCCACCCGGCTTCAGCTTTCTCTCGATACACCGACCGCGCTCCGCGTCGCGGTGTTCGACGCGCTCGGCCGCGAGGTCATGAAGCTCCACGAGGGCACTCTGCAGCCGGGGACCTACAACCTGCGTCTCGACGGCTCCACGCTGCCCCCTGGCCTTTACCTCGTCCGCGCGACGGACGGCCGTGGCACCACCGTCACCCGGTCGGTCGCGCTCTCGCGCTAGGTCCCGAGGCTTTCCGCTGGCGCCTCGTCTCTGAGTGAGACGGGGCTTTTTTTATGGTGGCGGATCGGACATTGGCGTGAACATCGGGCCGGGCGGCGCGATTCAAGGGGGACACCGGACGCGGAGTAGCGCCGGTCCTCTCTCACTAGCCTGCCCGTCCCATGCCCGACCAACCGCCCCGCCAGTCCGAAGAGGAGGTGGAAGACACCATCGACCCTTCTGATCACGTGGAGGAGGCCTCGTTCGAGAGCTTCCCTGCCAGCGATCCCCCGGCCTGGACCGGCACGACCTCCAAACCTGCCGGAGACGACGAGGAGGAGTAGTCCTTGCTTCAAACGTCAGCGCCCCGCTTCAGAGACGAAGCGGGGCGCTGGTGCAACGAGGGGAGAGGGACTAGTCGTCGGTCGCCTCTGGCGTCTCTTCCTCCGCCTCCGACTTCGGCTCGGCCTTTTTCTTCCGCGCCTTGCGGGTGCGGAACGTGAGGGCGTCCTCGCCTTCCTTGTAATCGACGGTGATCTTGGCGCCTTCGTCGAGGTCCTTGGTGAGGATCGCCTCAGCCATCGGGTCTTCGACGTACTTCTGGATCGCGCGGCGGAGCGGGCGAGCCCCGTACTGGGGATCGTAGCCCTTGTCCACGAGGAAGTTCTTCGCGGACTCCGTCACCTCGATCCCGATGCCAAGATCCTCCACGCGGGCGAAGAGGTCGCTCTGCATCACGTCGATGATCTGGAAGACGTGCTCCTTCTCCAGCGGGTGGAAGACGATCACGTCGTCGATCCGGTTGAGGAACTCCGGGTTGAAGACTCGCTTGAGCGCGTCCTCTACCGTGGACTTCATCTTGGAGTAGTCGAACGTCTGGTTGGCGTCCAGCGAGAAGCCGATGCCCTTCCCGAGGTTCTTGATATCCCGCGCCCCGATGTTCGAGGTCATGATGATGATCGTGTTGCGGAAGTCCACGCGGCGGCCGAGGCCGTCCGTCAGGATCCCGTCATCGAGCACCTGGAGCAGGATGTTGAACACGTCCGGGTGGGCCTTCTCGATCTCGTCCAAGAGGACGACCGAGTACGGCTTGCGGCGGACCTTCTCGGTGAGCTGGCCGCCCTCCTCGTAGCCGACGTAGCCGGGAGGCGCACCGACGAGCCGGGACACGGAGAACTTCTCCATGTACTCGGACATGTCGATCCGAATGAGCGCGTCCTGGCTGTCGAAGAGGTACTCGGTCAGACGCTTCGCCAGCTCGGTCTTGCCCACGCCGGTCGGGCCGAGGAAGATGAACGAGCCGATCGGGCGCTTCGGGTCCTTGAGGCCCGCGCGGGTCCGGCGGATGGCCCGAGAGAGCTTGATGATGGGCTCGTCCTGACCGATGACCGTCCCCTGGAGCGTCTTCTCCATGTTGAGGAGCTTGGTGCCCTCGGTCGTCTGGACGCGGTCCACCGGCACGCCCGTCATCATCGCGACGACGGCGGAGATGTCCTCCTCCGTGACGGGGTAGGTCTCGTCTTCGGCCTGGCGCTGCCACTCCTCCTTGACGTTCTCGAGCTCCTCCTGGAGGCGCTTCTCCTTGTCACGGAGCTGGGCAGCTTCCTCGAACTTCTGGCTCTTGACCACCTGGTTCTTCTCCTCGCGGACGGCCTCGATGGCGTCCTCGAGTTCGACGACCTCCGGCGGCACCTTGATGTTGGCGAGGTGGACGCGCGCGCCCGCCTCATCCATCACGTCGATGGCTTTGTCCGGGAGGTGGCGGTCGGTGATGTAGCGCTCGGAGAGCTTGACGACGAGCTCCATCGCGCCCTCGGCATACTCCACGTTGTGGTGCTCCTCGTACTTCGGGCGGATCTGCTCCAGGATCTCGACGGCCTCCTCCGGGGTGGCGGGATCCACGAGGATCTTCTGGAAGCGGCGGTCGAGCGCGCCGTCCTTCTCGATGAACTGGCGGTACTCGTCGAGCGTCGTCGCGCCGATGCACTGGATCTCGCCGCGCGCGAGTGCCGGCTTGAACATGTTGCTGGCGTCCAGCGAGCCGCTGGCGCCGCCGGCACCCACGAGCGTGTGGAGCTCGTCGATGAAGAGGATGACGTCCGGGTTCTTCTCCAGCTCGTTCATCACGGCCTTCATCCGCTCCTCGAACTGGCCGCGGTACTTCGTCCCGGCGACGAGCGCCGCGAGGTCGAGCGTGACGATCCGCTTGTCGTAGAGGATGCGGGAGACCTTCCGCTGCACGATGCGCAGCGCCAGCCCCTCGGCGATGGCCGTCTTGCCGACGCCCGGCTCGCCGATGAGCACCGGGTTGTTCTTCGTGCGGCGCGAGAGCACCTGCGCCACGCGCTCGATCTCGCGCTCGCGGCCCACGATCGGGTCGAGCTTGCCGTTCTGCGCGAGGTCGGTGAGGTCGCGGCCGAAGTTGTCGAGGACGGGGGTGGTGGATTTCTCAGCCATCTGCTTGCGTTCGCTGCCGGAGCGCGACGAACGGCGGCGGCCCGAGCCACCAGAAGAGGAGGGCTCTTCGGGTTCGGCGGGGCCGCTGCGGGGCGCCGCGCGCCCGCTGAGGATGGAGTCCAGCTCAGCCCGGACGGCGTCGTACGAGACGGCGAAGGCCTGCTGGAGGATCTGCGCGGCGACGTTCTCGTCGTCGCGGAGGAGGGAGAGGAGGAGGTGCTCCGTCCCGATGACGTCGCTCTTATAGAGCTTGGCCTCGAGGTAGGTGATCTTGAGCACCTTCTCGGCCTGCTTCGTCAGCGGGATGTTGCCGACGGTGAGCGTCCCGCCGGTCTGGCGCACGGTGTCCTCGATGGCCTGCTTGAGCTTGAAGAGCTCGCAGCCGAGGTTGCGGAGGATCTTGACAGCGATCCCCTCGCCCTCGCGGATGATGCCGAGGAGGAGGTGCTCGGTGCCGATGTAGTCGTGCCCCAACCGGATCGCCTCCTCACGGGAGTACGAGATCACGTCGCGGACGCGGTTGGAGAAGTTGCCTTCCATGGGTCTGGAGGGTGCGGGGTCTCGGTACGAGGGAAAAAGGTGGGGGCGGAGCCGGACGTACCTCGTACCTGGTACCTCGTCCCCCTAAAAATCATGCCGCGAACGACGAGCCGCAGCCGCAGGTCTGGGTCGCGTTCGGGTTCTCGAACACGAAGCCGCGTGCGTCGAGGCCGTCGTGGTAGTCCACGGTGGTGCCCATGAGGTAGAGCCCGTGGCGCTTGTCCATGAACGCCGTCACGCCGTCGGCCACTTCGAACTCGAGGTCGTGCTCGCGCTTCTTGTCGAAGCCGAGCACGTAGCTCATGCCGGAGCAGCCGCCGCCCTTGACGCCCACGCGGAGGCCGAGCGTCTCGGGGATCTGCTTGTTGGCGACGATCTTGCGGACTTCAGCCGCGGCGCGGTCCGTCAGCGTAACGGGCGAGGGGCGCTTGGCCGTGGGAGGCGTGGGGGCTGTCGCTGGAGCGGTCGCGGTCATCGGTGTGTAGGGGTGTGTGCGGATGAAAGGGGAACGGCGGGTGCAGTTCCACCCGTGCGCGTGGATTCTGTGTAGGCCGCCGCGCGCTGGCGGACGGTCTCCACGCGCCCCGAAAGGTCCGCGTACGGTGTTCAACGGACGGAAGCTACGGGACAAGCGAGCGCGCTGGCGTCCGGAAGGGATTCCGGGCGCGGGGCCGCCACGACGTGACCGCCGCCCGCTGGCAGCCCCCGCCAGCGGCTAGGCTCTGTCCGGTGGTTCGGAGCGAGGCCGAACGCGAGGACCGGGGTCGGCCCGCGAGGAGCGCGAAGCAGACGGAGCGCGAGCTACGGCGATGGAGCGCGACGCGGCGGGACGGCTCCGGGGCCGCGTGGAGGCCGATCTGGAGTCGCCGGACAGAGCCTAAAGCTGTCGCGCGAGCACCACGACGCCCTTGTACGCCTCGGTCGTCCCGCCCTCGGTATCCACGGCTTCGAGGAGCACGACGTACGGTCCGATCCGGAGACGCTCGCCCCGGTCGTCGCGGCCGTCCCAGAGCAGTGTCCCCGTCGAGGCGGAGAGGCGCGCGGCCTCCAATTCGCGGACGAGGCGGCCAGCGCCGTCGAAGATCCGCACGCGCACGAGTGAAGCCGGGGCGTCCAGCACGTACGAGATCGTCGTGCCCTGTCCAGTCCCGGCGTCGAAGGGGTCCGGGGAGAAGGACAGGCCGGCGTCACTCGGAGGCGGACCGGCATCGGTCGCGATGGAGTTGGGTGCGCCCGGCGTGCCGCCGCTCGGGGCTAAGCTGGACGACCAGTTGTTCGCGTCGTTCGCGCCGACGGCGGGGGAGCGCCGTTCCAGCGCGACGCCAGTCGCATCGTCCAGTTCGACGCGGTGCCACTCGGGATCGTAGCGCACGGAATCGAGCACGGCGCCCATCGCGTCCGCCAGCACCACGAGGTCGCCGCTGTTGCCGAGGCCGGGGAACGCGGCGGCTTCCAGCGCCGGTGCGTCCGGGAACGTGAGGCGGAACGTCGTGAGGTCCGCCACGATGGCGAGCGCCTGGCCGGGGCCGAGCACGACGGGCGCGCTGGCGATGGCGGTGGTGCCGGCGGGGTCATCGTCCAGCACGAGCGGCGCGAGGTCGAAGATGCCGTCTGCCGTCGTGTTCAGGATCTCGACGTACTCGCCGTCGGTGCCGGTCGCGGGATCGAACAGGATCTCGTTGATCGCGAGGTCGCCAGGCGTGGGCGTGTCGGGCTCGCCAAAGAAGACGATGGCGGTCGCCTCCTCGCGGACGTTGCCCGCGAGGTCCGTCAGGTTCTGAACGCGGAGCGTGAGGGCCTCGCGCTGGGGCGGATCGGGCTGGAAGCCCACATCCGCGACGTTGAACGTGCCGTCCGGTGCGTCCACGGAGCGGAGCAGGACGGACGATGGCGCGAGGCCGTCCAGGTCGTAATTCGTCGGGTCGGAGGCGGACTCCGGGCGGACCGGCTCGGTGAAGACGACCCGGATGAACCGATCACCTACGGCCGTCGCAGAGGAGATGCCCGGCGCAGTCTCATCTCCCGCGAACTCGACCTCCAACGTGGACGACGCCACATTTCCGAGCGCGTCCTCGATGTCCGTCGCGGAGAGCGTGTACGTCCCGCTCGCCAGCCGCGCGCCGAGCGTCAAGCGCACCTGATCGGCCGCCACGTCCTCTGCGTCCGTCACCGTC
>DUBD01000125.1 GCA_012960515.1 Bacteroidota bacterium | reverse complement strand
CCGGCGGCACCGCCCGCGCGCTCCGCGAGGCCGGCCTGGACGTGACCGACGTGGCCGAGGTCACCGGCTTTCCCGAGATCCTCGACGGCCGCGTCAAGACACTGCACCCGCGGGTCCACGGCGGCATCCTCGCCCGCAAGCACGACCCGGACGACCTCGCCACACTGGACGAGCACGGCATCGGCGCGATCGACTTGGTGGTAGTCAACCTCTACCCCTTCCGCGAGGCCGTCGCCTCCGGCGCGGACGACGCGCTGGCGGCGGAGAACGTGGACATCGGCGGCCCGAGCATGCTCCGCGCGGCGGCCAAGAACTACCCGTCGGTCGCGGTCGTCGTGGAGCCCGAGGACTACGCCCGCGTGGCAGACGAGCTCGACGCGAACGAGGGCGCGCTCCAGCTCCAGACCCGCCGCCAGCTGGCGGCCACGGCCTTCCGCCATTCCGCCTCCTACGACGCCGCCATCGCGGACTACTTCGCGTCCGAGGAGGCGGACGCCCTCCCCGATCCGCTGGCGGTCTCCGTCCCGCAGCACCTCGCGCTGCGCTACGGCGAGAACCCACACCAGCGCGCCGCCCACTACGCCGACGCCGTCCCATACGAGACGCTTCACGGCAAGGCGTTGTCCTACAACAACCTGCTGGACCTGGACGGCGCGCTCGGACTGATCGCCGAGTTCCGCGAGGCGCCGCCGACCGTCGCCATCCTGAAGCACACGAACCCGTGTGGCGTGGGCCAGGCCGATGCGCTCGCGGACGCCCACGCCAAAGCCTTCGCGACCGACAGCGTCTCGCCGTTCGGCGGGATCGTGGTGGTCAACCGGGCGCTGGACCGCGCCACGGCGGAGGCCATCGACGCGGTGTTCACCGAGCTCATCATCGCGCCGGAGTACGAGGAGGGCGTGCTGGACTTCCTCCAGCAAAAGAAGAACCGCCGCCTCCTCCGCTACGACCCCGAGGCTGCGCCGCCCGCGCTCGTCCTCCGCACGGCCGCTGGCGGGCTCCTCGCGCAAGAGCCCGACGCCACGCTCCCGCCCGCCGAGACGCTCCGCCAGCGCTGCAGCGTCGCCAGCACGCGCGCGCCCAGCGAGAGCCAGTGGGCCGACCTGGACTTCGCCTGGCGCGTCTGCAAGCACGTCAAGAGCAACGCCATCGTCTACGCAAAGGACGGCGCGACGCTCGGCATCGGCGCGGGGCAGATGAGCCGCGTGGACGCGAGCGAGATCGCCGTCCGCAAGGCCGCGAAGGAGGGCCTGGACCTCGCGGGGTCGGTCGTCGCGAGCGACGCGTTCTTCCCCTTCGCGGATGGTCTGGTGGCCGCAGCGGAGGCCGGTGCCATCGCCGCGATCCAGCCCGGCGGCAGCGTCCGCGATGACGAGGTCGTCGAGGCCGCGAATGCGCGCGACCTCGCGATGGTGTTCACCGGCCAGCGCCACTTCCGGCACTGATCGGGTTCCGGGGAGCAAGCCGCTCTGCGCCCGTCCCGCTGGCGGTCGTGTTCGGCGGAGCCGGAGAGGTCGTCACGACGAGTCCCGGACCTTCTGTTTTCTTGTGGCCCGTTCTCCCGCTGGCGACGACCGCCAGCGGGTGGCGGGAGGGGGAGCGGGGCGCGGCGGGGCGCTCGGTGTCCTCTGAAAAATCAAGGCACGACGCCCTCCCCCGCGTCTAACCCGCTGCGTACCTTCGCCGACGGCCGTCCTATCGCACGTGGTGGTGCGGGGCGGCCGTTTTCGTGGCCTCTGATCCTGCTTCGGGCCCGGTTCGGATTCTCGCGAGGGCGCGCTAACGCCCCCGCCCAGAGCCCGACCCGGGCCCCTTCCGACTCTCTCCCCCACCGTGCGCAACCCGTTCTCCGTCGACGTCGCCATCGACCTCGGCACCGCCAACACCCTCGTCCACGTCCGCGAACAGGGCGTCGTCATGAACGAGCCCTCGATCGTCGCGCGCGATCGGCGCTCGAACCGTGTCGTCGCCATCGGGCAGAAGGCGCTCATGATGCACGAGCGCACGCACAAGGACATCGAGACGATCCGACCGCTCAACGACGGCGTCATCGCGGACTTCACCGTGGCCGACGAGCTCATCAAGGGCCTCGTCCGCACCGCCCGCCCGAACTGGTGGACCGGCATCGGCCGGATGGTGATCTGCGTGCCGAGCGGCATCACGGAAGTGGAGCGCCGCGCCGTCAAGGACGCCGCCCGCAGCGCCGGTGCGAAGGACGTCAAACTGATCGACGAGCCCATGGCCGCGGCCATCGGGATCGGGCTGAGCGTGGACGAGCCCGTCGGCAACATGATCGTGGACATCGGCGGCGGCACGACGGAGATCGCCGTGATCGCGCTCAACGGCATCGTCATCGACGAGTCCATCCGCGTGGGCGGCAACGAGTTGGACGAGGCCGTGGTGCAGTACTTCAAGAAACACCACAACCTCCTGATCGGCCAGCGCACGGCCGAGCGCATCAAGTGCGAGATCGGCAGCGCGCAGAAGCTGGACCCGGAGCTGGAGCTCTCCGTCAAGGGCCGCGACCTCGTGACGGGCGTCCCGAAGACGCGCGTGGTGACGAGCGAGGACGTCCGCGAGGCACTCCGTCAGGGCGTCAACCAGATCGCGAGCGCGGTCGTCCGCGCGCTGGAGGGCACCCCCCCGGAGCTCGGCGGCGACGTGCTGGAGCGCGGCATCATGCTGACCGGCGGCGGCGCGCTGCTCAAGGGCCTGGACGAGTACCTCCGCGAGCGGACCGAGCTCCCGGTCTTCGTGGCGGAGGACCCGCTGACGGCGGTCGTCCGCGGGACGGGCAAGGTGCTGGAAGACCCGGAGGCGTTCTCCGCGGTCCTCTCGTAGTCCGTTCCGGCCACGGGCTGGCGGACGCTCCCGCCGGCCCGGCTTCGGTACCGCTCGCCGGCCACCGCCGCCAGCGCGCGGCGGGATCCGCGGATCTCCGAGGCTCTCCGCGGACACTCCGGCGTAGGTTTGGGAACGCCTCCGGCCGTTCGGTCGTGAAGCCCGCCCTTCTCCCCTCGCCCTCCCGATGACCTCCAGCCCCGCCGCGCAGTTCTGGCTCCGTTCGCGCGATTACCTCCTGCTGGCGGTCCTCGTCATCGTCTGCACGACGATCTTCGTCTCGCGCAACCGGCCCGTCCTCCGCGAGGCTCGCGCCATCGCGCTCGCCATTACGGGGCCGGTGGAAGGCGTCTTTTCAGACATCGGGCGGTTCCGCCGCTCCCTCTCTGAGAACGAGCGGCTCCGCGCGCAGACCGTGGACCTGTCCACGGAGGTCGCCCGGCTCCGCGAGGCCCGCGCCGAGAACGCCCGCCTCCGCGGCCTGCTCGGCTTCGCGGACTCCCTGCAGGTGCCGTACCGCGTGGCGCGCGTCGTCACGAAGGACCTGACGCAGCAGGCGAACTTCCTCACCATCGACGTCGGCTCGCGCGACTCCATCCAGGTCGGGATGCCCGTCATCGACGAGCGGGGGATCGTCGGGAAGGTGTTCCTCGTGGGCGGGCGGCACTCCGTGGTGATGCCGCACCAGAACACGCAGTTCTCCGTGCCCGGCACGCTGGACGCCCTCGGCCTGGACGGCGTGGTGACATGGGACGGCCGCTCCTCTGGCCGCCTCACGATGGAGTACGTGCCCAAGACCGAGCCCGTGGAGCGCGGGATGCTCGTCGTCACGAGCCCGTACAGCGGCGTGTTCCCCGCGGGCGTACCCATCGGGCGGGTGGACAGCGCGTACGCCGCCGCCGGCCGCAACGACTACCTCATCGACCTCGTGCCGGCTGCGCCGCTCTCCGAGGTCGGATACGTCTACGTGCTGCTCTCCGTCCCGGACCCCGAGATCGAGACGCTCCTGGAGGCCGCGCGCGATTCCCTGACCACGGGCGGCGGCTGATCCCGCGCCCCGCTGGCGGCCCAGATCCGCGAGGCCCAGCGCGGCGACTCCGGCTCGCCACGTCCGCCAGCCGGGCGGCGTCTAGCGCGGTGGTTTTTCAGCCCCTCGGGCGCGATCTGCGCTCCGAGGCCCCGCTCTCGCGTACTACCTTGGAACGGCCCCCGTTGCTCCTCCTCTCTCCCACCACTCGGATGCCTCGCGGCTCGCTTCTGCCTCGCTTCGCCGCCCTCTGGATTCTGGCGGCGGCCGTCCTCGCACCTTCCGTGCGTGCGCAGGCCACG
>DUBD01000124.1 GCA_012960515.1 Bacteroidota bacterium | reverse complement strand
TTAGATCGATGAACCTCGAGGTTTCGGGTCCCATCGCCCTGGAGAGTTGTCTCGTTCATCGGAATGATGAGAAGTTCCCGGATGGAGAATCTTCGCGAGATTTTGTTTGAAGCCAGCAGGTTGACATGCTCATAGGGCTCTTGGTGTGCGCCGCGCTGGCGCTCGTCCCAACCACCGTCTGGGCGCAGGACGCCGCCGCCCCTCTGACGCTCCAGGGCGTCCACCAGCAAGAGGCCGTAGGTGCCCGAGCCCGCGCGATGGGAGGCATCCGCGCGAGCGGCCTCGCGACCTCCACCTCGCTGTTCTCCAACCCCGCCGCCCTCCACCGGCTGACCGAGGCGGAGGTCCGGCTCGGCGGTGGGGCGGTCCACCAGGCGTACAGCCAGGACCAGACGTGGGTGCCGAACCGGCTCTACCTGGAGCTGAGCCTCATCTTCGAGAACGACCCGTCCTCGCCCAATCCCACAACGGCGTTCGACGACATCCGACCGGACTGGGAGAATGACCTCTCGTCGGCTCGTCCGACGCTCGGTGCGTTGGCGCTTCCGCTCCCGTTCTCGCCGGGTGGGGCCACCGTCACGGCCGGTCTCGGAGCGGCCCAGGTCGCCAACCTCGACCACTACTTCCAGAACAACAACGTGCTGGACCCGAACATCGGCTCCATCCGCCCGGAGCCGATCCCGCGGATCCCGGAAGGCGACTCGCTCCTGGTGGGGTGGGCCCAGTTCAGCCGCCAGCGCGACGGGGCGATTTACGGGATCACGCCCGCCCTCGCCGTCGCGCGCGGGCCGTTCTCGCTCGGACTTTCGGCGACCGTGCTCACGGGCTCCTCCGATGACACGGAGCGGACCCTGGACCGCGGCGAGTTCACGCTCCGCTACCAGAACCGCTTCAGCCTCGCCGCCCCGACCGGTGGCGAGACGACGGTGACGGGCACCTCGGACTATTCCGGGACGCGGTTCGCCATTGCGGGCGGCTATGAGACGGGCGCGCTCTCCGTGGACGCCGTATGGCAGCCGGGCTACACGCTGGAGCGCGAGTGGTCCCGGAGTGATGGGGCGGCGGGGACGGACGAGGTGCAGTTCGCGTCCGCCTTCACCGTGGGTGCCGCCGTGCGGCCCAGCGACCGGCTCACCGTCGCCGCAGACGTGGACCTTCGGGCGTTGGGCAGTGCCGAGGCCCTCTACGCGGACTCCACGGAGGCGGAGCAGCCGTGGGTGAGCGGGAGCACCGTCCACCTCGGCGCGGAGTACCGCGCGCTGGACTGGCTGGCGCTTCGCGGCGGCTACCGCGAGCAGGCTCAGGCCTTCGCGCCCGCCGGCGCTGCCCTGTTAGACGAGCCCGCGCGCGCCGACGTCTTCGGTGCGGGCCTCGGTTTCTCGTTCGGGCCTCTCGCGCTGGACGTCACCTACGAGCTGTCTAGCCTCCGCTACGAGGACCTCTGGCTCTCCAACGGCAACGACAACTCCGTCACGACGCACTCCGTCCTCTTCGAAGCGGCCTACGCCATCCCCTTGACTCGTTGATGCGCCGCCCACCGTCTCGCCTCCTCGCCCCGCTGGCGTTCGCGCTCAGCGTGCTCTCGCTCAGCGTGCTCTCGCTCACCGCCCCCGCCAGCGCGCAGACCGACCGCTTCGTGTCCACAGCGACCGAACTGCGCACGGCCGTCGCGGCCTCTCAGCCGGGGGACACCATTACGATGGCTGACGGGACGTGGACCGACACCGCGATCTCGTTCGACACGGACGGCCTCCCCGGGGACTCCATCACGCTCCGTGCAGAGACGCCCGGTGGCGTCATCCTCAACGGCCGCTCCACGCTTTCCATCGGGGGCGACTACCTCAAGGTGGACGGCCTCCGGTTCGAGGGAGGGGCGCTCCCGGATGGGACGCCCGTCGTACAGTTCCGGCGCTCCTCCAGCGATCTCGCGAACCACAGCCGGCTCACCAACTGCACCATCGTGGACTACAACCCCGCGAACGTGCGGACGGAGTACAAGTGGGTCTCGGTCTACGGCCGGTTCAACCGCGTGGACCACTGCTACTTCGCGAACAAGACGAACGAGGGGGCCTTGCTCGTGGTCTGGCTCCGCGATCCGCCAAACGACGCCCCGCCGGAGCACCGGATCGACCACAACCACTTCGGGTTCCGTCCCGAGTTCGGGGACAACGGGGCGGAGACGATCCGCATCGGGACGAGCAGCCGCTCTATGCAGTACGCGAACGTGGTCGTGGAGCGGAACCTGTTCACGGAGACGAACGGCGAGATCGAGATCATCTCGAACAAGTCCAACGGCAACGTCTACCGTAGCAACACCTTCCGCCGCGCGCAGGGCACGCTGACGCTCCGGCATGGGAACGACTGCCTGGTGGAGGGCAACTTCTTTCTGGGCGAGGAGGTCTCCGGCACAGGCGGCGTCCGCATCATCGGTGAGGACCACCGGGTGGTGAACAACTACTTCATGAGCCTCCGTGGGACGGGGTACCGGGCGCCGCTCTCGATGGTGCAGGGTGTGCCGGACTCGCCGCTCAACCGCTACTTCCAGGTCAAGCGGCCCCTCGTGGCGAACAACACGTTCGTGGAGAACGACCGGACGTTCGTGATCGGGGTGGGCAGCAGCAGCGATCAGTCGCTCCCGCCCGAGGAGATCACGGTCGTCAACAACGCCGTGCAGACGCGGTTGAGCGCCGACATCATCGAGATCGACCTGGAGCCGGTCGGTACGCCGGACTGGACCGGCAACGTGTTCTTCGGGCGGCCGGGAGACTTCCCCGCTGGGGTGACCTTCGCGGATCCCGAGCTCCTGCCGAGTGACGACGGGCTCTTCCGCCCGTCTCCCACGAGCCCGCTCATCGACGCCGCCAGCGCCGCGCTGGCGCCCGCGCTCGACATGGACGGGCAGCCCCGGTCCGCCCCGGACGTGGGTGCCGACGAGGTCTCGGCGGATCCGCGCACCCGCGGCCCGCTCTTGCCAGAGGACGTGGGGCCGAGCTACGCGCACGGCACCGCAGGGGAGGAGGCGCCTTCGCTCCAGCCCTCGCGGCTCGCGCCCAACTTCCCGAACCCCTTCGACAGCACCACCGTCGCGGCGTTCTCGCTCCAGCAGCCGGGGCCCGCGACCGTCCGCTTATTCGATATCTCCGGGCGTCAGATCCTGCAGGTCCTGGACGGCACGTTCCCCGCAGGGACGACGGAGTTCGAGGTGGACGGGCGCGCGTTGCCTACGGGCACGTACCTCCTGGTGCTGGAGGCGGAAGGCCGGTACGATTACCGCCTCATCACGCTTGCACGGTGAGGCCTCTCGGGCGCTTCTCGGCTCTCCTGCTCGGCGCCCGCTCCACGCTCGACGAAGCCATGGAGACTGAGCGCCCAGACGCTTCCGCTGCCTCGCGGTGGCGTGAGACGCCGCACAGGGCGCCCGCCGCTAGCGGCCTCCGTGTACCGGACCGTGGCGAGATGCAGACCGCTGGCCACGAGGCTCCCACAGCGGCTCTCGCCCGAGGTCGGACGTACGCCTAACGCCTTCGCCCCCTCCTCGCCCCCTGGCCCCATGCTTCGAAGCGCACTCCTCGCCGCCCTGATGCTCGCCTCCGTCGCGAGCGCGCAGACCGCCATCGAGACCTCGTTCGAGTCCGCCGACGGCTACCCCGTCGGGTCGGTCCACGGCCGCGATGGGTGGGACGTGGAGGACGGGACGGCCGCCGTTACCGCCGACGCTGACTACGTGGAGGACGGGGCCCAAGGCCTGCGGGTCACCACCTCCGGACGGCTCCGCGTGGACCACGTGGCGTACGACGGACAGGAGAACGGCCTCCCGGGCGTGGTCTACGCCGACCTCCGCGTGAACGTCCGCCAGCTGGCGGGCGCCCGCTTCACCGTCAACGGCTACGACCTCTACGGCGGGAGCCGCAAGCGGGCCTTCGTCATCGACTTCGACACGCCCACCGACGGGACGGGCCAAGTCCGCATCTTCGACGGGTTCACCGCCGTGCCCATCGGGAGCTACACCGTAGGCGAGTGGACGCGGATCACCGCTCGCGTGGACTATGACGCCGCCACCTACCAGGTCAGCCTGGACGCCGCGGAGCCGGTGCCCGTCGCCTTCCGAGAGACGTACACGCCGTCCGCCAGCGGGGACCGCACGGGAGACGAGCGGCAGTACCACGCGCTCACGTTCAACCTCGGCTCGGATGACGTCTCCGGCACCGCCGACGTG
>DUBD01000123.1 GCA_012960515.1 Bacteroidota bacterium | reverse complement strand
GCGCTCGTGCAAAGACGAGAGGAACACCGCCCGCGCCGGTTGGCGCCTCCGCGCGCGCGTCCTAGATTCCGCGTTCCTGACTGGACTAGCCCCGCTCTGGGGCCGCACGCCCCGAGACCGATGCAGACCGACATCCATCCCGACTACCACTTCATCACCGTCAAGCTCGCGGACGGGACGGAGTACACGACCCGTTCCACGATGAACGGCGACCGCTACAACTCCGAGGTGGACTCCTCGAACCACCCGTTCTACACGGGCAAGCGGACCATGGTCGACACCGCCGGCCGCGTCGAGAAGTTCCGCCGCCGCTACGGCGACTCGATGGCCAAGCAGGCCGTCGCCGCGGACGAAGAGGCGTAAGCGCCCGACCGCCGCTCTCCAGGCTTCGGGGCCACTCTCCAGGTGGGGAGCGGCCCCGCTCCGTTTCCGCCCCGCTGGCGGACACTCCCGCCGAGCGCCACCGCCAGCGCGCGGCGCGAATCGGTACGCCCCGCACCGAACCGCGGCCCATCCCTATCGTTTCTCTCCTCCTCTCTTCCGATCCCTTCCGTGCCCGACCTCGACGTCGTCCGCCTCCTCACCGCTAAGCGCGACGGAGCCCGCCTGGACCCCGACGCCATCGCCGCCCTCGTCCGCGCCTACACCGATGGCGACGTGCCGGACTACCAGATGGCCGCCTTCCTGATGGCCGCGTTCATCCGCGGGATGGACGAGACGGAGTCCGCGGCGTACACCCGCGCGATGCTCTACTCCGGCGAGGTCCTGGACCTGAGCGACGTGGAGGGCACGAAGGTGGACAAGCACTCCACGGGGGGCGTGGGAGACAAGGTCTCGCTCCTGCTGGCGCCGCTCGTGGCGGCCTGCGGCGTGCCCGTGCCCATGATCTCGGGCCGCGGCCTGGGCCACACCGGCGGCACGCTGGACAAGCTGGAGGCCATCCCCGGCTTCCGCACGGACCTCGGCGTGGAGGCCTACCGCCAGCAGCTCGCGGACATCGGCGTCGTGATGATCGGGCAGACGGCGGAGATCGCGCCGGCGGACAAGAAGCTCTACGCCCTCCGCGACGTGACGGGCACCGTCGAGAGCATCCCGCTCATCGCCGCGAGCATCATGTCCAAGAAGCTCGCCGAGGGCATCGACGCGCTCGTGCTGGACGTGAAGGCGGGGCGCGGCGCGTTCATGAAGTCCACGACCGAGGCCCGCCGGCTGGCGGAGGCGCTCGTCGGGATCGGGCAGGAGTTCGGCAAGCCGACCGTCGCGCTGCTGACGCGGATGGACGCGCCCCTCGGACGCGCCGTCGGCAACGGGCCGGAGACCGCCGAGGCCATCCGCGCCCTCCACAGCGTGGACCCGCTCGGCGGCGAGATCGACGACCTCATGGAGGTCACGCTCGCGCTCGCGGGCGAGATGGTCCACCTCGGCGGTGGCGCCACGTCCGTCCAGCACGGCCGCCAGCTCGCCGAGGCCGCCGTCCGCGACGGCTTCGCGTGGGGCGTCATGCGCGAGATGGTGGAGGCCCAGGGCGGCGACGTCTCGGTCATGGACGACCCGGACGCCCTCCACGGCGCGCCCGTCGCCACGGTGGAAGCGCCGGACGCCGCGAGCGCCGGCTTCGTGACCGAGATCGACGCGTTCGAGGTCGGGCTGGCGGCGGTCGCCCTCGGCGCGGGCCGCGCGAAGAAGGAGGACGACGTGGACCCGAAGGCAGGCTACGTCCTCCTCAAGAAGCCCGGCGAGGCCGTCGCCCCCGGCGAGCCCCTCGCGCACGTCTACGCCTCGCACGCGGACCAGGCCAACCCCGAGCGCCTCGCTGCCGCGTTCTCCTTCGGCGAGTCCGCGCCGGCCGCGTCCGGCATGGTGCTGGACCGGCTGGACGCCGCGGGCTGGCGGAGCCGCTCCGCCAGCGGGGCGGGCGAACCGGCCGCCGCATAGGCCGCCGGCAGCCGGGATCGGGAGCGCGGCCCGCTCCACCGGCTCTCCTTCCCTACCTTTGAACCCTCGCGCTCGGCGTCCCGTATGGCCCGGCCCACCCGTCCCCTACACGACTATCCCCATGTGGAAGCGGTTTAAGCGCCTCGTCGCCTCTCTCTTCGGCGGTGCCATCTCGGCACTGGAAGACCCCAAGCTCATCCTGGAACAGAACCTCCGGGAGTTGAACGACCAGGTCCCGAAGATGAACGAGAACATCGCGACGGTGAAAGCCAACGTGATGCTTCTCCAGAAGGAGAACCGGAAGTACGAGAAAGAAGAGCAGACGCTGACCGCGCGCATCAAGGCCGCCATCCAGGCCGGCCGCGACGACATCGCACAGCGCTACGCCGTGCAGCTGCAGCAGGTCAAGGAGGCCCGCTCCCGCACCGGCGAGCAGCTCCAGTTCGCCGAGCAGGCCTACGAGAAGGCCCTCCAGGTCAAGAAGGCGTTCATGCGCGAGCGCGAGCGGAAGGTGCAGGAGGCCAAGGAGGCCCTCCGCGCCCACGAGCGCGCCAAGTGGCAGGCGAAGATCGCCGACACCCTGGAGCAGTTCGAGGTCGCCGGCGTGGATGCCACGCACGACGAGATGATCCACCGCGTCAACGAGCAGACGGCCAAGTCTGAGGCGCGCATGGAGATGGCGCTGGACTCCATCGACACGGAGGCCATGCAGATCGAGGAGGACGCGCAGGACATCCAGGCCGCCGAGCTCGTCAAGCAGTTCAAGCTGGAGATGGGCATGTCCGAGCCGCCCGCGCAGACCGGCGCGCCCCAGATCCCGGACGAGTCCGTCAGCGACGCGAGCGCTGCGGAACGCGCCCGTACCCGCACGGAGTAGAGGGGACACGCGGTCCGGCGGTCTCGGGCCTCCCCCCACCGCGCGTTCCTGCCTCCCCAGCCCCCAGCCCCATGAGCAACGACGAGTTTGAACGGATCAAGGCCGAAGAGAAGGCGCACCTCCGGAAGCTCCGCGCGCTCAAGCAGCAGCACCGCGACGCCTCCCGGAAGGCCTCCATGCTCGGCGCGCTCCGCGGGATGCAGACGCCCGAGCAGGACGCCACCCACGACGAGTTCGTCGGCAAGGTGACGGAGTCCTCCGCGATGTCCGAGGCCCGCTTCGAGATCGCCAGCGAGGAGGCCGAGCGCGCCGTCCGCGCCGAGGCCGATGCGGAGGCCACGCGCCAGTCTGATGCCGAGGCGCTCATCCGCCAGATGAAGGCCGAGCTCGGCGGCGACACTCCCGCCGCGCCGCCCGCTGGCGGCACCCGCCAGCCGGACCGCGCCGCCCCCGCCGACGGTAAGACCATCGGCCGCACGCCCCCCGAGCCGGAGGCGCCGGCGTCCGCCCAGCCGGACCGTGGCGCGAAGTCCATCGGCCGCCCGCGGAGCGGCCAGTAGCGAGTCGCCGCCGGCCACTCGCCCCTTCCTACATGACCGAAGAACCGAACTTTTACAAGGAGGCGTTCATGAGCCCGCTCAACCTCGGGTTCCTGATCTTCGCCCTCGTGGCGGCCCTCCTCACCGGCGGCGCCGCGGCCAACGTGCTGCTGCTCTTCGCCGCCGCCGCCGAACTCCTCTACCTCGGCACGGTCCCGCGCACGGAGCGCTACCAGCGCCTGGTCCGCTCGCGCAAGATGGCGGAACGGAAGGCGCAGGGCCGCGATGACCGCGAGGTCTTCCGCTCCCTCTCCAAGGAGGACCAGAAGCGCTACGTCCGCTTCCGGAACATGGAGAAGGCCATCAAGGACAACTTCGCGAAGCTGCCCTACTCCTCCCAGGGCATCCTGGAGGCGCACCTCAAGAAGCTGGACGGCCTCCTGGACTCCTACCTCAACCTCCTCCAGCTCAAGGAGCGCTACATCCGCTTCACGGAGCGGACCGGCGAGCGAGAGATCGTCCGCGCCATCGACGCGCTCCGGCAGGAGATGCAGGCGGACCCGCCGCGCGTGCGCTCCATCAAGCAGCGCCGCCTCGGGATCCTGGAGAAGCGGCTGGACCGGTTCAAGAAGGCGAACGAGAACCTCGCGATCATCGGCGCGCAGCTGGAGACCATCGAGGACGTGACGCGCTACGTCTACGAGCAGTCGCTCACGATGCAGAACCCGGAGGAGGTCACCTTCCAGCTGGACACCCTCGTGAGCGAGGTGGAGGAGACGCAGGCCAGCGTGGAAGCGCTGGAGGACGCCTTCGGCGACCCCATGTCCGGCCTCACCTCGCTCGACCTCGACGCGCTCGACGTGTTCTCCACGCCGGCCCTGGAGGCCGAGGACCGCATCGACGCGGGCCTGCTCGACGAGGACGCGCCGGAGTCGGCCGCTGCCGCCGAGCGCCGCCGCCAGCGCGAAGGCGGCTGAGGCTCGCTCCACTCGCCGGGGCTGGCGACTCGGGACGTAGGGGCTGGCGGTGCACTCCGGCGGCCCCGTCCCATCGTCGCCCTCGGCCCCTCTCTTTCCAGTCCCCACTCGCCCCATGGACTTCCAGACCCTCCTCTACGACGTGGACGCCGACGGCGTCGCCACGATCACGCTCAACCGCCCGGACGCGCTCAACGCGCTCAACCGCCAGCTCGTCGGGGAGTTGGGGCAGGCGATGCGCGCGGCCAAGTCCGATCCGGCGGTGCGTGGCGTGGTCCTCACGGGCTCTGGCGAGAAGGCGTTCGCCGCAGGCGCGGACATCTCGGAGTTCGCCGGGATGGAGCCGCTGGAGGCGCACCGGTTCGCGCTCCGCGGCCAGGCGGTCTTCAACGCCATCGAGCAGATGCCGAAGCCGGTGGTGGCGGCGGTCAACGGGTTCGCGCTCGGCGGCGGCTGCGAACTGGCGATGGCCTGCCACCTCCGCGTGGCGAGCGAGTCCGCGCAGTTCGGGCAGCCGGAGGTCAACCTCGGGCTGATCGCGGGCTTCGGCGGGACGCAGCGGCTGCCGCGCCTCGTGGGCCACGGCATCGCGGCGGAGATGCTGCTGACGGGCGACCGGATCCCGGCGGAGCGCGCCGAGCGGGTGGGCCTCGTCAACAAGGTGGTGCCCGCCGGCGAGCTGGCGGAGGCCGCGAAGGCGTTCGTGATGACCATCGCGAGCAAGGCACCCGTGGCGGTCGCGATGAGTCTCCAGGCGCTCCGCGCGGCAGACCTCCCGCTCCCGCAGGGGCTCCAGCAGGAGGCCGCGCTGTTCGGCCAGTGCGTCGCCACGGAAGACTTCGCCGAGGGCGTCGGGGCGTTCCTCAACCGGCAGAAGCCGGAGTTCCAGGGCCGCTAGCGCGGTGAGGAACGCGGACGGAGCGAGGAGGAAGGCGCCCGCTTTCCTCCGTACTCTTCTGTCCTTCCTATGACCATCGCCGCCATCCTCGTTCTGCTCGGCCTGAGCGCGTTCTTCTCGGGCTCCGAGATCGCGTTCGTGACCGCCAACCGGCTCAAGGCCGAGGTCCGCGCGCGCCGCGCCGGGTGGGTGGGGACCGTCGTGCGGGACTTCCTCGCGGACCCCGCCACGTTCCTCACGACGACGCTCGTCGGCAACAACGTCGCGCTCGTCGTCTACTCCACGCTGATGAGCCTGGCGCTGGAAGCGCCGCTGGAGGCCGCGCTCGGCGGCTCGCCCGGGCTCGTGCTCACCGCGCAGACGCTCATCGCGGCGCTGCTCGTCCTCGTGCTCGGCGAGGTCATCCCCAAGTCCCTCCTCCGCAACCCGACGGACCGCGTGCTCTACACGCTGGCGGGGCCGCTGAAGCTGACCTACTGGCTGTTCTGGCCGCTCATCCAACTGGCGAAGGCCACGAGCGGGCTGTTCGTGCGTGCCCTCGGAGCCGAGGGCGACACCGTGCAGCAGTTCATCCGCCGCGACTTCGAGATCGTGCTGCGCGAGAGCCGCGAGACGGGCCAGATCGAGCTGGACGAGGAGGAGAGCGAGATCCTCTCCAACGTGTTCGAGCTGCGGAGCCTCCGCGTCAAGGACTCCATGGTGCCGCGCACCGAGATCCGCGCCGTGGACGAGACCGCTAGCCTGACGGAGGTCCGCGACCTCTTCGTCGAGACGGGCTTCAGCCGCCTCCCGGTCTACCGCGAGAACATCGACCGGATCGTCGGGGTGGTCCTCGCGCACGACTTGTTCCACGCCCCGGACGACCTCAAGACCATCACGCGGCGCGTCCGCGTGGTCCCGGAGTCCAAGCCCGCCAAGGACCTGCTGTTCACGTTCCTGCAGGGCGAGGAGGACGGCGTGCGGACCTCGCACTCCACGCTGGCGGTCGTCGTGGACGAGTACGGCGGGACGGCCGGGATCGTCACGCTGGAGGACCTCCTGGAGGAGCTCTTCGGCGACATCCGCGACGAGCACGACGCCGCCGCGGCGCCCATCCGCGAGACCGAGCCCGGCGTTTGGCTCGTCCACGGCCGCGTGGAACTGGACGACCTCACGACGGAGACCGGCATCGAACTTCCTGAGGGCGACTACGAGACCATCGCGGGCTACCTCCTCTCGCAGGTCGGCACCGTCCCGGACGAGCACGAGGCGTTCGACCTGGAGGGCTACCGCTTCACCGTTCTGGAGGCCACACCCGCCCGCATCGAGTCCGTCCGCATCCGACGATTGTAGAGGGGCGGGGCCAGCGGTCGGAGGTGTAGACGGCGGCCCTTGAACCCCAAACCGCTCCGGCCATGAACCTCCTCCTCCTCTCCAACTCCTCCTCAGACCCCGGGTACCTCACGCACGCGCTGCCCTGGCTCCGGGAGCACCTCGCAGGCGTGGAGCGAGCCGCGTTCGTGCCGTACGCGGGCGTGACCCTCACGTGGGACGCCTACGCGGCCCGTGTGCGCGAGGCGCTGGCGGAACTCCCCGCCGAGATCGTGAGCGTGCACGAGACGAACAACCCGACGGGGCTGGTGACGGATGCGGACGCCGTGCTCGTGGGCGGGGGCAACACGTTCCACCTCCTGCGCGAGACGTACCGGATGGGCCTCGTCGAACTCATCCGCCAGCGCGTGCG
This sequence comes from Bacteroidota bacterium, assembly GCA_012960515.1. Classification (GTDB taxonomy): domain Bacteria; phylum Bacteroidota; class Rhodothermia; order Rhodothermales; family Rubricoccaceae; genus Rubricoccus. The sequence goes on along the minus strand of DUBD01000123.1, from coordinate 18,392 downwards.
CGGCGGCGTGCCCTACGTGGGCTGGAGCGCCGGCTCCAACCTCGCCGGCCCCACCATCCGGACCACGAACGATATGCCCATCGTGGAGCCGCCCACCTTCGACGCGTTCGGGTTCGTGCCCTACCAGATCAACCCGCACTTTACCGACGCGCACCCGCCGGGCCACCGGGGCGAGACGCGCCGCGAGCGGCTGGCGGAGTTCATCGGCGCGAACCCGGAGGCGCTCGTGGCGGGGCTGCCAGAGGGCACCGCGCTCCGTGTGACCGAGGCGGCGACCGAACTTCTCGGCGCGGACCACGCCGTCGTCTTCGACCGAACCTCGCCCGACGGCCGCGACGTAGCGGCGGCGGACCTGGACGCTCTCCTCCGATAACCCCCCGCCCATGCGCTCGCCCCTCATCCCCATCACCTCCGCCGATCACATCCCCGGCCAGACCGTCGTGGAACACCTCGACGTGGTCTACGGCAACACCGTCCGCGCCAAGCACGTCGGGCGCGACATCATGGCGGGGCTCAAGAGCGTCGTCGGCGGCGAGATCCGCGGCTACACGGAGATGCTCCGCGATGCCCGGGACGAAGCGCTGGACCGCATGAAGTCCGACGCCGTGGACCTGGGCGCGGACGCCGTCATCAACGTCCGCTTCACCACGAGCAGCGTGGGCAGCGGGATGTCCGAGATGCTCGCGTACGGCACGGCCGTCCGGCTGGAGGAGTAGGCGCCGTCCGCTGGCGGTCCGTCTCGGCGCGAGGTCAGCCCGCGGCCTGCTGCGCGAACGCCATCACGAGGCGCGCGTGCGTCGCCAGCACGTCTGCGATGCCGAGGTCGCCGAGGCGCTGGTCGGGCGAGGTCGGAAGACCGGGCGGGGAGACGCGGCCCATCCACAGCGGCAGCTTGTCCCCGAGGGCGCGCGGCCCGGGGAAGCGCCCCGCCGGGAAGTGGACGCCGTAGAACTCCGCCTTCCGCGCGAGGCGCTCGTAGACGCTCTGGTCCGGCTCCACGTCGCCCTCGGCGCCCTGGGCCACCATCTCCGCGCCGAGCAGGAAGTCGTGGTAGAGGAACGGGACCTCTGCTACGGCGGAGCCCGCGGCCTCCACGGCGTCCGTCTCGCGGAGCCCCACCTCCACGGCACGGGCCGTGACGGCGGAGACCAGCACGAGCGTCTCTTCCGCGACGGTCTCGGGCACGGCGTCCGGTCCCAGCGCGGGCAGCGTCAGGCGGACGACGTCTTGCGTCGTGGAAAGCGCGGCGGCGCTGGCGAACGCGGCCACGCGAGCCGCCAGCGGGGCGGGGGCGCTACTCATCGGAGGGGAGCGGGAGGGGGAGCGAGGCACCCGCTGGCGGTTCGGGCCAGCGGGCGCGGGTTACTTCTGGGCTTCCGTGCCGGGGTCGCCACCGCTGATCGCGTCGCGCATGCGGGTGTCCGCCTCCACGTTCCGGATCTGGTAGTAGTCCATCACGCCGAGGTTGCCGTTGCGGAACGCCTCGGCCATGGCCTTCGGGACTTCCGCCTCGGCCGCGACGAGGTTGGCGCGCTGCTCCTGCTCATGGGCGACGGCCGCGGCGCGGCGCTCCTCCGCCTTCGCGCGGGCCACCTGGAGGTCGGCCTCGGCCTGGTCCGTCTGCAGCTTCGCGCCGATGTTCTCGCCCACGTCCACGTCGGCGATGTCGATGGAGAGGATCTCGAAGGCGGTCCCGCTGTCCAGCCCCTTCGAGAGCACCGTCTTGGAGATGAGGTCCGGGTTCTCCAGCACGCCCGCGTGGGTCGCCGACGAGCCGATGGTGCTCACGATGCCCTCGCCGACGCGCGCGATGATGGTCTCCTCGCCGGCGCCACCCACCAGCCGCTCGATGTTGGCGCGGACCGTCACGCGCGCGATGGCGCGGACCTGGATGCCGTCCTTCGCGATGGCGGAGATCGGCGGCGTCTCGATGACCTTCGGGTTGACGCTCACCTGCACGGCCTCGAACACGTCGCGGCCCGCGAGGTCGATGGCGGTCGCGCGCTCGAACGGGAGGTCGATGTTGGCCTTGTCCGCGGAAATCAGCGCGTTGACCACCTGCTGCACGTGGCCGCCCGCGAGGTAGTGCGCCTCCAGTTGCGGCGTGGCGACGGGGATGCCGGCCTTGTGCGCGGTGATGAGCGGGCGGACGATGTTGGCCGGCGGCACGTTGCGCAGCCGCATCCCGACGAGGTCGCGGAAGAGCTTCAGCTTCACCCCGGAGAAGATGGCCGTGATCCACAGCCGGACGGGGATGAAGTAGAGCAGGAACACCGCCACGAGGGCGATGACCAGAATGATGACGAGGCTTCCTGCGCCGAAGAGGGCTTCCATGGCGGGCGGGGGTTAGTTGGTGCGGCGGTAGTCGCCGCTGCGGCCACCCGTCTTCGCGAGGAGGCGGAGGCCGGTGATCTCGATCTCCTTGGAGAGCGATTTGCACATGTCGTAGACCGTCAGCGCGGCGACGGAGACGGCCGTGAGCGCCTCCATCTCGACGCCCGTCGGGCCTTCGGTCTTGGTGATCGCACGGATCTCCACGGCCTGATCAGCCTCGTTCAGCCCGAACTCGATCTCGACGTTCTGCAGCAGCACGTCGTGGCAGAGGGGGAGGAGGCGGCTGGCCTGCTTCGCGCCGAGCACGCCCGCGATCTGCGCAACGGTCAGCACGTCGCCCTTCTGGATCTGCTGGTCGCGGACGGCGGCGAAGGCGTCGGCCCCGAGGCGGACGGCACCGGCGGCAACGGCCGTGCGCGCGCTCGCGTTCTTGGCGGACACGTCCACCATCCGAGCGCGGCCGTGCTCGTCGATGTGGCTGAGCCCGCCGGACGCGAAGGGGGGCGAGTCGAGGTCGGTCATGGGGTGGGGAGTCAGTCGGCGCGAAGATACCGGCGCGGGCGTACGGGATCCGGCGTTCCGGGTTCTGCCCGCTGGCGGCGCGCCTCGGCGAGGGCGGGAGAAACGATGAGCGCCCGGCTCCACGCGGGAGTCCGGGCGCTCCGGCGGGCTCAACAGGCGGCGGTCTCGCTCAGAGGGACCGCCAGCGGGGCAGGGGCTTCCCCAGTGGATCACTATTTTCGCGTTTCGCGAAACACGAATGGGATGCTCAAGCCCCAAGATGTCCTCGTCCTGCTCAAGCTCACCACGCTCTGGCCAAACGAGTGGACCTATGCGTCGCTGTCAGAGTCCGTAGGTCTCAGCCTTTCAGAGACGCACGCGGCGATCCAGCGAGCAACGAAAGCGCGGTTGTTCTCCGAAGTGGCGCGGACAGCGGTCCAGCCCGAGCTCGGCCTGTTCCTCATCTATGGAGCGGACCACGTCTACTTCGCGGAGCGAGGGGCGCCGACCAGCCGCGGGATGCAAACCGGGTTTGCCGCTCCCGGACTCGATGGCGCGAACGGGTACCCAGAAAATGACCTCCTCGTCTGGCCGGACCCCGACGGGACGGACCAGGGGCGCGTTGTAGAGCCGCTGTATCGGTCGGCACCTGTCGCGGCGAAGCGGGACCCGGCGTTGTACATCCTGCTCGCCGCCGTAGACGAGCTTCGGGTGGGGCGCGCGAGGGAGCGGGACCGCGCGGAGCACATCATTCGCGAGGCCCTCTGCTGAGATGAACGACCCTGTCGCTGCAGTGCGCCAGATCGCCCTCGCGCTCGGGCCGTTGGTAGACGAGGTCGTTTTCGTCGGCGGTGCGGCGGCACCGCTCATCATCTCCGACCTCGGGTCTGATGGCATCCGGCCCACGGACGATATCGACGTGATCGTGGAGGCCTCTTCGCGGTCGGCGTATGCGCGGCTGGAAGCGCGGCTCCGCGACCTCGGCTTCCGGCACGACACGTCAGAGGGCGCCCCCATCTGCCGGTTCGTGTACGACGGCATTCCACTGGACGTCATGCCGACGGACCCCGCCATTCTCGGCTTCAGCAACCGGTGGTACGGGTACGCCCTCGCGTCCGAGCAACGGGTCGCGCTGCCCAACGGTCCCGAGGTGCGCGTCGCCAACGCCGTCGCGTTCGTGGCCACCAAGCTGGAGGCGTTCGGGAGTCCGGGACGCGAGCACGCGGGAGACGTGCTGGCGAGTCGTGATCTCGAAGACATTGTCACCGTGCTGGACGGCCGGCCGACGTTCGCTGCGGAGTTCGACGCCGCGCCTGAGGACGTCCGCGCTTATCTACGTGCGACGTTCACCGACTTGCTGGCCGATGCGACGTTCGTCGCGGGCGTGGAAGGCCTCGTGCCCCCCGGGCCGACGCGGGTGGAGCGGGCCCGCCGAGTGCTCGGGCTCCTGCGGCGGCTCAGCGCCTGACGGCTGCCCGCTGGCGGCGCGCATCGGCGAGGTCGGGAGAAACGATGAGCGCCCGGCTCCACACGGGAGGCCGGGCGCTCGGGCGCTCGGGCGGTCTTGACGGCTGGCGGTCTCGCTCAGGGGGGCCGCCAGCGGGGCGGGGCTCAGTCCGTCGGGGCGGTCCAGGCAGCGGTGGCGTCCTGGACGTAGGCGGCCACGTTCTCGGCGGGGATCCGGTCCTGCTCCATCGTGTCGCGCGAGCGGATGGTGACCGTCCCGTCCTCCAGCGTCTGGCCGTCCACGGTCACGCCGAAGGGCGTGCCGATCTCGTCCTGGCGGCGGTAGCGGCGGCCCATCGCGCCCTTCTCGTCGTAGAAGACGTTGAGCCCGCCGCGGAGGTCGGCGGCGATGGCCTTCGCCTTCTCCGGCATCCCGTCCTTGCGCACGAGCGGGAAGACGGCCACCTGGTACGGCGCGATGGCGGGGTGGAAGCGGAGGACGGAGCGCGTCTCGGTCTTGCCCTCCTTCGCGGTGGGCACCTCCTCCTCGTGGAACGCGTCGCAGAGGAGCATGAGGATCGTGCGGTCCAGCCCGACGGACGTCTCGACGACGTACGGGATGTAGCGCTCCTTGGTCTGCGGGTCGAAGTACTCCTGCTTCTTGCCGCTGAACTCCTGGTGGCGGCTGAGGTCGTAGTCCGTGCGGGAGTGGATGCCCTCGATCTCCTGCCAGCCGAAGGGGTACTCGTACTGCACGTCCTTCGCGGCGTCCGCGTAGTGCGCCAGCTTCTCGTGGTCGTGCCAGCGGAGGCGGCTCGGGCGGACGCCGTTGCTCTCGTGCCACGCCATCCGCTTTTCCGCCCACGCCTCGTAGTGCTCCATCTGCGAGCCGGGCGCGACGAAGTACTGCATCTCCATCTGCTCGAACTCGCGCATCCGGAAGATGAACTGCCGCGCGACGACCTCGTTGCGGAACGCCTTGCCGATCTGCGCGATGCCGAAGGGCACCTGCTGGCGGCTCGTCTGCTGCACGTTGCCGAAGTGGACGAAGATGCCCTGCGCCGTCTCGGGGCGGAGGTAGATGGCGTCGCCGTCTACGGCGCCCACCTTCGTCTCGAACATGAGGTTGAACTGGCGGACGTCGGTCCAGTCGAACGCGCCGGACTCGGGGGCGCGGATCTCCTCGGCCATGATGACGTCGTAGAGCGCCTTCGAGGGGTCCTCGGCGTTGAGCGCCGCTACGAGGGCGCCGTGCACGCGCTCGGCCTCGTCGGTCTTGCCCTTCTTCTCCAGCTTGGCGATGTGGCCCTCGATGAGCTGGTCGGCGCGGTAGCGCTTCTTCGACTGCTTGTCGTCGATCATCGGGTCGTTGAAGGCGTCCACGTGGCCGCTCGCCTTCCAGACCGTGGGGTGCATGAGGATGGCCGCGTCCAGCCCGACCACGTCCTCGTGCTCGTGGACCATCGCGCGCCACCACCGCTCGCGGACGTTCCGCTTGAGCTCGACGCCGAGCGGGCCGTAGTCGTAGACCGCGCCGAGGCCGCCGTAGATCTCGGAGGAGGGGAAGAGGAACCCGCGCCGTTTGGCGAGGGAGACGATGGTGTCGAGCGTGACGGCCATGCGAGGTGCCGGGTGAGGATCGGAAGCGGGCAAGATCGCGCGGGAGCGCCGGGCAGAGCGCGAAAGGTCTGGAAACCTCCGCCGCCGCCCGCTGGCGGTCGCGGCCATCGAGAGGCACCGCCAGCCGAGCGGGGGGTGATTGCTCCTCGCCTTACTCCGTGAACGCCCAGAACACCCCGAAGCGGAGGTGGCGGCCGGGCATCGGCTCGCCCTGGAGCGTCCGCACGCCGTCGTAGGCGAGGCCGGAGAGGAGGTTGACCCACGCGACGGAGACGCGGGCGCGGGTGCCGAAGGTGACCTCGGCGTCCAGGTCCAGCGTGGCGCGGGCGGGGAGGCGGTCGGCGTCTGTCCGCGCGAGGGCGAGGAGCCCGGTCGCGGGGTGCACGCGGAGGCCGCGGTAGGCCGTCCAGGCGCGGACCGTCGCGCCGGCGTCCAGGGAGGCGGTGCCGGTGCCGACGCGCGTCGCGCGGAGCCCGAGGCGGGACGTGCCGAACACGGCGGGGGCGGCCTCTGCCATCCGGTCCGAGACCTCGGTCGGGTCGCGGAGCGGCCACGCCTGGGCCGTCGCGGTGGAGCGGAGGTAGAGCCCGCTGTCCGCGGCCTCGCGCCAGCCCAGCGCCGCCTGCGCGCCCACCATCCCGACCGGCTCGACGGCGCGGCCGTAGCCGAACACGAGGTCCGTCGCGGCGGCGGTCTCCACGTTCTCGCTCTCCAGCAGCCGGTGCGCGTCCACGATCAGCCGGCCGAACGGACGCAACGCGAGGCTGAACGCGCCCACCCTCACGCGCCCGCCGATCTCCGCGGCGATCACCTGCTCGCGCCCGTCCGCCGCGAGCCCGACGGGCACGCCCGGCGCAACGGCCTCGGGCGGGAAGTAACCCGATTCCTCGATCCGCCCGGGAATCACGCCGGTCCATGCCACGGCGCCGGACACCGCGCCCGCCTCCGCCCGGAGCGCCAGCGCCGGACCGATCTGCCCATCCGCCACGTGCCCGCCGACCTGCCCCGCCAGCCGCACACTGCCGAGCGCGAGCGTGTCGGTCAGCGCGGCGTGGATCTGGAGACGCTCGTTGCCATCGCCGAGCGGGTCCAGGCGTCCCCACGGATCGTCGTCCAGCGCGGCCCAGGCGCGGAGGGTGGGGCGGCCGAGCCGCTGCGAGAGCCCCACGGCGAACCGGTTGCCCGCTGCTGAGATGGTGTCCGTGCTCGCGGGGGAGTAGCGCGAGACCTGGCGCGTCCACGAGGCCCAGACCGCCAGCGGCTGGCGGGAGACGGCGGGCACGCGGAGCGTCGCGGCGAGTTCGTTGCGGAGCGTGGTGCGCGTGGCGCTCGCGTCCAGGACCGAGGCGCGGAACGGGTCGAACGCGAAGCCGTCGTCCAGAACGCCGCGGCGGGCGCCACTCCGGCGGTCGGCGTAGAGGTTGGTGACCTCGGCGGCCCAGCCGGGCGCCGCCAGCGCCAGCCGCGCGAGGACGTTCGTCTGGCGGAGCGTCGCGCCGGAAACGGGGCCGTCTGAGCGGCGGCTGCCCACGTGGAACGTGCCGGTCAGCCGCGCCCGCTCTCCGCCGATCCCCCACGGCGAGCGGTGCGTCTGCGCGTGCGTCCCGGCGACGTTCTGAATCCCGAGCCGCCCGCTGTGGAAGCGCAACTCGGTGATGGGGACGCGCTCGCGGAAGGGCCGCAGCGTGGTCGCCAGGGTGAGCGGTGCGCCGGCCTCGGGGCCCGCGAGGCCGATCCGGTCCGTGGCCTCCCAGGGCAGCAGGTCTGCGCGCGGCGCGCCCGTAAACAGGTCGTCCAGCGGGCGGCCGTCCAGCGTGACGGCGGCGCGTTCCGGCGCGAGGGCGTCCAGCGAGAACCCTGCGAGGTGGCCGGGCGCGCCCACTTCGTACGCGAAGGTGGAGAGCGCTGCGGACGATGGCCTCGCGAGGAGATCCGCGGCGTCCAGCGCGGGCGTGAGGGCGGGGACCGGCGTCAGCGGCCGCCCGCTGGCGGGCGCGCTCGGCGCGAGGAGCGGGCGCTCAGCGCGGACCGAGTCCGGCGGCGCGACCTGCAGCGAGTCCTGCGCGTTCGCGACCGTCCCACCGGCCACGAGCACCGCCAGCGCGGCGAGGCGGAGGTGGGCCGTGCCCATGCCTCCGCGTGTCCGGTGCGCCGGCGGCGGGCCGGGGCTCACCCCTCCACCGGCTCCGAGCGCTCGGGGAACAGCCCGTAGAGGCGGCTCTCGATGCGGCTCAGGATCTGGAATCGGTCCTCGGGCTCCTTCACGAAGTCCAGCGAGTCCGTCTCGATCACCAGCTTCGGGTGCGGGTACCGCTCGATCCAGTCCTCGTAGAGCCCGTTGAGGCGCTCCAGGTAGTCCAGCCGGATGCCGGTCTCGAAGTCGCGCCCGCGGCTCTGGATCTGGCGGACGAGCGTCGGCACGCTCGCGCGGAGGTAGACGAGGAGGTCCGGCGGCTGGAGGTACGCCGTCATGATGGCGAAGAGGGCCGCGTAGTTCTCGTAGTCGCGGCCGTCCATCAGCCCCATGTTGTGGAGGTTGCGCGCGAAGATCTCCACGTCCTCGTAGATGCTCCGGTCCTGCACCACGGACTGCGGCGCGCGCTCGATGTCCTTCTGGTGGCGGAAGCGGCTGGAGAGGAAGTAGACCTGGAGGTTGAAGCTCCAGCGCGGCATGTCCGCGTAGAAGTCCGAGAGGTACGGGTTGTCGTCCACGCTCTCGTAGAACGGGTTCCAGCCGAAGTACTCCGCGAGGATCTTCGTCAGCGTGCTCTTCCCCGCGCCGATGTTGCCCGCGACGGCGACGTAGAGCTTGCGGCGGCCCTGGTCGTCGGTGAGGACGGGGTCGTCGGATCGGAGGTCGAGGGGGAGCTGCATGGGCGGGGGAGTCAACGGCACGAAGATACCGGCGGCCCACGCTGCGTCCCGTGACGCGCCCCCCAAGCGCAGGCGAAGACCGCGCCACCGCTGCGGGCTGGCGGCGGCCGTCGGCGTCGTCAGACGGGCGCTGAGACGGACCGCCAGCGGGGCGGGGCCGGGGCGCGCCAGACCTCGCGCGCGCGGGCGAGGAGACCCCGCGAAGGGGCGGCCGAATCCCAACAAATGCCGCCTCAGGCCGTTCCTCGGGCTCTGACACCCCACCGTCGGGGCCGTAGATTTACAGGCTACAGATCGGCTCTCTGACCGGCCCCGCGTCCGACCTCCCCCAATGGCTGAGATTACTCCTGACACCCCCTCCACCCCGCCGGCCGACGGCGCGCCGAAGGCGTACGGCGCCGGCAACATCCAGGTCCTCGAAGGGCTGGAGGCCGTCCGCAAACGCCCCGCGATGTACATCGGCGACGTCGGCGTGCGCGGGCTCCATCACCTCGTCTACGAGGTCGTGGACAACTCCATCGACGAGGCGCTCGCGGGCTACTGCGACCACATCGAGGTCACCATCCACGAGGACAACTCCATCTCCGTCTCGGACGACGGCCGCGGCATCCCGGTGGAGATGCACCCGCGCGAGGGCAAGCCGGCCGTCGAGGTCGTGATGACGGTCCTCCACGCGGGCGGCAAGTTCGACAAGGACACCTACAAGGTCTCCGGCGGCCTCCACGGCGTCGGCGTGAGCTGCGTCAACGCGCTCTCCACCCGCCTGGACGTGGAGGTCAAGCGCGACGGCGGCGTCTTCAAGATGGCCTTCGAGCGCGGCGACACCATCGAGGAACTCTCGCGCGTGCGGGACATGGAGCCCGGCGAGGAGACGGGCACCACGGTCCACTTCCGCCCGGACACCACCATCTTCTTCGAGACCGTCTACCGGTTCGACACGCTGGCGGCGCGCATGCGCGAGCTCGCGTACCTCAACAAGGGCGTCACCATCACCCTGGAGGACCGCCGCGAGGACGACGACGAGCTCCGCACGGAGACCTATTACTCCGAGGGCGGTCTCGCCGAGTTCGTCGCCTACCTGGACGAGACGCGCGACTCCCTCTTCGAGGACGCCATCCACATCGAGGACGAAACGGGCGAGGTGCCCGTGGAGCTCGCGATGCGGTACAACACCGGCTACCAGGAGAACGTCCTCTCGTTCGTCAACAACATCAACACGCACGAGGGCGGCACCCACGTCTCCGGCTTCCGCCGCGCCCTCACGCGCACGCTCAAGAACTACGCGGACAGCAACGACCTCCTCAAGAAGGCGAAGGTCAGCCTCTCCGGCGACGACTTCCGCGAGGGCCTCACCGCGGTTCTCAGCGTGAAGGTGGCCGAGCCGCAGTTCGAGGGCCAGACCAAGACCAAGCTGGGCAACGGCGAGGTGCAGGGCGCCGTCGAGAGCCTGGTGGCGCAGCGCCTCGCGGAGTGGCTGGACGACCACCCGAAGGAGGCCAAGACCATCATCCAGAAGGTCATCCTCAGCGCGCAGGCGCGGACCGCGGCCCGCAAGGCGCGCGAGCTCGTCCAGCGCAAGAGCGCGTTCGGCGGCGGCGGCCTCCCCGGCAAGCTGGCGGACTGCGCCAGCAAGGACCCGACCATCTCTGAGCTCTACCTCGTGGAGGGTGACTCCGCCGGCGGCTCCGCCAAGCAGGCGCGCGACCGGCACTTCCAGGCCATCCTCCCCCTCCGAGGCAAGATCCTCAACGTCGAGAAGGCGCGGCTGGACAAGGTGCTGGACAACGAGGAGATCAAGAACATCGTGACCGCGCTCGGCGTCGGCATCTCCGGCAACCCGGAGGACTTCGACGACGAGAAGCTCCGCTACCACAAGATCATCCTGATGACGGACGCCGACGTGGACGGCGCTCACATCCGGACGCTCCTGCTCACGTTCATCTACCGCTACCTCCGCCCGCTCTTGGAGGCCGGCTACATCTACGTCGCGCTCCCGCCGCTCTACCGCGCCAAGAAGGGCAAGAAGGAGGAGTACGCCTGGAACGACGACCAGCTGGCGGCGCTCATCGCCGAGATGGGCGGCCAGAAGTCCGTCGGCGTGCAGCGCTACAAGGGGCTCGGCGAGATGAACCCGGAGCAGCTCTGGTCCACCACGATGGACCCGGACACCCGGATGCTCCAGCGCGTCACCATCGAGGACGCCGCCGCGGCGGACAAGACGTTCTCCACGCTCATGGGCGACGCCGTGGAGCCGCGGCGCAAGTTCATCGAGCGGAACGCCCGCTACGCGACGATCGACACGTAGCCGGAGGGATGGAGGGATCAGGGATGGAGCCATGGGCAGAGCCCCCTCACCCCTGATCCCTCGTCCCTCATCCCTCTCGCCCATGCGCCCCGACCTCTCCGTCGTCGTCCCGGTCTACAACGAGGCCGAGAGCCTGCCCGAGCTGGCGGACCAGATCCGCCAGTCGCTCGATGGCGCCGGGCTCTCCTTCGAGGTCTGGCTCATCGACGACGGCTCCTCGGACGGCTCGTGGGACGCCATCGCGCGGCTCGGCGCGGACGACGGGCGCTTCGGCGGCGTGCAGTTCCGCCGCAACTACGGCAAGAGCGCCGCGCTGGCGGCCGGCTTCGAGCGGACCCGCGGCCGCTTCGTGGCCACGCTGGACGCGGACCTCCAGGACGACCCCGCGGAGCTGCCCGAGATGGTGCGCCGCCTGGAGGCGGGCGCGGACTTGGTGAGCGGCTGGAAGCGCAAGCGCAACGACCCGCTGGAGAAACGGCTGCCGAGCAAGTTCTTCAACGGCGTCACGCGGATGCTCAGCGGCATCCCACTCCACGACTTCAACAGCGGCATCAAGGCGTACCGCAGCGAGGTGGTCAAGAGCGTCCGCGTCTACGGCGAGCTCCACCGCTACATCCCGCTCCTCGCGAAGTGGGAGGGCTACACCCGCATCGAGGAGCAGGTGGTGAAGCACCACGCGCGGAAGTACGGCACCACCAAGTTCGGGCTGGAGCGCTACCTCCGCGGCTTCCTGGACCTCATCACCGTCGTCTTCCTGACGCGGTTCGCGCGGCGGCCGATGGTGTTCTTCGGCGGGCTCGGGACGCTGGCGTTCCTCCTCGGCTTCGCGATCCTGGCCTGGATCTCGTTCGAGAAGCTGGCGCTCGGCCACCCCATCGGCGACCGGCCGATGCTGCTCTTCGGCGTGATGCTCGCCATCCTCGGGACGCAGTCGTTCCTGGCGGGCTTCCTCGGCGAGATGATCGTGCGTCCGGAGATGGAGGGGACCTCGCGCCTGGAGGTCCGCGAGGAGGCCGCCCCCGTCTCCGGCGGCGGCCCCCGCCTGCCCAGCACGCGCGAGCAGGCAGAAGGCCTCGCGGCAGAGCGCGCGCCGGCTACGGCCGCCAGCTGAGCGCGACGCCGCCGAAGAACGTCTCGCCGAAGACGCGGTCGCGGTCCTCCGCGACTTCGTAGACGGTGAGGTCGAACCGGAGGCCGAACTGCTCGCCTGTCTGGCGGAGGCTCTCGTTGTCCGTGAACGTGCCGATGGCGCGGAGCAGGCCGTCCACGTGGAAGCTTAGCCCGTTGCCCACGCGGTCCGTCTGCTCGCTGCCGTCGGTCCAGAGCACGCCGCTGCGGGAGCCGAGCGTCTCGAAGAGCGTGAAGTCCGCAGCTCCGCGGATGCCGTCGGCGCTGTAGGCCTCCCTGTAGTCCTCCGGTAGATCCACGCCGTCCCACTCGCGCTCCACGCGGATGTCCAGCGAGGCGATCTCGAAGGCGTCGCCGCCGAGGCCGCGCGCGATGGCGAGGTCCACCCCGCCGCCGAGCGCGCCGGTCTCCGGCAGCGGGCGGCTTTGGAAGACGTCGCCGCCGTCCACGGCCCGTTCCGGGTAGTCGCCCCAGAACTCCATATGGCGGCGGACGCCGCCGGCGACGACCTCAATGGGAACGGAGATGGCGCGGGGCTCCGGGTTGGCGCGGAGGACGGGCACCGCCAGCAGCGCGCCGAGGTCCACCGTGAGTGCGCGGTCGGGGTCGGTGTTGTCCACGTCCAACTCCTCCGGAAGAGGCGAGCGGCGGGCGAAGCCAGTCGCGCCGACGGCGAGACGAACGGGGCCGTCCCATCGTGCCGCCAGCCCGAGGCCGTATGCGGTTTCCACCACGTCGTCGGATTCCAGGGTCGTCGGGTCGGGTCCCTCCGGATTGGTCAGGGGAATCCCCTCGAAGCGGAGTTCCTGCCGCGTCAGCGCCGCGCCGACCGTTAGCGGCAGGCCGCCGAGCGAGGTCTCGCCGCCGTACGCGAAGCCGGCCGTCGAGGTCTTGGTGCCTTCGAGCCCAAGCCATTCCCGCGTGCCGCCGTACGAGGCGCGGAGGCCCTGCGGACCGGCGAGGAGCGCGGGGTTCAGCAGGCCTTCGGCGGGCGCACCCGTGGGGGAGAGAGTGGCGGCCCCGGCGGTCTCGGCCTCCTGCGGAGAGGAGTAGAGTTCGGGTAGTTGGAACGCGGACTGCGCGTGCGCGAGGGGCGCGGCGAGCAGCAACAGGAGGCAGGTGCGAAGCATGAGCACAAAGGAATGAGCCGCCGAAGATCGGCACAGACCCCGGGGCGAGCGTCCGGCCCCGCTTCACACGGAGGAGCCGGACGCGCTCCGCCCTCTGACTACGGCCGCCAGCCGAACGTGAACCCGTAGTAGGGCGTCTCCGCCGCCTCGCCCACGTCCAGCAGCGCTACCTCGAAGCGGGTGGTGAGACGGTCCGCGAGCGCGAGCATGGAGGCGTTTTCCTGCGCCGCCCCGATCGCGCGGATGAGCCCGCCGAGGCGCAGCTCTGCCCCGACCGACTGGCGGACGCCCGTACCGGCGTCTCCGGAGTCCGACTGCCCGGCTCGGAGCGCGATCACCTCGGCGAGCACGACCGTCGCGCCGAACCGCGTCTCGTCCGGGAGGTCGTCCGAGGCGTGCGTCTGCGCGCGCACGTCGGCGTCCAGCAGGCGGAAGGTGCCGCGCCGGCCGAGCTGGCGGATGATGGCCAGCCGCGCGCTGCCGCCGACCGTCTGCACCTCCGGGGGAAGCGCGTTCGGCCCGCCGATGAACGCGGCGCGGTCGTCCTCCAGCGTGGTGACGCCGCGGTAGACGTAGGCGCCCGTGAGGTCCAGCGCGAGGGCCGTCTCGCCTGGCGCGTTCGGGCCGCGGAGCAGGGGAAGCGTAACGGCGCCGCCCACGTCGAGCGTGGTCACGCGGTCGCGGTCGCGCGTGAGCGAGGCGGACCGGGACTCCTCCAGCGACTCGCGGCGGAAGGCGGTCGCGCCCACGCGGACGTTGAGCGCGCCGTTCCAGCCCAGCGCCAGGCCGCCGGCGATCTCGCGCTCCTGCGAGGCGTATTCCCCGAGGAGGAGGCCCCGGTCATCGGTGATGAGGATCTCGGCATCGCGGTACTCCGCGTAGCCACCACCCAGCCCGATCTGGACAGAGCCGCCCGCGATCTCGCCCGCGTCGATGCCGATGGACGCGGCAGAGGAGCCGATCATCAGGTCGTCCACGCCGAGGAGGTCCTGCGCGGCGGTCGCGGAGAACCGGACGGCGGGACGTTCCGCAGCATCCGCCAGGAGCGCGGGGTTGTGGCGGAAGGCGTAGGGGTTATCGCTCGGGCCGGCGACGAGCGCCTGCTCAACGCCCGCCTCATGCGCGGAAACGGGAAGGCCCGGGAGGAGGAACGGGGAGCGCGGCTCCACGCCAGGGAGGTCCTGCGCGGCGACGGGCGCCGCCAGCAGCAGCGCGAACAGAAATCGGTACATGTCAAAGGGGGTGGGAGTCGGGAGCGGTATCGTCCGGTTTCGGAACGGACCGGCCTCTGCGCTATTCCTCACGCAGGCGTCACGGAGCGTCGCCATCTTTCCCCCCTCATGTCGCCTCTCCGCCTCGCCCTCCTCGGACCGTTCGCGCCCTACCGCGGCGGCATCGCGCACTTCCACGACGCCCTCGCCGACGGGCTGGCGGCGCGCGGCCACGAGGTCCTGCGCCTCTCGTTCCACCGCCAGTACCCCTCGCTGCTGTTCCCCGGCACGAGCCAACTGGAGCCCGGCGCGGACCGCCAGCGGAGCGCGGCCGATGACCCGGACCGCGTGCTGGACCCGCTCAACCCGCTCGCGTGGCGCCACGCCACCCGCGAGGTCCGCCGCTGGAACGCCGGCGCGATGGTCTTCCCCTACTGGATGTCGTTCTTCGCGCCGATGTGGGGGCAGATCGTCCGCTCGCTCGCGCCGGAGATCCCCTCCATCGGGTTGGTGCACAACGCGATCGGGCACGAGCCGAGGCCGGGGGAGCGCGCCCTCGCGCGGTACGCGCTCTCCCGCTGCGCCGGGCTGGCGGTGCTCTCCGACCGCGTCCGCCAGGACGCCGAGGCCCTGGGGCTGGGCACCCTCCCGACCCGCCAGGTGGAGCACCCGGCCTACCGCCAGTTCGGCGAGGCGATGCCGCGCGCCGAGGCCCGCGCCGCCCTCGGCATCCCGGACGAGGCGCCCGTCCTGCTCTTCTTCGGGTTCATCCGCGCCTACAAAGGGCTGGGCGTCCTGCTGGACGCGATGCCCGCCATCCGCGAGGCGCTCCCCGCCGCCCGCCTCCTCGTGGCCGGCGAGTTCTACGACGACGAGGCGCCGTACCGCGAGCAGATCGCCCAACTCGGCATCGCGGACGCCGTGACCATCGAGGCGGAGTACGCGCCGCCGGAGCGCGTGCGGCTCCTGTTTTCCGCCGCTGATCTCGTGGTGCAGCCGTACGTCTCGGCCACGCAGAGCGGCGTGGCGCAGGTCGCCTTCGGCCTCGGCCGCCCCGTGCTCACGACCGACGTCGGCGGGCTGGCGGAGACGGTGGGCGAGGGCGGCGTGGTGGTGCCGCCGCGCGATCCCGAGGCTCTCGCGAGCGAGGCGGTCCGGTTCTTCCGCGAGCCTGGCCTCCGCGCTCGTCTCGCCGAGGGCGCCCGCCAGCGCGGCGAGGCCGGGGACTGGACACCCGTGTTGGAGGCCGTGGAAGCGCTCGCCGCTGGCGCTTCGCGCCGATAGGCTGCCCCCCCGCGCTCGGCAGGCGGCCTGCCCTCGTCGTTTCTTCTGTTCGATCCCACCCGTCTCCCATGCGCCTCGCCGCCCTCCTGCTCGCCCTCGTCGCCGCGCCCGCCCTCGCGCAACCCCTCGCGCTGCCGAGCGGCCCGCCGTACGTCCTCACCAACGCCACGATCTACACCGTGGACGCCGACGCGCCCACCGCCGAAGCGCTGGCGGTCGATGCGAGTGGGGCGCTCGTGGCGGTCGGCGCCGAGGCGGACCTGCTGGCGGCCTACCCGGACTGGCCCCGCGCGGACGCCGCCGGCCGGACCGTCATCCCCGGCCTGATCGACGCGCACGCGCACCTCATGGGCCTCGGCGAAGCGCTGCTGCAGGCGGACCTCGTCGGCACGGACTCGCGCGAGGCGGTCGTCGAGCGCCTCCGCCAGTTCGCGGCCACGCTCCCGCCCACGGCCTGGATCACCGGCCGCGGCTGGGACCAGAACGACTGGGAGGCGCAGGCCGATGGCTCGCACCCGTTCCCCACCCGCGCGGATCTGGACGCGGCCTTCCCGGACCGCCCCGTCGCGCTCGGGCGCATCGACGGGCACGCGCTCTGGGTCAACTCCGCCGCCCTCCGCGCCGCGGGTCTGGACCCGGACGCCGCCGCGCCCGCGGACCCCGAGGGCGGCCAGATCCTCCGCGACGCCGACGGCCGCCCGACCGGCGTGCTGGTGGATGCCGCCGAGACGCTCGTCACCAGCGCCATCCCTGCCGCCACGGACGAGGTGCTGGCGGAAGCGCTCAACCGCGCGACGGCCGAGACGGCGCGCTACGGCCTCACCGGCGTGCACGAGGCCGGCATCCCGATCTCGCACCTCGCGCTCTACGAGCGAGCCATCGCGGAGGGCCGTTTCCCGCTCCGCAACTACGCCATGCTCTCCATGGACCAACTGGACGCCTTCTGTGCGCAGTACCCCGAGGGCTACGCCGGCACAGACCGCCTCCGCGTCCAGTCCCTGAAGGTCTATGCAGACGGCGCGCTCGGCAGCCGCGGCGCCGCTCTCCTGGAGCCCTACTCGGACGACGAGCACAACCACGGTCTGCTCATCCAGAGCCCCGAGGCGCTGGCGGAGGTCGTGGAGAGCGCGATGGACTGCGGGCTGCAGGTCAACACGCACGCCATCGGCGACCGGGGCAACCGGGTCGTTCTGGACGCCTACGAGCGCGCGATGGAGGTGACGGACGGCGGCGCGGGCCGCCACCGCATCGAGCACGCGCAGGTGGTCACGCTGGAGGACATCGAGCGGATCGCCCGGCTGGGTGTGATCGCCAGCGTGCAGCCCACGCACGCCACGAGCGACATGCCGTGGGCCGAGACGCGCGTTGGGCCGGAGCGGATCAAGGGCGCGTACGCCTGGCGCCGCATCGTGGACGCCGGCGCGCGCCTCGCGCTCGGCTCGGACTTCCCCGTCGAGCGCGTCTCGCCGCTGCTCGGCTTCCACGCCGCCGTTACCCGCCAGGACGCCGAGATGCGGCCCGCTGGCGGCTGGTACGGCAATCAGGTGCTCACGCGCGAGGAAGCGCTGCGCGGCTTCACGCTGGACGCCGCCTACGCCGGGTTCATGGAAGACGAGGTCGGCAGCCTGGAAGTGGGCAAGCGGGCAGACTTCGTGATCCTCTCCCAGAACCTCATGCGCGTGCCGCCGGAGCAGATCCTCGCGACCGAGGTGCTAGCGACCGTCGTGGACGGCGAGGCGGTCTACACCGCGGAATGAGCCGCGAGGACATCCGCCGGAGCAAATTTCTCTCGCTCGTCCTCCGTCATCAGCCGGAGGCGGCGGGCCTCACCCTTTCTGAAGATGGCTGGGCCGCCGTCTCCGCCCTCCTCGACGGTGCCCGCCAGCGGGGCGTGGACCTCTCGCGCGAGAGCCTCGCGCGGGTCGTCCGCGAGAACGACAAGCAGCGGTTCGAACTGAGTCCGGACGGCGAGCGGATCCGCGCCCGGCAGGGGCATTCCGTCACCGTCGATCTCGGGCTCGTGCCGCAGGTCCCGCCCGACGTGCTCTATCACGGGACCGTCGCCCGCGCGCTCCCTGCGATCCGTGCAGAAGGCCTCCGCCCGATGTCGCGCCAGCACGTCCACCTCTCGCCTGACCGCGAGACGGCGGAGCGGGTGGGCGCCCGTCGAGGCCGTCCGGTGATCCTCCGCGTGGACGCCGCCCGTCTGCACGCGCGCGGCGTCCCGTTCTATCGCAGCACGAATGGCGTGTGGCTCGTCGCCGCCGTCCCTCCCGACGCGCTGGCGGAGGGCGCCAGCGGGGCGAACACGGAATAGGGAACGGCCGGTCTGGAACCGGGCCGCCCAAACACAAACGAGCCCGCACGTTCCGGGCATGACGTGCGGGCTCGTGCGAGGTCCCCGTTGCCGGGATGGCCTCGCGAGGCGGTGGTGGTGGACACCGCCTCCCGAGGTCTAACGACGTGGAGTCGTTCGGCGGGGGGGCCTCAGTCGGTCGCCAGCCGCTCGGCCGCCACGGCGGTGAGCGCGGTGCCAGCAGCTCCCGCGGCGCTCTCCGA
>DUBD01000122.1:18570-25385 GCA_012960515.1 Bacteroidota bacterium | reverse complement strand
AGGCTAAATAAAGAAAGCTCCATTTTGCTACAGTTACAAGACATCTCAAAAGTAGGTACGTACGTACGTACGAGAAAGCCATGATATTTGTACTGTGTACATATGAATGAGTCCAATTATTCGTCCCGCGCCGCGCCGCCGACGTGCCGCCGGAGCCGCGCGAGACGCCCGAGGTGGAGTCCGCCTCGCAGGACGAGGAGGCCGCCGCGCGACTGGAAGAAGCCGAAAACGCAACCGGCGAGGCCTGAGATCGTCGCGCGGCTCGTTCCTTTTCTTGTCGCCCCGCGCCGGGTGCGGCCTGCCCCGATCGCTATGCGCCTTCTCGTTCTCGCGGCCCTCGTCGCCGCTCCCGCTGCCTTCGCGCAACCCGCTTCTGACCCCGATCCCGTCGCGGAGGTCGAGGCCGTCATCACCCGGCTCTTCGACGGGATGCGCGCCGGGGACTCCACGGCCGTCCGCGCGACGCTCCACCCCACGGCCCGCTTCCAGACCGTTATGCCGCAGGAAGGCGGCTTCCGCCTCGTGGAAGGCTCCGCGGACCGCTTCGTAGAGGCCGTCGGCACGCCGCACGAGGAGGTGTGGGACGAGCGGATCGGCGAGGTGGAGGTGCTCGTGGACGCCGGCCTTGCGACGGCGTGGATGCCGTACCGCTTCTACCTCGGCGAGACGTTCTCGCACTGCGGCGTCAACGCCATGCAACTCGCGAACGTGGACGGCACGTGGCGGATCGTCAACCTGATCGATACGCGCCGCCGCACCTGCGAGTAGCCGCCGGCTGGCGGCTGCCCTCGGCGAGGGCGGGAGCGCGATGGAGGGGCGCGGTGAGCGGGACCGCCAGCGCGGCGTGCGGCACACGGCGGCCTCGCGCTACGTTGGAGCGTTCTCCTCTCGTTATCCCCTCCGCCCATGTCGTCCGCCGAAGCCGCCATCCTCCGCGGCCACAACTTCTCCGCCGGCCCCGCCGCGCTCCCCACCGAGGTCCTCGAAGAGGTCCGCGAAGAGCTGCTCTCCTACCGCGACGCCAAGGCGTCCATCATGGAGATCAGCCACCGCTCGCGGCAGTACACCGAGGTCCACGAGAACGCCAAGGCCGCCATGAAGCGGCTGCTCGGCCTGGGCGACGACTGGCACGTGCTCTTCCTCCAGGGCGGCGCGAGCCTCCAGTTCCACCAGGTCCCGCTCAACTTCCTCGGGCCGGGCCAGACCGCGGACTACCTCGACACCGGCAACTGGAGCGCGAAGGCGATCAAGGAGGCCGAGATCGTGGCGCGAGGCCGCGACGGCGCCTCGGTGAACGTCGCTGCCAGCAGCAAGGGCGCGGACTACACCTACATCCCCGGACCAGACGAGCGCCAGCTCACCGAGGGCGCGGCCTACGTCCACTTCACGTCCAACAACACCATCTTCGGGACGGAGTACGCGAGCGAGCCCGAGGCCGACGTGCCCCTCGTCTGCGATGCCTCTTCGGACTTCCTCGGCCGCCCCATCGACGCCTCGCGCTACGGGCTCATCTACGCGGGCGCGCAGAAGAACATCGGCCCGAGCGGGGTCTGCGCCGTCCTCGTCCGCGAGGACTTCCTCCAGACCCGCCAGGACGGCCTGCCCACCCTGCTGGATTACGGCACGCACGCGGCCAAGCTGTTCCACACGCCGCCCAGCTTCGCCGTCTACGTTCTCGGCAAGGTGATGGACTGGCTGGAGCGCAACGGCGGGCTGGCGGCGATGGCCGAGCGCAACGAACAGAAGGCCGCAGCGCTCTACGGCGCCATCGACGCGACGGACTTCTACCGCGGCACGGCGCGGGAGGACAGCCGCTCGCTCATGAACGTCACCTTCCGCCTCCCCACGGAAGAGCTGGAGGCGCAGTTCATCCGCGAGTCCGAGGCGCACGACCTCCTCGCGCTGAAGGGCTACCGCACGGTCGGCGGCGTGCGCGCGTCGCTGTACAACGCCGTCTCGCAGGAGGCCGTGGACGCGCTCGTCTCGTTCATGCAGGAGTTCGAGCGCGCGAACGGGTGAGGCTCAGCGGCCCCGGCCGATCCCGGACCGCCAGCGGCAGGGCGCCGTTGCGCCGTCGGCTGGCGGTCCGTCTCGTCGGGCGTGACGGGAGCCGTTGCTCTCTCCGGTACCGTCCGCCAGCGGGGCGAGACGTACCGGAGGCGAGCGCTTCGGAACGCGCCGGCCCGCCGGCCATCCGAAGAACCGGCGGAAACGGGGGGCTAGGCGGAACGGACGCGCACCTCCGCCGGTGGCACGCCCGTTGTGCGGGAGGTGCCGTCGTAGCTTGCCGATTGGACTGAAAAGAGGGAAGCGCGGCCTTGCGCCCCCATCCGAATTGGACCCCACCCCATGATTAAAGCCCTCCAAAAGCTCTTCGGCGGCGACGCCAACGAGCGCGAGCTGAAAAAGCTCTGGCCCATCGTCGAGGAAATCAACGAGCACGCCGAGCGGTTCCAGCACCTCTCCGACGACGAGCTGAAGGCCAAGACCGACGAGTTCAAGGCGCGCCTCCGCGAGGCCGTCACGCCCATCGAAGAGCAGCAGGCCGAGATCCGCGCCCGCCTCCGCGCCGCTGGCGACGACGCCGAGGACGCCGGCGGAGACGGCCAGGCAACCGCCGAACGGCTCTCCGTCCGCGAGCGCCAGGACCTCTACGCCGACCTCGACGATCTGGAAGGCGAGTGGTTGGACGCGGCCGAGGACGTGCTGGACGACGTGACCGCGGAGGCGTTCGCCGTCGTCAAGGAGACCTGCCGCCGGTTCAAGGGCAAGTCCTGGGAAGCGGGCGGCAGCACCATCGAGTGGGACATGGTGCCCTACGATGTGCAGCTGCTCGGCGGCCTCGTGCTGCACCGCGGTTCCGTCGCGGAGATGCGCACCGGTGAGGGCAAGACGCTCACCGCCGTCGCGCCGCTCTACCTCAACGCGCTCGTCGGGCGCGGCTGCCACGTGGTGACGGTCAACCCGTACCTCGCGCAGCGCGACTCCGAGTGGATGGCGCCCATCTTCGAGTTCCACGGCCTCACCGTGGACTGCATCGACAAGTACAAGGCGCACTCCGCCGGCCGCCGCGCCGCCTACCGCGCGGACATCACCTACGGCACCAACAACGAGTTCGGCTTCGACTACCTCCGCGACAACTCGTTCGTGGTGGAGGCGGACCAGCTCGTGCAGCGCGCGCACCACTACGCCATCGTGGACGAGGTGGACTCCGTGCTGATCGACGAGGCGCGGACGCCGCTCATCATCTCCGGCCCCGTCCCCAAGAGCGACGTGGACCAGTACCGCGAGTTCAAGCCCTTCGTGGAGCGGCTCGTGCGCGACCAGCAGAAGAAGGTCGCGGCCTACGTCTCGGACGCGGAGAAGAAGCTGGAGGAGGCGGACAAGCTGGAGGCCGCCGGCAAGAAGAAGGAGGCCAACGCGCTCCGCGAGGAGGCCGGCCTCTCGCTCTACCGCGCCCAGCGCGGCTTCCCCCGCAACAAGAAGCTCATCAAGCTCAAGGGCGAGCCGGGCGTGGAGATGCTCATCCGCAAGGTGGAGGCGGTCTGCCTCGCCGACTCCGGCAAGCGGATGCCCGAGGTGGACGAGCCGCTCCACTTCGCCCTCGAAGAAAAGCTCCACCAGCTGGAGCTCACCGACCAGGGCCGCGAGTTCGTCGCCCGCCAGGCCGGCACGGACGCCGACTTCTGGGTCATCCCGGACATGGGCGCCGAGATCGCGCAGATCGAGCGCGAGGCCGCCGAGAAGAAGGCCGAGCTGGTCGAGGCGCTCAAGGCGGACACCTCGCTCACGGACGAGAAGCGCAAGAGCAAGCTGGACAACGACCTCACGGTCCTCAACAACGAGACCGAAGAGAAGAAGCGCCAGCTCTACACGACGTACGCGGAGCGCTCCGAGCGCATCCACGCCGTCAACCAGCTCCTCCGCGGCTACACCCTCTACGAGATCGACAAGGAGTACGTCGTCGAGGAGGGGAAGGTCAAGATCGTGGACGAGCACACCGGCCGCGTGCTCGGCGGCCGCCGCTACTCGGACGGCCTGCACCAGGCCATCGAGGCGAAGGAGAACGTGAAGGTGCAGGCGGCGACGCAGACGTACGCCACCATCACTATCCAGAACTACTTCCGCCTCTACGCCAAGCTGGCGGGCATGACCGGCACGGCCGAGACCGAGGCCGAGGAGTTCGACAAGATCTACAAGCTCCCCGTCATCGTCGTCCCGACGAACAAGCCCGTCATCCGCGCCGACCGCGAGGACTACGTCTACAAGACCAAGCGGGCCAAGCTCAAGGCCGTCCTGGAGAAGATCCACGAGTACCACGACAAGGGCCAGCCCGTGCTCGTCGGCACCGCCAGCGTGGAGTCCTCGGAGACCATCTCGCGCCTGCTCAAGCGCGAGGGCGTCCCGCACCACGTCCTCAACGCGAAGGCCAGCCGCGCTGCGAGCGAGGCCGAGATCGTGGCGCAGGCCGGGCAGAAGGGCGCCGTCACCATCGCGACCAACATGGCCGGCCGTGGGACAGACATCAAGCTCGGCGAGGGCGTCCGCGAGATGGGTGGTCTCGCCATCCTCGGCACGGAGCGCCACGAATCGCGCCGGATCGATAACCAGCTCCGCGGCCGCGCCGGCCGCCAGGGCGACCCGGGCGAGAGCCGGTTCTACGTCTCCCTCGAAGACGACCTCATGCGCCTCTTCGGCCACGACCGCACCGCGCGGATCATGGACAAGCTGGGCATGGAGGAGGACGAGGTGATCGAGCACAAGTGGATCACCAAGGGCATCGAGCGCTCGCAGACGAAGGTGGAGCAGAACAACTTCGCCATCCGCAAGCGCCAGCTGGAGTACGACGACGTGCTCAACGCGCAGCGCGAGGTCATCTACGACCGCCGCATGCACGCGCTCCAGGGCGACCGCCTCCGCGGCGACATCCTGGACATGCTCCGCGATTTCGCGGAGCGCACCGTGCAGGCGCACTTCGGCAACGGCGACCTGGAGGAGGTCCGCGAGGCGCTCCGCCGCCACCTCGCCTTCGACATGGAGATCGACCCGCAGACGGCCCACTCGCTCGGCGAGGACGGCCTGGTGGAGCGGATCCTGGACGAGGCGACGGCGCACTACCGCCGCAAGCGCGCCGCGCTGGCGCGTCCCTACTACCAGAGCGCCCAGCAGATGCTGGAGCGCGGTGGCGACGACGCCCCGACCCGCCTGTTCGTGGACTTCACGGACGGCCGGAAGGTGCTCCGCGCCGTCGTCCAGGCGTCGGACGTGATGGAGACCGAGGGGCAGGAGATCAACGACGCGCTGGAGCGCGCCGCCGTGCTCTCCACCATCGACGCGAAGTGGACGGAGCACCTCCGCGACCTCGACGAGGTGAAGGAGGGCGTCGGGCTGCGCGCGTACGGCCAGAAGGACCCGCTCATCGAGTACAAGATGGAGGCCTATCGTCTCTTCAAGGAGATGATCCAGACCATTGACGAGGAGGTGGTCTCGCTCGTGTTCAAGGCGGGCCCGCTCGTGCAGGGCGACAGCCGCGGCACCGCCGCACGCCGCGTGCAGGAGGTCAGCAAGCCCCGCATGGACGCCTCGCGCGCCCAGGCGCAGCACGAGGCCGGCGACCCCAACTACGCCGCTACGTTCGGCGCGAAGGGGGGCAACGGCCAGTCCGCCGCCGAGAAGGACCCGACCGCGACCGCCGAGCCCATCGTGGCCGGCGACCGCGTGGGGCGCAACGACCCCTGCCCGTGCGGCAGCGGGAAGAAGTTCAAGCACTGCCACGGCCGCGCCTAGCGCGCCCCGGCACCCTCGCTCTCTCCGGGCTGGCGGACGCGTTCCGCCAGCCCGGCGTGCGTTCGGGGCGCCCCGGTCCGGCCGCAGAGCACGACCGCCAGCGCGTGGCGTCCTCTCGGTCCACGGCGCCGCCGGGTGCGCTTCCAGAGGCCGGCGGCTTGACATCGGCGCGAGGGGAGGCCTACTCTCAGGCATCGCGCCCGCCATGATCCACCTCGCCCCCAACGCCAATCGCAATCCGCTCTCCGGGAGGAGGCGCGACTGCGTGTGGGTACGGGTCTAGGCAGACTCGATCTCCCCATTCCGAAGCGGCCCCTCCACGACTGGAGGGGCCGCTTTTTTTTATGCCCGCTCGCGGGCTCGCCCCATCCCGCCATGTGCTCCATCCTCGGTCTGCTCGACCTCACCACCGATCCCGCCGCGGCCCGCCAGACGGCCGTGCGCCTCTCCGGCCTCCAGCGCCACCGCGGCCCCGACTGGTCCGGCGTCTTCGCCACGGACCGCGCGATCCTCGCCCACGAACGCCTCGCCATCGTGGACGTGATGGGCGGCGCGCAGCCGCTGCTCACGACCGACGGGACCGCCGCGCTGGCAGTCAACGGGGAGATCTACAACCACCGCGAGTTGAAAGCCGGGCTGGCGGAGCCGTTCGAGTTCCAGACCGAGAGCGACTGCGAGGTGATCCTGGCCCTCTACCGCGAGCGCGGCGCGGCCTTCCTCGACGACCTCGTGGGCATCTTCGCCTTCGTGCTGTACGACACCGCGGCGGACCGCTACCTCATCGCGCGGGACCCCATGGGCGTGATGCCGCTCTACTGGGGACGCGACGCAGACGGCGCGCTCCTCGTCGCGAGTGAGATGAAAGCGCTCGCGCCCGTCTGCGAGCACATCGAGACGTTCCCCCCGGGGCACGTCTGGGACAGCGCGGTCGGCGAGCCCGTCCGCTACTACTCGCGCGACTGGATGGCGTACGACGCCGTGGCGACCAACACCGCCAGCCCGGAAGCCGTCCGCGAGGCGCTGGCGGG
>DUBD01000122.1:16232-18560 GCA_012960515.1 Bacteroidota bacterium | reverse complement strand
TCAAGCGGCAGCTCATGACGGACGTGCCCTACGGCGTCCTCCTCTCGGGCGGGCTGGACTCCTCCATCACGGCCGCCCTCGCGCAGCAGTTCTCGCGCCGCCGAGTGGAGGCGGACGACCAGCGCGAGGCGTGGTGGCCGCACCTCCACTCGTTCGCGATCGGGCTGGAGGGATCGCCTGACCTCGCCGCCGCTCGCGAGGTCGCGGACCACATCGGGACGGAGCACCACACGCTCCACTTCACGGTGGAAGAAGGCATCGACGCGGTGCCGGAGGTCATCCGCCACCTGGAGACGTACGACGTGACCACCATCCGCGCGGCCACGCCGATGTACCTCATGGCCCGCCGCATCAAAGCGATGGGGATCAAGATGGTCCTCTCCGGCGAAGGGGCCGACGAGATCTTCGGCGGCTACCTGTATTTCCACCGCGCCCCGGACGCCCGCCAGTTCCACGAGGAGACCGTCCGCAAGCTGGACCGGCTTCATCTCTTCGACTGCCTCCGCGCCAACAAGGCGATGGCCGCGTGGGGTGTGGAGGCCCGCGTCCCGTTCCTCGACCAGCAGTTCCTGGACGTCGCGATGCGGCAGAACCCGGAAGCCAAGCGACCGGGGGGCGGCCGGATGGAGAAGCACCTCCTCCGCGAGGCGTTCGAGGACCTGCTCCCGGCGTCCGTCGCGTGGCGCCAGAAGGAGCAGTTCTCCGACGGCGTCGGCTACTCGTGGATCGACTCGCTGAAAGCGTGGGCGGAGGCCCAGGTCTCAGACGAGGAGATGGCGGCCGCGGAGGCCCGCTTCCCCATCCATCCACCGGACACGAAGGAGGGCTACCTCTACCGCAGTTTCTTCGAGCAGCACTACCCCGCCGACGCCTGCGCGCGGACCGTGCCGAGCGGGAAGTCTGTCGCGTGCAGCACGCCCGAGGCCCTCGCGTGGGACGCCGCCTTCGAGGCCGCCGCGGACCCCAGCGGCCGGGCCGTCGCGGGCGTCCACGCCCAGGCCTACTGAGCGCTCGCCCCGCTGGCGGTCGGTCTCGCCGGGGACGGCCGCCAGCCGGGGGAGCGTCAGGGCCGGGCGCCGAGGTCCAGCGCCTCCAGCACGAGGCCCACGTCCAGGCCTGTCTGCGCGAGGTGGTAGAGCACCGCGTGCGGCACGTCATCCAGCAGGAGCACCGCCACGCGGCCCCCGCCGTCCTCGCGCGTCAGAACGCCCGCCGTGGACTGCACGCCGGGGAAGCCGCCGCCGAACACGCCGAGCCGGACGCCGCCGCGCGCCCGAAGCGAATCTGTCGCGGGCTCCGTCGCGATGGAGAGGAAGGCGTCTCGGAGCGGGTCGCGAGCCTCCGCTGCGCGGCCGATCCACCGGGCGAGGGCGTCCGCGCGGAGGCGGGGGAACGAGGCCGCGGCGGCGCGTCGCTGCTCCTCACGCGAGAGCCCGAGACCCCGAGCCGCGAGGTCGGCAGTGACCGACTGGCGGAAGGCGTCGTCGGAGCGGAGGCGGCGGCTGATGGTCCACGCCTCGCGGTGGAGCGTCTCGCGCGGGCGCGCCAGCCAGACAGAGAGCGAATCGCGCCGGGCGGCGTGCGACCAGGCGACCAGAAGGCCGTCGAGCGGCGGGCCGGCGGCAGAGTCCCCCGCGAGGTGAAGGAGCGCGTCGCCCGCCGCGCGGTCGCCCCGGAACGCCCGCCGCGCGACCTCTGCGACCGAGACTGCGCCGGAGTCCGACGCGCCAGGCTCGATGCCGGGGAGCCGCCGCAGATCGTTCGGGCCGAGGCGGACGGTGTCGGGGCGGATCAGTACCTCCAGCGCCGGCGCGAGGAGCGGCAGGGCGACGGCCGGCCGGGACGCCGACGCATGGCCCACCGTCGTGATCACGGAATCCGCGCCGAGGTCCCAGACCACGAGCGCGCCGCGCTCGGGGTGCTGGCGGAGCCACTCGCGGAGGTCGGCGGGGGAGCGGAGCGCGCGGGCCTCGTCCGCGCCCTCGCGCAGAGACATCGCGTCCTCCGCCACGCGAGACGCCGCGTCCCAGTTGCGCGCGATCGCGACGCCGAGCGCCACCGCCAGCCCGGCGCCGATGAGGAGCAGGTGGCGGGCGCACCCGAGGCGGGCGAACCGGGCGAGCGGCGCGTCGGGCATGGGCGCGCTACGCCGCGGGACCGTCCAACTCCGCCTCCGTCATCACGCGCGGGTAGCGGATCTGCTCCACGAGCCGCTGCACGCGCTCCGGCGGCGCGGCTTTCATGGCGCGGGCGGCGAGGCGTTGGCTGGCGTTTAACACCAGTTCGTCGTTCATCATGAAGAGCGCTTGCGGGGCTACGACGGTGCTG
>DUBD01000122.1:12111-16222 GCA_012960515.1 Bacteroidota bacterium | reverse complement strand
GAGCCGCTGCACGCGCTCCGGCGGCGGCGGCGTCGCGAGGCTCACGCCGACCGTCAGCCCGAAGTTGAGCAGCATCCCGATCACGCCGATCCCCTGCGCCTTGATGCCGAGGAAGCTCTCCGCGATGGGCTCGGGGAAGAAGCTCGGCGCCACGACGCTCGCGCGCATCAGCACGATGGCGATAAAGGTGAACGCCAGCCCCACGGACATCCCCGCGATCGCGCCCTGCCGGTTGGCCCGCTTCCAGAAGATCCCCAGCACGATGGTCGGGAAGAAGCTCGCCGCCGCCAGCCCGAACGCGAACGCCACGACCTCCGCCACGAAGCCGAGCGGGTAGATCCCGAGCAGGCCCGCCATCAGCACGGCCACGAAGATCATCGCGCGGCCCACGCGGAGGCGCTTGGCGTCGTCCGCCTCGGGGTTGATGATCTTGCCGTAGATGTCGTGTGCAACCTTGGCCCGGTGGTGGGATACCAAGGTGGCCAGAATCCAGCGCAGGGCCGTGGCCTGGACCGTGGCATTCTCCCACTGGCCCATGAAGAGCCGCCGCCAGCCCGCCGGCGGCCACGATGGCGACGATGAACGCGCCGAGCCCGGCGATCTCCGGCGTCGCCAGCACGATGATGTCGCGGTTGATGGCGCCGAGGAAAGCGTTCACGTCCGTCCCGCTGGCGGCGATCGCCTGCGTGTCGATGAGGCCGGTGGTGGCCCAGTTCTGGACCCACGCCTGCTCCAGGAAGCCCGTCGCGCCGAGGGCGCCGTACTGCTGGAGGATGGCCGTCTTGGCGAAGATGGCGATGGCCGGCGCCGTGGTGTAGAGGATCGCGATGAACAGGAGCGCCCAGAACGCGCTCCATCGCGCCGCGCGGACGCTCTTGACGGTGTAGAACCGGACGATCACGTGCGGCAGGCCCGCCGTGCCCACCATCAGGCAGAGCGTGATGCAGAAGACGTTGAGCAGGTCGTTGTTGACGAACGGGCTGCTGTACGGGTCCAGCCCGAGGTCCGCCTGCAACTGGTCCAGGAGCGGCAGCGCCTCGCCGATGGCGACCTGCGGGATCGGGTTGCCGAACAGGCTCACCGCGATGGCGATGGCCGGGATGGTGTACGCCACGATGAGCACGCAGTACTGCGCCACCTGCGTGTACGTGATCCCCTTCATCCCGCCCAGCACGGCGAAAAACGCCACGATCGCCATCCCAATGCCCACGCCGACCTCGAAGGGGACCTGGAGGAACCGGCTGAACGCCACGCCCACGCCGCCCATCTGCCCGGCCACGTACGTGAACGAGACGAAGATGGCCGCCACCGCCGCCACGACGCGCGCCGTCTGCGAGTCGTACCGCTCCGCCACGAAGTCCGGCACGGTGTACTGCCCGAACTTGCGCAGGAAGGGCGCCAGCAGCAGCGCGAGCAACACGTAGCCGCCCGTCCACCCCATGAGGTAGACGCTGCCGTCGAAGCCCTGGAACGAGATGAGCCCGGCCATTGAGATGAACGAGGCGGCGCTCATCCAGTCGGCCGCGGTCGCGGCGCCGTTCGCGATGGCGGGCACGCCGTGGCCGGCTACGTAGAACCCCTCGGTGCTCTTCACGCGCGAGCGGTACCCGATATAGAGGTAGGCGGTGAACGTCAGGCCGACGGTCACCCAGGTCCATTCTTGAATGCCCATGGGGAGAGGGGCCGTCCCGCTGGCGGTCGCCGCCGGCGGGAGTCGGGCTAGTGTGCGTCGGTGGCGGTGGACGTCGTCTCGGCGGTCTCCGCCAGCCCGGCGGCCTCGTCCGCCTTGTCGCTGGCCCGCGCGTAGATGTAGATCAGCGCGACGAACACGAAGATGGCGCCCTGCTGCGCCATCCAGAAGCCGAACGGGATGCCGCCGAAGCGGTACGCGTTGAGCGCCTCCGCGCCGAAGATGGCCATGCCGAAGGCGACGACGGCCCACACGGCGAGCAGGATGAGGATGCGGCGGATCTGCGCCTGCCAGTACTGTTCTTTGGTCATCGGTCCGGGGGGAGGCGGGGCCCGCTGGCGGTGCGCGCGAGCGGGTCCCAAACAGACGCGGCGCCCGAGTCCTCGGGCGCCGCATGGGGGCTAGCTGGCGTAGTCGCTGCCGTCGTCCTCGGGACGGTTGCGGCGGCCCTTGATCAGCTTGTCCACGACGGTGGCGTCCGCCAGCGTGGAGGTGTCGCCGAGCCGGTCGTGCTCGTTGGCGGCGATCTTGCGGAGGATGCGCCGCATGATCTTGCCCGAGCGCGTCTTCGGCAGGCCCGAGAGGGCGAACTGGAGGAACTCCGGCGTCGCGATGGGGCCGATGACGTGGCGGACGTGCTGGCGGAGCTCGGCACGGAGGTCCTCCGTGGGCGCGTGCCCCTGCGCGAGGGTGACGTACGCGTAGATGCCTTGGCCCTTGATGTCGTGCGGGACGCCCACGACGGCGGCCTCGGCCACGGCCTCGTGGAGCACGAGCGCGCTCTCTACTTCGGCGGTGCCCATCCGGTGGCCGGAGACGTTGATCACGTCGTCCACGCGGCCGGTGATCCAGTAGTAGCCGTCGGCGTCGCGGCGGCATCCGTCGCCGGTGAAGTACTTGCCGTCGTAGGCGGTGAAGTAGGTGTTGACGAACCGCTCGTGGTTCTGGAAGACCGTCCGCGCCTGGCCGGGCCAGCTGTCCGCGATGACGAGGATGCCCTGGGCCTCGCCTTCCAGCACATTGCCGTCCGCGTCCAGCACGTGTGGCTGGATGCCGAAGAACGGCTTCGTGGCGGAGCCGGGCTTCTGCGGGACCGCGCCCGGGATGGGCGTGATCATGATGCCTCCGGTCTCGGTCTGCCACCACGTGTCCACGATGGGGCAGCGGCCCTCGCCCACGACCTCGTGGTACCAGCGCCATGCCTCCGGGTTGATCGGCTCGCCGACCGTCCCGAGCACGCGGAGCGACTGGCGGCTCGCGCGGGTGACGAGGTCGTCGCCCTGCGCCATGAGCGCGCGGATGGCGGTGGGCGCGGTGTAGAAGATGGAGACCTCGTGCTTGTCCACGACCTCCCAGAAGCGCCCCGCGTCCGGGAACGTGGGCACGCCCTCGAAGAAGACCTGCGTGGCCCCGTTGATCATGGGCCCGAAGACGATGTAGCTGTGGCCGGTAATCCAGCCCACGTCCGCCGTGCACCAGTACACGTCGTCCTCGTGGACGTCGAAGACGAGTTCGTGGGTGAGGCTGGTGTAGACGCAGTAGCCGCCCGTCGTGTGGACGACGCCCTTGGGCGTGCCGGTGGAGCCGGAGGTGTAGAGGATGAACAGCGGGTCTTCCGCGTCCATGTGCTCGCAGGGGCACTCCGCCGCCGCGGACTGGCGGGCCTCGTGGTACCACACGTCGCGCTCGTCGTGCCACTGGATGTTGCCGCCGGTGTTCTGCACCACGAGGACGTGGCGGACCGTCGGGCCGTCCTCGCCGACGCGGGCGAGCGCGTCGTCCACGTTGGCCTTGAGCGCGATGGTCTTGCCGCCGCGGCGGCCCTGGTCCGCCGTGATGACGAAGTCCGAGTCCGCGTCGCGGATGCGGCCGGCGATGGCCTCCGGGGAGAAGCCGCCGAAGATGACGGAGAAGACCGCGCCGATGCGGGCGCACGCGAGCATCGCGTAGGCGGCCTCCGGGATCATCGGCATGTAGATGGTGACGCGGTCGCCGCGGCTCACGCCGAGGTCTTTGAGCACGTTGGCCATGCGCTGCACGTCCGCCAGCGCCTCGGCGTAGGAGATGCGGCGGCTCTCCTGCTCGCGCGGGTCGTCCGGCTCGAAGATGAGCGCGGTCCGCTCGCCGCGGCCGGCGGCGACGTGGCGGTCCAGCGCGTTGTGGCAGGCGTTCGTTTTGCCGCCGGCGTACCACCGGATGTGGACGTCCTCGCGGGCGTAGCTCACGTCCTTGACGGTCTCGAAGGGGGTGAACCAGTCGATGCGCTCGGCCTGCTCGCGCCAGCGCTGGCTGACCTGCGTCTCAGCAGCCAGGGTGCGTGTGCTCTTAAATGGGAAACGAATTGAGATTTGTAATAATAGATTAGATTCTACCGAATAATTTAATATAAATTTGATAAAAATTTTTTATTTATAAATAAAT
>DUBD01000122.1:0-12101 GCA_012960515.1 Bacteroidota bacterium | reverse complement strand
CCAGAACCCCTCGTTGTCTTCGACGGAGCGCCGGTAGAGGGCGTCGTAGGCGTCTGGGGAGGAGACGTGGGCGGTGGAGCGGAAGGCGTCAGATGCCGGATACAAGTCGGGCATGAAGGGCTGTCGTGAAGGGAGAGCGAAGGATAGGCCCGCGGCGCAGGGGATGCAGCACCGCCTCGGTGCCGCGGTGGGCGCGGTGGGCAGAACGGCCGGTTGCGGTGGCGAGCCGCGCGCTGGCGGTTCGTGCGCGAGCGCTCGTCGGGAGCCGCCGCCAGCGGGTCAGCCCATGCGCTCCACGGGCGCGAGGTCCTCGGCTTCTGCCTCGGTGTAGAGGCGGGAGTCGATGAGGAAGCGGACGCCCAGGGGGATCTCCAGCGAGAAGGAGGCGCCGCGGCCGGGCTTCACGTCCACGGTCAGCTGCGTGTGCTTCCAGTACTCGAACTGGTCCTTCGCGATGTAGAACGGGACGCCGTGGACCTCGCCGATTTTGAGGTCGCTCCGGCCCAGCTTGAAGTCGCCCTCGGCGTAGCACATCGGCGAGGAACCGTCGCAGCAGCCGCCGGACTGGTGGAACATGAGCGGGCCGTGCTTTTCGCGGAGCGTGTCGATGACCTCGGCCGCTTCGGGCGTGATCTGGACGCGGGGGGTGGGCATGGGAGCGGGGGAGATGGAACGGGGCCACGCCCCCGAAGAAGCGCGGCCCCGGGATCGGCCTCGTGGGGTGGCGGGGAGGCCTAGAAGAAGCCGAGGGCGTCCTTGGAGTAGGAGACCAGCATGTTCTTGGTCTGCTGGTAGTGGCTCAGCATCATCTTGTGGTTCTCGCGACCGATGCCGGACTTCTTGTACCCGCCGAAGGCGGCGTGCGCCGGGTAGAGGTGGTAGCAGTTCACCCAGACGCGGCCGGACTCGATGGCGCGCGGGATGCGGTAGAGCTGGTGCGCGTCCCGCGTCCAGACGCCGGCGCCGAGGCCGTAGAGCGTCTCGTTGGCGATCTCGATGGCCTCCGCCTCGTCTTTGAACGTGGTCACGCTCACGACCGGCCCGAAGATCTCCTCCTGGAACACGCGCATGCTGTTGTCCCCCTTGAAGATGGTCGGCTGGATGTAGTAGCCGCCGGCCGGGACCGCGCCCGCCTGACCGTCGCCGCCAGCCGAGGCGCCGTCGCCTCCCGCCGCGCTGGCGGTCGGTGTGGACGAGCCGCCGCCCTGCGCGAGGGCCATCTCGGGCTCGCTCGCGCCGGTGAACACGCCGCCGCCCGCGAGGACCTCAGCGCCTTCCTCCTTCCCGATCTTGAGGTACTTCTGGATCTTCTCGTACTGGTCGTTGGAGGCCTGGGCGCCCACCATCGTGTCCGAGTCCAGCGGGTGGCCCACCTTGATGGCGTTGACGCGCGCGACGAGCTTCTCCAGGAAGGCGTCCGCGATGGACTCCTGCACGAGGATGCGCGAGGGGCACGTGCAGACCTCGCCCTGGTTGAGCGCGAACATCGCCGCGCCTTCCAGGCACTTGTCTAGGAACGCGTCGTCCTCGTCCATCACGCTCTCGAAGAAGACGTTCGGCGACTTGCCGCCGAGCTCCAGCGTGATGGGGATCAGGTTCTCGCTCGCGTACTGCATGATGAGGCGGCCCGTCGTGGTCTCGCCCGTGAAGGCCACCTTGCGGATCTTCTCGTGCTGCGCGAGCGGTTTCCCGGCCTCCGGCCCGAAGCCGTGCACCACGTTGAGCACGCCGGCGGGGATCTCGTCCTTGACGAGGTCCAGCCACTCCATGATGGAGACGGGCGTCTGCTCTGCGGGCTTGATCACCACGCAGTTGCCGGCCGCCAGCGCGGGCGCCAGCTTCCACGCGGCCATGAGGAGCGGGAAGTTCCACGGGATGATCTGCCCCACCACGCCGAGCGGCTCGTGGAGGTTGATGCTCACCGTGTCCTCGTCGAGTTCGGAGATGCCGCCCTCCTGCGCCCGGATCACGCCGGCGAAGTAGCGGAAGTGGTCCACGACGAGCGGGAGGTCCGCCGCGAGCGTCTCGCGGATGGGCTTCCCGTTGTCCACGGTGTCCACGCGGGCGAGGTGCTCCAGGTTGTCCTCGGTGATCTGCGCGATCCGGAGGAGCATGTTGCTCCGCTCCGTGACCGAGGAGTGCTTCCACGTGTCGTGGAAGGCCGTCCACGCCGCGTCCACGGCGTTGTTGACATCTTCCTCGCCGGAGCGGGCCACCTGGCAGAAGACCTCGCCGTCGATGGGGGAGGTGTTGTCGAAGTACTCGCCGCCGACGGGCTCGACGTACTCGCCGCCGATGTAGTTGAGATAGCGGGCGTTGAACTGGGGGCGCTCGTGTCGCATGGGAAGAGGGGGATGGGGAGGGTGGGTTGCCCCGGGTCATTCGGGGCTTTACGTTGCCTTCACCATTGTCGGGAGCGCTTCCAGGGCATTTCTAGCCGCCTTCTCTCGATAAATCGCGGGATCCTATCACGCTCTCGGCACCGTCATGGCCACCGCTCTGTCCTCTCGCCTTGCTCGGATTCATCGCGAGCGGCCCCCTCAGGATCTCGTGGAGAACAAGGTGACGTTCGGAGCAGCGGGCGCGGCGTTTTCCGTCTACGACACGGTGCGCCCGGCCGAGCGCGTGCCGCTGGCGGCGGAGAACCCGCTCTACTGCGGGATGGTCACGGGGAAGAAGCTGGTCCACACCGCGACGGGCGCTGCCATCCCGTTCCTCCCGCTGGAATCCCTCGTCGTGCCGACAGGCCAGACCATCGAGATCGACTTCCCCGGTGCGAGCGACGAGGCGCCCACGAAGTGCCTCACCATCGAGATCGACCGCGCGCAGGTGCGGCGCGTGGCGGCCCGCCTCAACGAGACCACGCCGCGTTCCTCGGACTCCGGCGACTGGCGCTACGACGATGACGCGGTCTGCCACTTCATGAACACGCCCGGCATCGAGCACACCGTCCGCCAGCTCGTCGGGCTGTTCGTGGACGACGACCCGGACAAGGACGTGCTCATCGACCTCGGCGTGCAGGAGCTCGTGGTCCGGATGCTGCGGGTGGAGGCGCGGAAGCTGCTCCTGGAGGAGAGCGCCCGCCGGGCCACGCGCCACGGGCTGGCGGCGGCGGCGGAGACCGCGAAGGCGCGGCTCCACGAGGACCTCAAGGTGTCCGACCTCGCCGCGGCGGCGTGCATGTCCGAGGCGACGTTCTATCGGGCCTTCCGCAACGAGTTCGGGATCACGCCCGTCGCGTACCTCACGCGGTTGCGCGTGGACCGCGCCCGCCAGCTACTGGCGGATCCCGGGCGGAGCGTGACGGACGTGGCGGCCTCGGTCGGGTTCGGGAGCGTGAGCCACTTCATCCGCGTCTACCGGGAGCACGTCGGGCTCACGCCGAAGCAGGACCAGCTCGCGCGGCAGGCGGAGGCGTAAGGGTCAGTACGTCTGGAGGTAGCCCAGGCTCTCCGCGTCGAACGGCGGCGACTCCACGCCGAAGGTCTCGAAGAAGGGCGTGGGATCGCACGTGTTGCCTTCCACGAGCATCTCGAACTGAGCAGGGGAGATCGGCAGCAGGCCCGCCTTGCCCAGCGTGTGGACTCCCATCCGTGCCGCGAAGAGAGGGACCGGCACCGTGGGTTTGGGCTCGATACCGCCGCCCCTCGCGATTCGCCGGAGGACCTCGCGGTAGGGGATCCGCTCGCGCCCCGCCACGCAGTAGATCGCCCCGCTGGCGGCCTCCATCGTCACGGCTTGCGCCATCGCGTCCGCGCACGCCCGGACGTGGACGGGCTGGAGCTCGTAGGCGCCGTCGCCGAAGACCGGGAGGACGGGGAACGGCCGGACGAGCGTTTCCCAGAGCCGCTTCGCGAACTCGGGGTTGTCTGGGCCGGGGTCGCCGAAGAGGGTGGACGGGCGGAAGATGACGAGGTGCTCGAAGCCCATCCCGCGAACTGTGACCTCGGCCTCCCACTTCGTGGCCTGGTACTCCGAGACGCCGTCTGCCCGCGCGCCGTTGGCGCTCATGTGCACGAACCGGGTGACGCCTGCCTCTCGCGCTGCCCGCGCGACGTTGCGCGTGCCGTCCACGTGGATGCGCTGGAACGTGACGCCCTTGGACGGGCTCTCGTCGATGATGCCGACGAGGTGCACGACCGCCTCGACGCCGCTCATCGCGTCCGCCAGCGTGGCGGGATCGGTCACGTCTCCGTGCACCGCTTCCACGCCCTCACGTTCGTCAGGCTCGGGATGACGGGAGAGGGCGCGGACGGTGTGGCCGCGCTGCAGGAGCGCTGGGACAACGTAGGAGCCGACGTAGCCGCTGGCGCCGGTGACGAGGACGTGCATCGGGGGTGGGGGCGTGGGGCCCGTGGGACGCGCGGCCTCGCGGGAGGCTCCCCGGCGCGATGGGCAAAGCGGCACGACGGCCTCTCGCCGCGCGGTCAGGCGTCGGCCTCGTCCCGGTTGCGGAGGCGCCGGACGGCGTACGCGCCCCCCGCCAGCGCGAGAAGGCCCAGGCCGCCGTCGAGCGGAACGCGCTGGCTGGCTTGACTGCCAGGCCCCGTGCCGCCACCGGGGCCGCCCGGGCCGCCGGGAAGGCCGGGGCCTACCGGCTGGCGGGACACCTCCGAAGGGGGAGTCCGCGAGACATCATCGGGAGAGACCGGCCGCGCCCACCCGGGCACGTCCTGCGCGAGGGCAGGCGAGACGGAGAGCGCGACGAGAGCGAGGGAGAGGCGGAGCATGGGGAGAGGCGTGGGGGTCACCGGGCGACGACGAGGGAGCGGGTGCTGACGCCGCTCGCCGTCGCGAGGCGGACGAGGTACACGCCTGCAGGAAGCGCCGAGACGTCGAGGTCAGCCCTGTGCGAGCCGGACGTGGCGGGAGCGTCGCGGAGCACGGCTACCTCCCGGCCGAGGGCGTCCAGAACCGAGAGCCGCACGTCACCGGGCACCGCCAGCGCGTAGCGGACGTGGGAGACGCTGGCCGCCGGGTTCGGCCCGATGGAGAGCGCGTCCGCGGGCTCCGGCTGGCGGTCCGTCCCGACGGTGATCGGGCTGAGCACGATCTCGAAGCGGGGAGCGTCGCCGGCCTTCGCGGTGAACGCCGTCGCGGGGGCGCTATTCGGATCGCGCGCCGGGGCGCTGGAGGTCGCGTTGTAGGAGTACACCGTGCCGTCCACGATCGGGGTCTCGGTGCCGAGGGTCCGGTCCACGAGCGTCGCACTCACACCTTCGGGGAGCGCGTCCACGCCGACGAACTCCAGGTCCATCGTGACCACGCCGCCGAACCCGCCGGCCTCTACCGCGAAGGGGATCGTCAGCGGACCCTCGTGGAGTGACGCTTCCGGGAGCGCGTGTCCGAGCAGGGCCGCGGCCCCGTCCGTGGACTCCGCCAGCGTGTACGTCGCGATGTACGGCCACCCGAAGGGGAAGAGGCGGACGGCGTCGTAGGCGTCGTAGCTGGTTTCCGCGTCGTCGTGGAACCAGAGGAAGGCGTCGGAGCCGTACGCCTCGCCGTTCACTCGCGCGAGCACACGGAACGCGGGATCCGCGCGCTTCCCGAAGAGCGGGGTGTCGGGAGGCAGCACGGCGGAGGCGGGGACCTCCAACTGAGGGGATGCCCCACTGGCTTTGACGAAGAAGCCCTGCCCGCGCGGGATGCGCCCGTCGAAGCGTGTCGGGTCGCTGGAGGTCCCGCCCGAGCCGTCCGAGGTGAACGTGTGGAAGTCGCTGATCGCCGGATCGTAGAGGTACATCGTGGGATCGATGTTGGCCCGCGTCGTCGCGTCCTGGTAGGCCGCCTCCCAGTCGATGTCCCCGGCGAACACGTTGCCGAGGTCGTTGAAGCCCTCCTCCGATGCGGCGATGGCGGCGTTGTCCGCGTACTCCAGCACGCCCGAGTAGTCGAACGAGCTGCTGGTGCCGAGGACGGGGTACGGCGTTCCGAAGGTGAAGGGCAGGTCCTCCGGTCCCTCGCCGTCCTGGTCGCTGTAGCCGAAGACGAGGACCGCCGTTCCCTGTGGCGCGCTGGCGGTCTGGCTGGACAGGCACTCGTAACCGTCCGGGGCATTCGCAGTCCCGTCCCCGTTGGTGTCCGGGGTTCCGAGCGTGGCGTACGTGGGGGAGTAGGTGAACGCGTTGCAGAACTCGATGCTGGCTCCCGGAGCGTCGGAGCCAGGAAAGCCCTGCGTCCAGAGGTCCTTCAGGATGTCGTCGTAGAACCCGCCCGCCGTCGCCACTGCGACGTGCCGCCAGTCGTGCCCGGCGCTCGTGCCGCCGCGGTCGGTCAGTGTGAGGGTGAGTTCCTGGTCGGTGACGATGAAGGTGGGGTAGGAGCCCACTTGGGGAGATGTCGCTTTGTAGTAGTTCCCTTCGTCCAACAGCGCTGCCTCGAGATCCGCTCGTGACCCTTCCGTGAGCGCATTGAGGGCCGCGGGGTCATAGCCAACGTTCGCGCGACCGGAAGCAAAAGCAATCGCATTCGTGCCATCCGTCAGTCCTTGCGGCACGTAGGTGCCTCGGGGTCCCGGGTCATCCGTTCCTGTAACGAATTCTGGTCCGGAGAAAGCGTATACAAACTGCCGGGGCTGTTCGTCGAGGTCTTGGAATACTAGTAGCTGGTCTCCAGTGTTGTTTAGAGCAAGGAAGTCGTCTTCCGTGCTAAGGTTTGCCTCGTTGACTTGAGTTGTGCTCGATAGCCTGATGGTGGTTCCGGCAGGAATATCCCTTGTGGTGATAAAGTTCATGATGTCCTCTCCTGTGCGTAGGGTCGTCCGGTCGGCTATCACACCATTGTCCGTGACACTGAAGGGTGTTCCCGATTCGAGTCGGCGTAGGAACAGCAGGGTAAATGAGTCTTCTCCAGAAGGGTTGGTGTACCCAAGCGCAATGATGTCCCCGGGAACGAGATCGGTCTGCGCGCTGGCGGACGGGGCGGAGAGAACGACGGCGGCGACCGCCAGTAGGAGAAGGCGAGGCATAACGCGAGGGAGTTATGCCGCAATCTAAAGGGTCGAGGATAAACGACAACTCGTACGGTCCGATTCGTCGGCACAGCATCCTTCAGGTAGAACCTGACCCGCTGGCGGAGCGTCGTCGCGGGGCGTCCGCCAGCGGCACAGACTCACGCATTCCGAAGAAACGTGGCGTCGTCCCGCGGATACCATGCGGGGTAGCGTTCCCACCCTATGCGATACCTCTCTCTCGGCGATACCGACGACATCTCCGCTTCCTGCCACTACCTCGAGATCGGCGGCACCGGGATCGTGCTCGACGCGGGGATGGACCCGAACGAGGACGGCTACGCCGCCGTCCCCCCCTTCGAGGCGCTGGCGGACCGGCCCGTGGACCACATCATCATCACGCACGCCCACCACGACCACCTCGGCGCGCTGCCGGTGATCGTGCGGAAAGCGCCGCACGCCACGGTCCACATGTCCAAGGCCACCGCCATGCTGGCGGACGTGCTCCTGCCGTCGTCCGCGCGGCTGCAGAAGCGGAGGCTGCGCGAGGGCAGCACCAGCGCTACGCCCGTCTTCGACACGGAGCAAGCCGAGGCGCTGAGCTACCTCTATGAGATGCACAACCTCGGCGCGGACTTCGACCTCGACGGGCTGGACACGCAGGGCGACGTCACGGGGCGGTTCTACCACGCCGGCCACGTGCTCGGCGCCGTCGGCGTGTACATGGAGGCTGACGAGTGGGAGGAGGGCGAGGTGCTGGGCGCGAAGAAGGCCGCCCGCACACTCCGCGTGTTCTACACCTCCGACACGAGCGTCCGCCCGCAGACCATCCTTCAGTCCGCGGAGTACCCCGAGGGGCCGCTGGACGTGCTGCTTCTGGAGACCACGCTCGGCGCCGATCCCGAGGCAGAGGAGACCAGCCGGAAAGAACAGGAGCGCGCCTTCGGCGAGGCCATCAAGCGCGTGATCGGGCGGGGCGGCTCCGTGCTCGTGCCCGTCTTCGCGCTGGGCCGTAGCCAGGACGTTCTCGCGATGATCGGCCGGTTCAAGAACCGCGGCCTGATCCCGGACGAGACGCCGGTGTTCACGGTCGGCTCCATGCGCGGGATCTCCGCCATCTACGACCAGACGCGCCAGAGCACGCCGCGCCTGGACCCCGACTTCGAGGTGTACGGCGTGGAGCAGCGCCGCCTCCCGCGCTCCGAAGCGCAGCTCCAGGCCGCCATCGCGGAGGGCGGCATCTTCGTGGTGACGAGCGGGATGCTCTTCGAGCGGACGCCCTCGCACAGCCTCGCGCAGAAGATGATCGAGGACGAGAAGCACGGCGTGTTCTTCGTCGGCTACTCCAAGGAGGACTCCCCGGGCGCGCTGCTGCAGGAGAAGGCCGCCGCTGGCGAGCCCATCACGCTCCACGAGGAGCGCGGCCCGCAGACCATCCGCGCCGAGGTGGCGCGGTTCCGGTTCTCCGGCCACGCCCACCGCCGCGACCTCATCACCATCGTGGAGAAGACGCGGCCCAAGAAGGTGGTCCTCGTCCACGGCGAGACCGAGGCGAAGGTGTGGATCAAGGACAACATCGAGTTCTTCCACCCCGAGGTGGAGGTCATCATCCCCGAGCAGGGGCAGGAGTTGGAGCTCTAGCCGCCCGCTGGCGGTCGTTTTGGGCGAGCCCGAACGCGCCGCCGCGCGCCGCCAGTCGAGCGAGTGCTACCGCGCGGGATGCAATCGAACCCCCCTCGCGAACCGTCGTTGGAGCCCGGAACGAATCCCCACCCTATGACGACCGCCCCCGCGTCCTCGACGCACTTCGACCCCCAGACCCTCGGCGCTGACCGCTCTGCCAAGTGGGAGCAGGCAGAGACCTTCGAGGCGTTCCTGCCCACCGCCGAGGCCAACGCCGACGTGTGGAACCACGGCTGGGAGCGCGCTCGCATCCCGGACGCCATCCAGGCCCGCGCCGACGCCATCCCCGGCGAGTGGAAGCTCCTCGTGCTCTCGGCCGATTGGTGCGGCGACGCCGCCAACTCCATCCCGCCGCTCGCCCGGCTGGCGGAGCGGACCGAGGGGCTCGAACTCCGCCTCCTGGAGCGCGACGAGCACCTGGACCTCATGGACGAGCACCTCACGGACGGCAAGCGCGCCTTCCCCGTCGTCATCCTGCTGGATGCGGAGGGCAAGGAGCGCGGCTGGTGGGGCTCCCGCCCGGCCGACCTCGCCGCATGGGTGAAGTCCGAGGGGATGAAGATGGAATCCGGCCCGCGCTACCGCGAGGTCCGCAAGTGGTACGTCCGCGACCGCGGGCTCTCCACCTTCCACGAGGTCCTCACCATGCTGGAGCACGCCAGCGGCAGCCGCCACGTGGTCTGATGGCCGATTCCCTCCGCGAGATCACCCCCGCAGACCATACGCAGGGGCCGGACGACGCCCGCATCACCGCCGTCCAGTACGGCGACTTCGAGTGCCCGTGGGCGCTCCAGGTCCACCAGATCGTGAAGGAGATGCGCGAGGCGTTCCCGGACGACTTCCGCTTCATCTTCCGGCACTTCCCGCTCCGCTACCACCCGCACGCGCTCATCGCCGCCATCGCCGCGGAGGCCGTCGGGCGCGAGAACGGGGAGGAGGCGTTCTGGGCCTACCACGATCGGCTCTACGCCAACCCGTCCGCGCTCCGGCGCGACCTCCTCCCGCAGCATGCCGAGGCGCTCGGGTTCGACCCCGAGCCCATCCATCGCGCGATCGAAGAGGAGGAGGGCAAGACCGAGGTCCTCGCGCAGAAGCGCGGCGGCGTGCGGGCCGGCGTCCGCTCCACCCTCGCGCTGTTCATCGACGGCGAGCTGTTCCAGGACGATGAGGTGGAAGACGCCGTGATCGAGCGGATCATCCAGCCCCTCAAGGCTTAGCGTGTCCCGGCTGGCGGTTCGTCCCGCCGAGAGCGACCGCCAGCCGAGCGGGAGGCCCGCTCGCATCCCGCCCGGCCCGATCCGCCTCGCGAGCGCCCGGCCCGCAGACTGAGCCTCCCGCGGGCTCCGAAGGGGCGGTAACCTTCGGGATGGAACTCGACCGACTGGCGGACTTCGCCGCCGCGCTCCGCCCCCGTCTCGCCGGCGACCTCCGCCTGGACAGCCTCCACCGCGCCCTCTACGCCACGGACGCGAGCCTCTACCGCGAGCAGCCGCTCGGCGTCCTCCTGCCGCGCCACGTGGACGACGTGCAGGCCGCCATCGAAGAGGCCGCGCGGTGGAAGATCCCGGTCCTCCCGCGAGGCTCCGGCTCCTCGCTCGCCGGCAGCGCCGTGGGCGCCGCGCTCGTCATCGATACGACGAAGCACCTGCGCGAGATCGTGGACCTGAACCCCGAGACCCGCACCGCGACGGTCCAGCCGGGCGTGGTCCTGGACGATCTCAACCGCGCCGCCGCGCGCCACGGCCTCCGCTTCGGCCCGGACCCGGCCTCCTCCAACCGCGCCACGCTCGGCGGGATGGTCGGCACGAACGCGACGGGCACGCACTCCATCCAGTACGGCAGCACAGTGGACTGGCTGACCGCCGCCGACGTGCTGCTGGCGGACGGCTCCCGCGCCCACTTCGCCGCGCTCGACGACCGCCAGTGGGACGCGAAGACGCGCGCCGGCGGGACCGAGGGCGAGGTCTACCGCCGCGTGGACGCTCTCCTCCGGCTCCACGAGCAGGCCGTCCGGCAGGACACGCCCGCGCACTGGCGCCGCGCCGGTGGCTACCGCCTGGAACGGCTCATGGAAGCGCCGGAGATCGACCGGGGACCGGGGCGCCCGTGGGACGGCACGCGCAACCTCGCGCACCTCCTCTGCGGCGCCGAGGGCACGCTCGGCTTTACCACGTCGCTGACCGTGGGGCTCACGGACCGGCCGCGGCACAGCGGGCTGGCCGTCGTGCACTTCCCCTCGCGAATGGCCGCGCTGGAAGCCGTGGAGGGCATCCTGACCACGGACCCCGCCAGCGTGGAGCTGTTCGACCGCGTCGCCCTGCGGCGCGCGCTGGACGTGGCCGAGTACGCGCCCAAGCTCCACTTCGTGCAGCGCCAGTCGGACGGCGGGTTGCCCGCGGCGCTCCTCTTCGTGGAGTACGACGGCGAGAGCCCGAGCGCGGTCGTCGCCGGGATGGAGCGGCTGGACACGCACCTCGGCCCGCGCGCCGTCATCACCCGCGCGCTGGCGGAGGCTGCCATCGAGGACATCTGGGCTGTGCGGAAGGTGGGGCTCGGCCTCGCGATGAGCGCGCGCCTTCCCATCCAGGCCGCCGCCATCATCGAGGACGCCGCCGTGCCGGTGGAGCACCTCCCGCACTACGTCCGCGAGCTGGAGGCCGCGATGGAGGCCGACGGCATCGAGGCGGTGATGTACGCGCACGCCAGCGCCGGCTGCCTCCACGTCCGCCCCTTCCTGGACCTCAAGCAGGACACGCAGGTGGAGGCCATGGAGCGCATCGCGAAGCGCTCCGCTGAGTTGGCGCGCGAGGTGGGCGGCACCATCGCGAGCGAGCACGGCGACGGCCGCGCCCGCGGAGCCCTCGCGGAGTTCTTCTACACGCCGCGGCTCTACGCCGCCTTCCAGGCCACCAAGCGCGCCTTCGATCCCGAGGGGATTCTGAACCCCCACAAGATCGTGGACGCCAAGCCGCTCACCGCGGACCTCCGGCTCGGCCCGGACTACGCCCCGCGCCCCGTCCAGGCAGACATCGCGTTCTTCGACGCCGAGCGCCAGGACGTGGGGTTCGTGCAGGCCGTGGAAGCGTGCAACGGGAGCGCCGTCTGCCGCAAGCGCGACGTGGGCACCATGTGCCCCAGCTTCATGGCCACGGGCGAGGAGAAGGACTCCACGCGAGGCCGCGCCAACACCCTCCGCGAGGCGCTCACCGGCGGCCTGGACTCCCTCACCGGCCCCGACGTGAAGGCCGCGATGGAGCTGTGCCTCGCGTGCAAGGCGTGCAAGGCGGAGTGCCCCGCGAGCGTGGACATGAGCCGGATGAAATCGGTCTGGCTGAACGAGCGCTGGAAAGAGGAGCGGCCGCCCGCGCGGACCTCCCCGCCCACGGCTAACCGGGCGGATGGGTCCCGAGGTCGGCGCCCACGCATGATGGGCGCTGTACAGCTGTGCTTAACGCTAAGCACAGCTGTA
>DUBD01000121.1:3789-4239 GCA_012960515.1 Bacteroidota bacterium | reverse complement strand
CGCCCGTGCCCTGGGCTTCCGTGCCGAGAGCGCCAGCTCCGCCGAGCAGGCCCTCCGCCGCCTGGAGGACGACGAGGTCCGCTACCTCCGCCGCTGGATCG
The DNA here is from genome assembly GCA_012960515.1 of Bacteroidota bacterium. Taxonomy (GTDB): domain Bacteria; phylum Bacteroidota; class Rhodothermia; order Rhodothermales; family Rubricoccaceae; genus Rubricoccus. The sequence continues at coordinate 4,138 of DUBD01000121.1, read as the reverse complement.
AGGCCGGCGCTCCGGACGCGAGCGGCACGCCCGCCTACGCCGACGCCGAGGCGCTCCTCTACGTCTGCAACCAGCTGGCGGGCCGCGTCAGCATCGTCGATGTGGACCGCCAGCGGGTCATCCGCAACGTCTACTTCGAGGAACTGGGCCAGCCCGCAGATGCGAAGCCGCACCACGTGATCGCGCAGCCGGACGGCACCGCGTGGTACGTCGCGCTGATCTCCGGCGACGGCGGCGGCTCCGTACTGAAGATGAGCACGGACCTCGCGATGGATCCCGCCAGCGACTTTTTAAACTAGCAGATGCATAGTTTTTGGCGGTCTGCTACGGTTATTAATGGTTATCAGAT
>DUBD01000121.1:2710-3779 GCA_012960515.1 Bacteroidota bacterium | reverse complement strand
GAGTGAGATCCCGCCCGCCGGTGATGGCACGTTCCAGAAGCCGGGCATGCTGGCCTTTGACGAGGTCACGCCGCGCCTCTTCGCGGGCCGCTCCTTCTCCGCCGACCCGCTCTCGTCCGGCATCGGCCGGTTCGACCCGAGCACGCTGGACTTCGAGACCATCGAGACGCCGGACGTGCACCCGCACGCGCTGGAGGTCTCCAACGACGGCCGGTTCATGCTCACGGCCGCCCTCACCGCGACGGACGGCAACACGAACGCCTACGTCTTCGACGCCGCGACGGGCGACCTCGTAGACCTGGAGCCCATTCCAGGCGCGCTCGCGTTCGTCCACTACGCCGTCTCTCCGGACGGCGAAACCGTCGTCCTCACCTCGCAGCTCGGCGGCGCGCTCTACGTGTTCGACTTCGACACCGCCGGGGGCGACCTCACGCTCCGCGGCTCCGTCCCGACGGGCGAACAGCCGTGGCACCCCGTGTTCTCGCCGGACGGCTCGCGCGTGTACGTCCCCAACCGGATGACCAACGACGTGGCCGTGGTAGACCCCGCCGCCCTCTCGGTCGTCCAGACGTTCGAGAACCCTGAGGGCGGTCCGTTCTCGCAGCCGCACGGCAGCGCGATCTCAGCGGACGGCGGGACGCTCTTCGTCTCCAACCGCAACTTCGTGATGCCCATGATGAACATGGCGCCCGCCGCCTCGGGCCACGAGGGGATGGATCACAGCGGCATGGACCACGCGGAGATGGATCACGACAGCATGTCCGCCATGGAGATGCCCGCCATCAACTGGACGCCGCCGGTCCGCTTCCTCGCCGATGGCGAGGCCGAGTCCGCCGATCTCTACGGCAACGTCGCCATCATCGACACCGCCACGGGCGAGGTCCGCGCCGTCCTGACGACGGGCCGGTGGGCGTCGGGCCTCGCGCTCTACGACCCGCGGTAGCGACCGCCAGCCGCTGGCGCCGCCGCTGAGCGCGGCCCGGCTCCACAGAATCCGCGCATCCGAGGGCGCCCCTGCGGCGTACCTCCCGTCTCCGCCCGCCTCGGTCTGTCCCCGGACGCACCGAGG
>DUBD01000121.1:0-2684 GCA_012960515.1 Bacteroidota bacterium | reverse complement strand
CGCCTGTGGAATCAACGCCCCCCGATATGGAATCCCTCGCCGTCCCCGCTGCCGAAGTGGACGCCTCCACCCTCACCCCCCGCCGCATCGTCGCCGAACTGGACAAGTTCGTCGTCGGGCAGGACGCCGCGAAGCGGGCCGTCGCGGTCGCGCTGCGGAACCGCTGGCGGCGGCTGCGCGCGCCGGAGGGCATGCGCGACGAGATCACGCCCGCCAACATCATCATGATCGGGCCGACGGGCGTGGGCAAGACCGAGATCGCTCGGCGCCTCGCGAAGCTGACCGGCGCGCCCTTCGTCAAGGTGGAGGCCACCAAGTTCACCGAGGTCGGCTATGTCGGCCGCGACGTGGAGAGCATGGTCCGCGACCTCGTAGACCTCGCCGTGACGCAGGCGAAGGAGGCGCAGGCCGTCCGCGTGCAAGACAAGGCCCGCGAGCATGCCGTCGAACGTGTGCTGGACCTCCTCCTCCCCTCCTCCAAGCCGAAGAAGCCCATCGGGATGCCAGGCCTCGGCTTCCCCACCCCGATGCCGGAGTCCGAGGCCGCGAGCGAGATGGACGACCCCGGCGGCAAGACGCGCGAGCGCTTCCGCGAGATGCTCCATCGCGGCAGCCTGGACGAGCGCGAGGTGGAAGTGGACGTGACGCTGGACAAGACCACCAACCTCCAGATGTTCGGCCCGATGGGCATGGAGGAAATGGGCATCAACCTCCAGGAGATGCTCGGCGGGATGGGCAAGAAGCGGCAGAAGCGCCGCGTGAAGGTCCCCGAGGCGCTCGACCTCCTCACGCAGGAAGAGGCGCAAAAGCTGGTCGACCAGGAAGCCGCGCGCGCCGAGGCCCTTCAGCGCGTGGAGCAGGCCGGCATCGTGTTCATCGACGAGATCGACAAGGTGGCGGGCGGCTCGCGCTCGCAGGCGGGCGGCTCCGGGCCAGACGTCTCGCGCGAAGGCGTGCAGCGCGACCTCCTCCCCATCGTGGAGGGCTCGACGGTCATGACCAAGCACGGCGCGGTCAAGACGGACCACATCCTGTTCATCGCGAGTGGCGCGTTCCACGTCTCCAAGCCCGCCGACCTGATCCCGGAGCTTCAGGGCCGCTTCCCGATTCGCGTGGAGTTGGACTCGCTCACCGAGGCTGACTTCGTCCAGATCCTGACCGAGCCGGAGAACGCGCTGACGAAGCAGTACGGCGCGCTCTTCGCGAGCGAGGGCGTGGAGCTGGCGTTCACGCCCGAGGCCGTGCAGGAGGTCGCCCGCATCGCGGCGCAGGTCAACGCGGAGGTAGAGAACATCGGCGCGCGCCGGCTCCACACCATCCTGACCACGCTGCTCGAAGACCTCCTCTTCGACCTCCCGGACGGCGACCACGGCGAGCGCATCGAGATCAGCGCCGAGACGGTCCGCCAGCAGCTGCAGGACATCGTGGAGGACCGCGACCTCAGCCAGTACGTGCTGTAGGCACCGGCGCGCCTCGCGGTAGGTTCGCGCCATGCCAGTCCGTCTCCGCCCCCTCTCCGCCGTCCGCTCCGATGCCCTCGCGCTGTGGGAGCAGGCGGCGGTCCGCACGCCGTTCGCCCACCCCGGGTACGCCGAGGCGGTGGGCCGGGTCTTCGGACTCGCTCCCGTCGCCGCGCTGGCGGATGGTGCGGGCGTGATCGGGTGGGAGAAACGCCGCGGCCCCATCCGGGCCCTCGCCCTGCCACCGGCGACCCCGTACGTGGCGCCGCTCGTGGCGGAGTGGCCTCGCGAGGCTGAGATCGTCCGCCAGCGGACGGCGCTGGGTGGGCTCGCGCGAGACCTGGCGGGTGACGTGCAGCAGGCCACCCTCGCGCTGCCACCCGACTGGCGGGACGCCCGGCCGTTCGCCTGGGCCGGCTGGCGGTTGGAGACGCGGTACACCGCCGTCGCAGACCCCAGCGGAGATCCCCTCGCGAGGTGGAGCCATGGCACCCGGCAGCGCGCCCGGCGTCACGCCGACACGTACCAGCTGCGAGAGGGCTCAGCGGAGATCGCCCATGCCGCGAGCTTTCAGGTCCAGAGCTACGAGCGGAAGTCGCTCGCCCTGGGCATCTCCGCCGACACGCTGGCAACGCTCGGCGAGACTCTGGTCGAGCTGGGGCTGGCCCGCGCGTTCGGGGCCTACCGTGACGGCGCGTGCGAGGCCGCGGCGCTTTTCGCCGTGGACGGACCGCGCGCGATCTACTGGCTCTCGGGCAGCGAGCCCGGCCCCGCGATGAGTGTCCTTTTCCTCCACGCGATGACCGCGCTCGCCGCCGACGGCGTGACCACGCTCGACCTCGGCGGCGCGAATGTGCCGGGCGTCGCTCAGTTCAAGCGCCAGCTGGGCGGCGAGCTGGCGCCGGTCGTCGTGGCGCGATGGGTGGGGCCGCGGTGGCTCCGTGCCGCGCAGTCGTTCCGCGGATGAGCGCGCTGATCGTTACGGCGGATGACCTCGGGCTGCGCGAGGACGTGGACCGTGGCATCCTCACGGCGCACCGTGCGGGAGCCGTCACGCACGCCTCGTGGCTGGCGGGGGGCGAGTCCTCCCGCTCATGCGCCGAGACCGTCCGACGGGAGGCGCCAGCGCTCGGCGTCGGGCTCCACCTCTCGCTCTCCCAGACGCGGCCGAGCGGCGATCCCGACGCCCTCCGCGGGCTTCTCCGGGATGGCCGGTTCCCGCCC
>DUBD01000120.1 GCA_012960515.1 Bacteroidota bacterium | reverse complement strand
CCTCAAGTCTGACGAGGACGACGATGCCACGCACGGCTACGTGCTCGTCGCGGGCGGCACTCTCACTGTCGACGCCGACGGCGACGCGCTCACGGCCGAGACCGACGCGCTCCTGACTGGCGGTACGCTCGACCTCCGCTCGGGCGGTGGCGCGGGTGTCACGCCAGACGACGAGTCCTCGACCAAGGGGTTCAAGTCCGGCGCGCTGGCGGTGGTCGACGGCGGCACGCTGACCATCGACGCAAGCGACGACGGCGTTCACTCGGACAGCCTCGTCGTCTTGAACGGCGGTACGGTCGAGATCGAGACGGCCGATGACGCCGTTCACTCGGACTACGACCTGACGATCAACGGCGGCACGATTACCGTCACCCAGAGCTACGAAGGCGTTGAGGCGGTCACGGGCGACCTGGTTGTCAACGGCGGCACGATCAGCGTCACCGCCAGCGACGACGGGTTCAACCTCTCCGGCGACGGCGACGACCCGAACGGCGTCGAGAGCGGGGCCGATCCGTACGACATGGTGTTCAACGCCGGCCGGGTCACGGTCACATCGGGCAACGACGGCCTCGACTCGAACGGATCGCTCGCGATCAACGGCGGCTGCATCGCCATCAGCGGGCCGGTCCCGGGCACGCGGCCGGAGCAGGGCGCGCTCGACTCCAACGGCGACATCACCATCACGGGCGGTGTGCTCGTCGCGGCGGGCGCGGCCGGCCGCCAGGCGCAGTCGCCGAGCGCGTCGTCGACCCAGCCCTCGGTCGTGCTCACGTTCTCGTCGTCGCAGTCGACCGGGACCGTGATCTCGGTCGGGGATGACGGCGACGGGCTGGCGTTCGCGCCGAGCAAGACCTTCCAGTCGCTTATCGTCTCGGCCCCGTGGCTGTCCACGGGCGACGACGCCTCCATCTACGAGGGGGGCGCCGTGACGGGGACCACGACCGGCGGCCTGTCCGACGGCGGGACGCTGGACGGCGCCTCGCTCCTGGACGAGGTCACGCTCTCGTCCACGGTCACGGCCGTGACGCTGTAGCCTTGCCCCCGGGGTGCCTGCCTCGGACCGTAGCCCCCCCACTCCCCCGCGCGCTTTCCGGTGCCGCCCGCGGACTCTGCCGCCGAAGGCCGGTCGGGGTTCGCGAGGCAGAGCCTAGGACCGTTCCAGAACACCTAAGCGGTACGCCTCGCGCGCTTCATCGGCCAGGACCGACCACGCCTCGTCCTCCAGGAATGCGCGGTGGACGTCGTCTGCGTGCAGCGGGTAGTCCGTCTCCCCTCGCCAGTGGACGAGGACGAGGTGCCCGCCGGTCTCCACGCGCCGGGCGAGCTGGCGGCGGAGGCGAGCGAGGTCTACCGGGGCAAGGTAGTAGCCCACCTCGCTCATGACCACGAGGTCGAACGAGCCGGGCGGCGTCTGGTCAGGGACCGTTGCCCGCTGGAGTTGGACGTGTGGGAGGCCGTCGCACCGCGCGCGCGCCTGCGCAAGCGCCCCCGGCGCCACGTCGATCGCGAGCAGGCGCTCGCACTGCGACGCCAGCCGCTCGGTCAGAATCCCGATTGAGCAGCCGATCTCGAGCGCGTGGCGGTACCTCTCGCGCGGGAGTGCCGCCAGGGTGTGCGCGTACTTGGCTGCCTCGTAGGCGCTGGACCCGTAGTCCCACGGATCGGCCTCGGTGTCGTAGAGAGCCTCGAAGTACGCCGGGTCTACGGACCCGCTGGCGGTCCGGTGCGGCGTGGTAGGCGGAGGGTTAGGCATCGCGCGGCGCGAGGAACAGCTCCCAGGAGCGGTCGAATAGAGCGAGCATATCGGCCGACAGGCAGAACCCGTCGGGATCGTCTGCGATGAGCCGCGTCGTCTGCGAACGGTGCGCCCGGACGGCGCGGCGCTTCCGGTCCTGCGCGGCGGAGACGTCGAGGCGCCACGGCACGGCCTCCCCGGCGCGGGGCGCGAGGTGCGCGTTCGCCTCAGGCCATGCCCAGACGGAGTATTCCAGCCAGCGCGGACGCGGCGACAGCAGGCGCACGGCCTCGCGCGCGAGCGCCCACGTCGCCTCGTGGTCGCAGTGTGGGTCGCGCCGCCACGGCACGACGACGGTCTCGGCCTCGGCCATCGCCGCCGCCAGCCGGTCTGCGGCGGCTCGGAACGCCAGCGTCCCCGCTTCGGGCAGCCCGCAGTCCCGATAGCGGAGAAACGTGAGCGGGTGCCCCCCCAGGTGGGAAACGGCCTCTTTCGCCTCGCGCTCACGCACCCCACGCAGGCGGTACCGGGGGTACTCGCGCGAGTTCGGATGGGACCGGGTCCCGTCGGTCACCACGACCACGCGGGCGGGCAGGCCGAGGTCATCGAGCGTGGCGAGGAGCCCGCCACACCCCAGCGACTCGTCGTCCGGATGAGGCGCGAGAACCACGGTGTGGCCCAGGCTGGCGGCAGCGCTCGCCGGGTGCAACGGGTGCCGCTCGGGGGTGTGGAACAGGTTGTCCGATGGCGGCGCGAGGCGCGAGGCCGCTTGCTCTGCCCCACGCCCCCGGTGGCGCTCTGGCCCCGTGACCTCGGTCTCGGCGGTCGTGTGGCTACGCATGGAGCCGCGAGAGAAAGGCCTCCCCCGCGTGCGCGAGGGCGCCGTCGGGGTTGGGCTGGCGGAGGTAGAGGCGGAGGTCGCGCCCCACTTTCTCGACGCGCGAGGGCGGCACCAACCCCCGCGCCCCGACGGCTCGGTCTACGCGTTCCAGCACGTCCAAACAGACGCGCTCGATGGCGGACCGCGCCATATCGGCGTACGCGGTGATCTCGTCCGGGCTCGCGTCCGAGCCCTCCAAACGTGCGGCGCCGTCCAGCCACAAGCGCCCGGTCTCTAGCGCGACGGCAATCTCGCCCATGCGAATCTGCTGAACCGGGTGCTCCGTTCGTCTGAGGCGCTGCAAGTGCTCGGCTGCCGCTTGAGCCAGCGCCTCGGCGCCTCCCAGTTGAACCGCCGCGAACCGGACCGCGCCGCCGGTGAAGAGGGGCTGGCGGGTGTAGTCGCCGGGCATTCCGAGGACGGCGGACGCGTCGAGAACGACCCCGTCGAAGTCTACTCGCCCGCTTTGACTCGCTCGCATGCCCTCGGCCCGCCACCACGCAGGGTCGGCCGGGGCGTCCACCTCGTCCAGGGGTACGAGCGTCATCTGCCGCTGCCCGTCCGGCAGGTCGCCGGGGACAACGGCGCGCGTAACGCGCCCGGCGCCGGAGCAGAACACCTTCGCGCCCTCCATGCGCATCCGCCCTCCCGGCATCGCGCCCAGCCTGACGGCCTCCGAGGGGATCTCCGTGTTCCACACGCCAAACAGGTGCCCCCGCCGCGCGTCCTCGGCCGCGCGCGCCTGCTGCTCCGCGGTCCCGTAGGTGTTGATGAGCACGAACGCGTTGACGTGGCCCTCGTAGAGCCGCCCGAGCGGCAACCCGCCTCGGCCGATCTCGCACAGGACCCGGTACGTAGCGGCGTGGAGGTCCGGGAGCGTGCCCATTCCGCGTCCGCCGTAGCTGGGTGCGGCGGGCGCGTGGAGAAGCCCCTCGCTGTGGAGCGCCGCCAGCCCGGGCTCGGGCGGGTGCTCGCGCGAGTCGGTCTCGGCTTCGTGCGCAGCGGCTACGTCTGCCGCACGACGGGCGGCAGCGGTCAGGTCCGAGGCGGCGGGGGCACCGTCGCCGTTGTGAACGGGAGGGGCGTGGAGCGTGAGAGGCATGTCAGGCGGCAGAAGGCGTGGGCAGCAGGCTCGGCGCGCTCGTAGGGAGGTCTAGCCGCTCGGCGAGCGAAAGCGCCGCGAGGGCCTCGGCGTGGGCGCGGAGGGCACGGAGCGCAGCCGTGATGGGCTGGGAGCGCCCCGGCAGAGGCGCGGGCGTCTCCAGCATGGCGAGGTCCGGCGGGCAGTGGGGGCGCTCCCACCTCGCGCGGCCGAGCGCCTGGAGCCTCGCCACCGCGTCGGCGGCGGGCTCCACCTGGGGCTCAGCCCGTAGCGCCGCCCACTCCGCGAGAGCGTCCGCCATCCCGTTCTGCGCGCGGCCCCGGAGGCGTGCGGAGGTGTACACCTTGGGGCGGTACGAGTGCCGGACGCGTGCGCCGCAACGGACGAGGGCATGGTACAGCCCTACGTCTTCAGACGAGCGGAGCGGGGCCATCCCGCCGCACCGTCCGTACGCCTCTGCGGTAATGGCAAAGCTGGCATTGGCCGGCATTATTGTCTCGCTGGATGCCTTCGGGCCGATTACCGACAATGCCGGCGGCATCGCGGTGATGGCGGAA
>DUBD01000119.1 GCA_012960515.1 Bacteroidota bacterium | reverse complement strand
CAGCAGGGCGGCCGCCAGCGCCTCCGAGATGCGCCCGCGTCGCAACCTCGCGCGCCGCTCCGCAGGGCCTTGCTTCCCCGAAGACCAGCGCGGAGCTTCGCTCATCCCTCTTTGTCCCGCGATCTGGCGAGCCCCAAGTCGTAGACGCGCGACTTCGGCACGCCCAAGGCTTCCGCCACCGCCTTGGCCGCATCACGCAATCGCATCGTCTTGAGCGCGATCTCGAGCCTGGCGTCGATGTCGGCGTCCGTGACCTCGCCCTTCTGCGGTGGGCCTACCACGATCACCACCTCGCCTTTCAGCGTCGCCTCGGCGAGCTGCTCGGCCAGCGCGTCCAGCGGTCCCCTGCGCACCTCCTCGTGCAGCTTCGTCAGCTCACGCGCGATCGCCGCCGGCCGGTCGCCGAGCCCGCCTGCGAGATCGGCCAGCGTATCGCCGACGCGCGAGGGTGATTCGAAGAAGACGAGCGTCGCCGGCACGGGCTTGAGCTCTGCGATACGGGTCCGGCGCGCCGCGCCCTTGGGCGGCAGGAAGCCGGCAAACAGGAAGGCGTCCGTCGGCAGGCCCGCCACCGCCAACGCCGTCAGTGTGGCCGAGGCCCCGGGCAACGCCTCGACGTGGTGGCCCGCATCGATCGCCTCGCGCACCAGCTTCCAGCCGGGATCGGAGATCAGCGGCGTGCCGGCATCCGAGATCACCGCAACGCGCCGGCCGGCGGCAAGCTCCGCCAGAACCTGCGGGCGCTCGCGGGCGGCGTTGGCCCGCGCGTTGCGGACGTTCCGGAGCAGGCCCTCCAGCTTCGTCCGCTTGATGGGGCTCTTGCGGAAGGTCTCGCGGAAGGCCGCGAGGTCCAGCTCCGCCCACTCCGCAAGCGGGCGTTGCGCGATCTCCTCGCGCGATTGGAAGCGGGCGTCGCGGGCGGGCTGCGCGAACTTGGTCCACGGGCACACGTCCTGGCAGATGTCGCAGCCGAAGACCCACGGGCCGAACTCGCGCGCGAGGTCCTCGGCCTCGGGCGGCCACTCCGCGCCGCGCTGCTCGATGGTCCAGTAGGAGATGCAGCGGGTCGCGTCGATCTGGTAGGGCGCGTCCAGCGCCCCCGTGGGGCAGGCGTCCAGGCAGCGGGTGCAGGAGCCGCAGTGGTCCGCCGTGAACGGCTCGTCGGGGTCCAGGTCCACGTCCACGATCAACTCGCCGAGGAAGACGAACGAGCCGTGCGTGCGCGTGAGGAGGTTCGTGTTCTTCCCGATCCAGCCGATCCCCGCGCGCTGCGCCCACGCCTTGTCCATGACCGGCGCGGAGTCCACGAAGGCGCGCCCGCCCGCGCCGCCGGTCCGCTGGTCCAGCCAGTCGAAGAGCTCCGCCAGCTTGGCCTTGAGCACGTCGTGGTAGTCGTCGCCCCAGGCGTAGCGGCTGACCTTGCCGACGCCGGCCGCCAGCGCCTCGGCGTCGGCGAGCGGGGCGGGCCGGGGCGCGAGGTAGGTGTGCGCCACGGAGACCACGGAGCGCGCGCCGGGCACGAGCACGCGCGGGTCCACGCGCTTCTCGAAGTGTCCGGCCATCCACGGCATCGCGCCGGTCTCGCCGCCGTGGCGGCCGGCGGAGAGCCAGGACTCCAGCCGCCGGGCCTCGGGGTCCATGTGCTCCGCCCGCGCGATGCCGACGAGCGCGAAGCCGAGCCGCCGGGCCTCGGCCTTGAGGTCTCGCGAGAGGCGGGCACGGGCGGCGGCGGGTGTCATCGGCGGGAACGTACGGAGATTCCCATTTGGCTTGGGTTGGGGGCGTTGGGATTTAAGTGCAGGAAGGAGGGCACCGAGAGTAGTCTGTACGAGATCTCACCCGTGGTATGCGCTTCTTCTCTCTCCTCGCGCTTCTCCTCGCTGCGCCCGCGCTGGCGCAGTCCATGCCCGACTGGGCAGAAGCCCCCCCGTCGGTGCTGGCGCCTACGCCCGAGCCCCAACTCGGCCCCGGCCCGCCTCCTCCACCGCCGCCCCCACCGCCCCCGGTCCCCATCGACGGGGGGCTGGGCATCCTGGCGCTCGCCGGCGCGGGCTACGCTGCCCACCGCCTCCGCCGCCAGCGCGAGGAGTAGCCTCCTCAGATGTCCACCGGCCGAACCGGCCCGCCGCGCCTTCTCGGAGGGCATGGCGGGCCGGTTCGCTTTTAGCGAACCCTCGCGGGGTTCGGCCGCGCGCAGGTCTATCATGCGCCGCATTCGACCCGCCAGCCGCCCGCGCCGTGACGCGCGCTCCCTATGCCCACCGTCGTTGACTTCGGCACCCTCCCGGAGCTGTTCGAGAACGTCGTCGCCCACTACGCGGGCTCGGACCACCCCGCGTTGCGCTACAAGGACAAGGCCACCAAGGAGTGGACGGACGTCACGCACGACGCGCTGGCGGAGGACGTGCGCGCGTTCGCGGGCTTCCTCTACGCCCAGGGCGTCCGCAAGGGCGACCGCGTCGCGCTGCTCTCGGAGAACCGGCCGGAGTGGGCCGTGACGGACCTCGCGGTGCAGATGCTCGGGGCGGTGACCGTGGCGCTGTACACCACGGTCCCGGCCAGCCAGGTGGCCTACATCCTGCAGGACTCCGGCGCGACGGCGCTCGTCGTCTCCACGGGGCTCCAACTCCGCAAGGCGGACAAGGCGCACGAGGAGTGCCCGGAGCTCCAGACTGTGGTCTCCATGGCGGAGCCGCGGAAGGTGCGCGAGGCGCTCCCGCTCACGACCTGGGAGGACGCGCTGACGGCGGGCGCACGCGCTTACGAGGCGAACCGCGCGGAGATCGAGGCCCTCCGCGATGGGGTGACGCCGGACGACCTCGCGGTGCTCATCTACACCTCCGGCACCACGGGCAACCCGAAGGGCGTCATGCTGACGCACCGGGCGCTCTGCACCAACGCGCAGGCGGCGCACACGGCGCTGGACATCTTCGAGAGCGACATCCACCTCTCGTTCCTCCCGCTCTCGCACGCCTTCGAGCGGACGTGCGGCTACACGGCGATGCTCGCCGGCGGCACCACCATCGCCTACGCGGAGAGCATCGACGCGGTCTCGAAGAACCTCCCGGAGGTCCGCCCGACCGTGCTCATCTCGGTCCCGCGCGTCTTCGAGAAGGTCTACGCCACCATCCAGAAGTCCGTCAGCGAGGGGAGCCTGCTCAAGAAGGGCATCTTCTCGTGGGCCGTGGACACCGGCCGCGCCGTCGCGGACCGCCAGCGGGCCGGGAAGACCGTCGGGCCGATCCTCCGCGGGCAGAACGCGCTCGCGCAGCGGCTCGTCTTCTCCGCGCTCCACGAGAAGCTCGGCGGGCGCATCCGCTACGCCGTGAGTGGCGGTGCGGCGCTGCCGCGTGAGATCGGGGAGTTCTTCGAGGCGGCGGGGCTCCCGCTGGTGGAGGGCTACGGGCTCACGGAGACGGCGCCCATCCTGGCGGCGAACCCCGTGGAGGCGCCCATCTACGGGACCGTCGGGCACGTCTTCCCGGGGGTGACGGTCGCCATCCGCGACCTCCACTCGGGCCACATCCTGGGGCAGATCACGGGCACGGAGGAGGACCCGCCGGACCTCACGACGGGGGCGGGCGAGATCCTCGCGAAGGGGCCCAACATCATGGAGGGGTACTGGAAGCGCCCGGGCGAAACGGAAGAGGTGTTCGACGCCGACGGCTGGTTCCGCACGGGCGATGTGGGCCGGTTCGAGGGCGGCTACCTCCGCATCACGGACCGCATCAAGCACATGATCGTCTCGCGGGGTGGGAAGAACATCTACCCGGGGCCCATCGAGGAGCAGTTCGTGACGAACCCGCTCATCGAGCAGATGATGATCGTGGGGGAGGGGCGGCCGTACCTGACGGCGCTCGTGGTGCCGGCGGACGACGCGCTCCGCACCGAGCTGAAGGCGGGCGGCCACGCGGGCGCTGCGCTGGACGGTGAGCAGGCGCGCGCGCTGTTCGAGGGCATCTTCCGGGACTACTCGAAGGGGGTGGCCTCGCACGAGAAGATCCGGGACTTCCGCCTCATCCTGGAGCCGTTCTCCGTCGAGAACGAGCTGCTCACGCCGACGATGAAGCCGAAGCGGAAGGCGATCGAGGTGCGCTACGCGGCGCTCGTGGAGGGGATGTACGAAGGCGCGTAGCGCCGCGACGGCAGACGCGACCCGCCAGCCGGCGGCCGCTCACGCCAGACCGACGGGGGGCGCGCCGAGTACCTCGGCGAGGGCGGAGATCCGGAAAGGCTTGGCGAGGAAGCCGTCCATCCCCGCCTCGTAGCAGGCCTCACGGTCGGCGGTCATGGCGCGGGCGGTCAGCGCGATCACGCGCGGCTGGCGGTCCTCGGGGAGCTCA
>DUBD01000118.1:417-4404 GCA_012960515.1 Bacteroidota bacterium | reverse complement strand
GGCGAGACCATCCCCGCCGCGACGGTGGACAACAGCTACAAGTGGGCCGGCGGCGGCTTCCTCTCCACCGTGGACGACATGGTCCGGTTCGGCCACGCCGTCGTTCTCGGCGATGCCGTCGGGGAGGCGGGGCGGGCGCTGCTGTTCACGGAGCAGACGGATCGCGAGGGCGAGGGCGTCGGCTACGGGTTCGGCTGGCGGCTGTACGAGGACCGCGCCGGGCGGCGGGTCGTCTCGCACGTCGGCGGATCGGTCGGTGGGACGGCGCTGCTGCACGTCACGCCGGAGGCCGGGCTCGTCGTGGCGCTCGCAACGAACCTCGGGGGCGCGGACATCGACTGGGGCCCGGAGATCGCCGCCACGCTGGCGGACGCGATCGCCGCGGATGCCCTCGCGTCTGAGCCCGCCGAGTAGGGCCGCCAGCGGGGCGCGGCCTGTGGGCGTGGTCAGGCGGGGAGCGTGTCGCGCTTTTCGGTGAGGTCCGGCCAGTAGCGCTTCGGCACGTGCCGGAGGTGCAGCGCGAGGTTGCGCCGCTCCGGGATGTCCACGGCGCGGAAGTACGCGCGCCACATGGACTGGTAGGCGCGCTCGTCGGCCGTCGGCGCGAGGTCCGGGAGCGAGGACGCCGGGACGATCTGCGTCGCGCGCGCGCCCTCCGCCAGCGTGGCGGCGGGGCGGGCGTGGACGAGCGCGAGGCAGCGGCGCGCGTCCAGGATGGTCCAGCGCATGGCGGGGTAGCGGCTGGAGAAGTGCTCCGCGATGAGGGGCAGGACGTGGTGCTCCGGGCGGATCCGCGCGAGCCACCGCTCCTCGTCCTCGGCCTCGTGCCGCTCGAAGCGGACGAAGGCCTCCATGCGGTGCGCCTCGCGGCCCGTCCGCTGCGCCCATCGCGCCACCTCCCGCGCGGGGCCGAACGTCCAGTCGTCCACGGCCTCCGCGCCGTCCACCGCGACGGCGTCGATCAGGCGCAGCACGTCCATCTCGATGCCGGGCCGCTCGCTGAGAAACGCCCGCAGCAGCTTGCTCACGAGCCCCGGCCGGACCCGCTCCATCCCGCGCTCCAACCGCTCCGCCAGCGCCGCCTCCGTCTGGATGCGCACCGGCGCCCCGAACAACGACCCGCTGGCGGGAGCGCCCGCCAGCGCGACGGAGGCGGGCAGCGCGCCCGTCCGGTGCGCGTGAGCGTAGGCACAGAGCAGGCCCGCGAACGAGCCGTCGGTCGCGAAGGTGGCGGAGGAGAGCGGGAGCGGATCGGGCATCCGGCAAGGTCTGGGACGGGAGCGCCAGCGGTTTGTCACCCGGCTCACCCTGACAGTCTGAGGCCAAAAGCGCTTCCTGCCTTCCGACATGAGGACGCGAAGCAAAAGATCGTTGACAAGCAAGGCCACAACATCATATCCTCCTCCATCTCTTTCGCACCTGACCGCTTTCGCCAAAGAACATGAGCCGCCTCGCGATCCTCGCCTTTCTCCTGGTGCCCACCGCCGCCTCCGCCCAGGAGGTGCCTGCAGACGCTGCGACGGTCCAGGTCCACCTGGACTACGTCTGGATCGCTGTCTGCGCGGCGCTGGTGTTCCTCATGCAGGCCGGCTTCGCCCTGCTGGAGACCGGGCTGACCCGCGCGAAGAACGCGGCCAACATCATCATGAAGAACGTCATGGACGCCAGCGCCGGCGTCGTGGTGTTCTTCCTCGTCGGGTTCGGGCTGATGTTCGGCGCCAGCGCGGGGGGATGGATCGGCACGAGCGGGTTCGCGCTGACGGGGCTGGAGCAGGACCCCTCGTGGACGTACCTCTTCTTTTTCTTCCAGGCCGTCTTCGCCGCCACGACCGCCACCATCGTGTCGGGCGCCGTCGCGGAGCGGGTCAACTTCTCCGCCTACCTGATCGTCTCCGTCGCGCTGTGCGCGTTCATCTACCCCGTGTTCGGCGGGTGGGCGTGGGGCGGGCTGTTCGCGGGCGGCGGCTGGCTGGAAGGCCTCGGCTTCCTGGACTTCGCGGGCTCCACGGTCGTCCACAGCGTGGGCGGCTGGGCCGCGCTGGCGGGCGCAATGGCCGTGGGCGCGCGCGCCGGGAAGTACGCCGAGGACGGGACCCCTCGCGAGATTCCCGGGCACAGCCTCCCGCTCGCGGCGCTCGGCGTGTTCATCCTGTGGTTCGGCTGGTTCGGCTTCAACGCCGGCTCCACGGGCGCAGGCACGACGGCGCTGGCGGTGATTGCGGTCAATACATTCCTCTCCGCAGCGGCGGGCGCCATCGCCGCGATGACGTACACGTGGGTGCGCCGCGGCCGGCCGGACGTGGGGATGACGCTGAACGGCGTGCTGGCGGGTCTCGTGGGCATCACGGCCGGATGCGACGCCGTCCTCCCCGGCGGCGCCCTCGCCATCGGCGCGACGGCGGGCATGCTGGTGGTGGTGGCCGCCGGGCTCCTGGAGCGGCGCGGCGTGGACGATCCCGTGAGCGCGGTGGCGGTGCACGGCGTCTGCGGGGCGTGGGGCACGCTGGCCGTCGCGCTGTTCGCGGCCTCCGGCCCGAGCCTCGCGCAGCTCGGCGTGCAGGCGATCGGTGTGGGCGCGGCGTTCCTCTGGACCTTCCCGCTCGCGTTCGGCCTGTTCAAGCTGCTCGACGCCACGATGGGCCTCCGCATCGGCGAGGACGTGGAGCACGGCGGGCTGGACCTCCACGAGCACGGGACGGTGGCCTACCCGGAGTTCGTGCCGTTCCAGGCGTCCGCGATGCCGCTCTACACCTACACCGGCGACGGTGCGGCCTCCCCGGCCCCGCCCGTGGTCTCGTCCTCGCGCCAGCCCACCGCAGAACCGACGACCGTTACGGCGTCCCCCACGCCGCCGCTCAGCCAGCCGTGGCTCTCCACGCCACCGACGTGGAACGGCTACGGCGAGTAGCCCCGCCAGCGCGCGGCGGGCTGGCGGTCGCGCGCAGCGGGATCAGGCCGCGAGGCGAATGCGAGACGCGGGCGGGCGCGAGGCCGCGGGCCGGAGGATGGGCGCGGGCGCGAAGAGCGAGAGCTGCGGCGCTCCCTCCGCCTTCCCACCGACGATCCGCGTGCGGACGGCCTCGGGGTTCTGCCCGAGGAGCTGCGGCCGGTGGTCCGGCGTGGTCAGGAAGTACTGCGCGCGCTTGAGCACGACGCCCATCGCGCGGAGATCGGCCCAGCGGACGGTCCCCCGGCGGCGCGCGGCCACGATCCGGCGGGCGCTCTTCATCCCGAGCCCGGGCACGCGCTGCAGCCACTCCAGCGGCGCCCGGTTCACGTCGATGGGGAACAGGTGCGGGAAGCGGAGCGCGTACGCCGTCTTCGGGTCGATGTCCTGATCCAGGTCCGGTTGCTCGGCGGGGAGCACCTCGTTCAGCTCGAACTTGTAGACGCGGAGGAGCCAGTCCGCCTGGTAGAGCCGGTGCTCGCGGCGGAGCGGCTGGCGGTAGTGCTCGGGGTCCGGGACGCGGTCGTCCGAGGAGATGGGGACGTAGCCGGAGTAGTAGACGCGGCGGAGGTTCTGCTCGCGGTAGAGGCCGTCCGCCAGCCCGAGGACCGTCCGGTCGTCCTCCGGCGTCGCGCCAACGACGAGTTGCGTGCTCTGGCCGCCGGGCGAGAACCGCGGCGCCCTCGCGCTCTTGCGCCGCTCCTCGCGGTACTCCGCGTGCCCGTCGCGGATGACGCCCATCGGGGTGAGCACGCTCGCGTAGTCCTTCTCCGGCGCGACGGCCTTCAGGCTCTCCTCGCTCGGGATCTCGATGTTCACGCTCAGCCGGTCCGCCAGCCGGCCGGCCTCGGTGAGCAGCTCCGGGCTAGCCCCCGGGATCACCTTGAGGTGGATGTAGCCGTTGAACTCGTGGTCGTTGCGGAGGCTGCGCGCCACGGCGACGAGCTTCTCCGTGGTCGTGTCCGCGTCTTTGAAGATGCCTGAGGAGAGGAAGAGCCCCTCGATGTAGTTCCGCTTGTAGAACTCCAGCGTGAGGTCCA
>DUBD01000118.1:0-315 GCA_012960515.1 Bacteroidota bacterium | reverse complement strand
GACGTTGGAGAAGAGAATCTTGAGCAGCGAGACGCAGCGGCCGTCCGGGGTGTAGGTGTGGCAGATCCCCATCCCGCGGCTGTTGCCGATGCCGGTCGGGGAGTTCTCGCGCTCCCCTCCGGAGGACGCGCACGAGACGTCGTACTTCGCGGCGTCGGCGAGAATTTCGAGCTTCTCGATGACCTGGGTGCGGGGCATGGGCGGCCGGGGCTCCGGCGTCGGTTGGGCGGAGCCCAAAGGTCCGGCCCGAATGTGCCACCTATGTGTCGTTCGGGGTTCGGGGTTCGGGGTTCGGGGTTCGGGGTTCGGGGTTCG
>DUBD01000117.1:14445-26451 GCA_012960515.1 Bacteroidota bacterium | reverse complement strand
CTTTCGGTCTACACCCGGATCGAGCAGACGTGGGTGGAGGGCACCAAGGTGTTCGACCTGACGGTTCCTGCGGACGCCGCCTATTCCGCGGGAGGCTACGAGGTCTACCGCGGGTCCACCCACCTCCACGACTGATGCGCCTCACGCTCCTCCTGCCGGTCCTGCTCCTGGCCGCCTGCTCCGGCTCCGTCCCGTCCGCCGACACCGACGGGCCGTACGCGGGCATCCCCCGGGCAGACACCGAAGGCCCCGTCGCGATGGCCCAGCCCGTCATCCCCACGGGCGATCCCGCGCTGGACGAGTTCCTCGCGGAGCTCGCCGCCGCCATCGACCGGCATGACTGGCGGGGCGTGGCGGCGCGCATGGAACTCGAAGCCTTCGTAGAGCAGCGCGCTCTGCTGGACGCCGACGGCTCCGACGAGCCCGCCGCGCAGCTCATCGCGGAAACCCTTGGGCTCGGACGCCTCTACCACGATGCGCCCGGCTGGTCCGGGCTCGAATCCATCCGCGTGGTGACGTTCCGCCAGCACGGCGTCCAGACGCCCGGTATCGCGGGCGGGGAGGCGTACGACCTCATCGATGGGACGGTCCGGTTGGAGAACGGCCAGACGCTCCCCCTCTCGTTCACCATCGCCCAGCGGGGCGGTGCCCACGTCGTCCTCGTTCCGCTCGGATGAACCGCCTCGTTCTGACGCTCGCGCTCCTGTTCACCGCCGCCGCCAGCGCGGCGCAAGACCCGCTCGTGGTCTACGCGGACACGGTCTACACGATGGCGGGTGCACCCATCGTGGACGGCGCCGTCGTGATCGCCGATGGGCGAATCGTGGAGGTGGGGCAGGCCGGCCGCGTCCGCGTGCCCGGTGGCGCCCGAGAGCTCCGTGGCGCGGTGGTCACGCCCGGATTCGTAGACGTCCGCAGCACGGTGGGGCTTTCCGGTCTCCTCAACCAGCCGCAGGACCAGGATGCGTTGGACAGCGGCGGGCCGCTCCAGCCCTCGCTCCGCGCGATGGACGCCTACAACGCCCGGGACGAACTCGTGGACTGGCTCCTCTCCTTCGGCGTCACGACGGTCCACACCGGCCACCGTCCCGGCGCGCTGGCGGCCGGCCAGACGACCATCGTCAAGACGGCCTACCCGACGGTGGACCAGGCGCTTGTGGACTCCACGACGATGCTCGCGATGACGGTCGGCCGGAGCGTGGGGCAGAACTTCGACGCGCCCGGCACGCGGGCCCGCGTCATCGCCGAACTGCGGAGCGCTCTCCTCAAGGGCGTCGCCCACGCGGAGGCGATGGCGGGCGACGATCCGCCCGCGCGCGACCTCGACAACGAAGCGCTGGCGGCGGTCGCCAGCGGGGCGATGCCGGCGCTCATCACCGCAGACCGGGCGAACGACATCCTCAGCGTTCTACGACTCGCGCGGGAGTTTCCCCAGATGGACTTGGTGCTGAGCGGCGCGGCCGAAGCACACCTCGTGCTGGATGCCATCGCGGAGGCTGGCGTGCCCGTCGTGCTCCATCCGACGATGGCCCGAGCCGGAGGCGATTCCGAGGCCCTCGCCTTCGACACCGCGGCGAAGCTCAAGGCGCGTGGCATCCCGTTCGCCATCCAGAGCGGGTTCGAGGCGTACGTCCCCAAAACCCGCGTGGTGCTCTTCGAGGCGGCCGTCGCGACAGCCTATGGCCTCGCGCGGGAAGACGCCCTCGCCGCCATCACGATCGACGCTGCCCGGATCCTCGGCATCGGCGACCGCGTCGGTTCGCTGGAGGTAGGCAAGGACGCCGATCTCGTCGTGTTCGACGGAGACCCCCTCGAAACCGTCACGCACGTCTGCGGCGTGGTCGTGGACGGCCGAGTGGTGCGCGAGACTTGCTTCTAGGGCCCGTCCCGTTGATCCGGGCACCCGTTTGCCTGCGAGCCGGCGAACAGGACGGATCCTAGGCCCGCGTCGGGTCACGTACCGGGCTGCGCGGGCGGCACGTTCGCCCGAACGATGGTCTGGCTCCTCGCTTCGGGAGGGGCTGCGAACATCGGCTTGGTGCGGGCCCACGTCGTTTTGAACAGCTCCGACTGGCGGTAGGCCTGGAGGGCTTCGTTCCCGGTCCAGAGGCTGTACGTCGTGAGCACGTTGGGGTAGCGCGCGTCCTCCCAGAGCTCCAGATGCTCGCACCCCGGCTGCGCCCGGATGTAAGGCTGCGAGGCTTCGAAGAGGTCGTGGAACGCCGCCAGCGTGGCGGGCGCGAAGGTCATACGGACGGTTCGAATGAGCATGGCGGGGGGCTCCAGGAGAAGGGTTGGAAGTCTACCTCCGCGCCGGGGCGCGCCTCGGCCCACGCGGCGGGAAGGTGCGCCAGCCCGTCGCCGAGCAAGGAGCGCCCAACGTGCGAGTCCTGCGCCGCCGCGCTCGTCACCTCCAGCGCACCATCGACGCCACGGCTGGCATGGACACGCGCGAAGGTGTGGAGCCCGGCGACCTTCGGGAGCGGCTGGAGCAGCCGCGCAGGTTCCGTTATTGCAACATGGTCCACCCGCATCATCCGGAGCAAGAGAGGCCGCGCATACACCTCGAACCCCACGAGGGCAGACACCGGATTCCCAGGCAAACCGAGCACGGGCGTATCGCCGAGCCGTCCGAAGAGGAGGGGCTTCCCCGGCCGCTGCCGAACCCGCCAGAACGCCCACTCGGCCCCGATCCCCGCGAACTCGTCCCGCACCCGATCCCGGTCCCCGACAGAGACCCCGCCCGTTACGAGGAGGAGATCGGAGTCGGGCGATACCGCACCGGCAATTGCGCCCGGATCGTCCCCGACCCGAGTGAGTTCGGCGCGGCCCCCCACCGCGTCCACGAGCGCCGCCAGCGCGGGGCCGTTGGCGTCGTAGATCTGGCCTGGGCCCAACGGGGTCCCACCCGTGACGACCTCGTCGCCCGTCACGAGGATCTGGACGCGGGGGCGACGAACGCACGCGATCTCGTGGATGCCGCAGGAGGCCAGCACGCTGATGGCGCCAGGCGTGATCGGGGCGCCAGCTGGCAGCAGCGGTGCGCCTTCGCGGAGCGCGGAGCCGGCCGGACGTATCGCGTGGCCGGCGGCGGGGGCGCGTTGGATCACGACATGATCGCCCCGGCGCTCCATCCACTCGGCCGGGACGACGGCGTCGGCCCCTTGGGGCACGACGGCACCGGTCGCGATCTGCACCACCGCACCGGGCGGAATCGTGCCCTCGAACGGTGCTCCCGCCCAGCTGGCGCCCGCGATGGGCAACTCGATGGGGACGTGGGGGAGATCCATCCGACGCACGGCGACACCGTCCATTGCCGAGGCCGCGAACGGTGGGACCGCGAGGGGAGAGGCGAGTGGGGCCGCGAGGCGCCGGCCTCGTGCGCGGTCCAGCGCAACGCATTCGCTGCTCAGGCTTCTCGCGCTGGCGAGGACGAGCGCCAGCGCGTCGGGGTAGGGGAGATCACAGCGCATCGCCCCAACCTAGGGACCTTACTGGATCAAGAGGTCGGCCCACACGCCACGGAAGGACGCGTTGACGGTCGGCGCCAGCCGACGGACATCGAGGAAGAGGAGGCCGTCACCGCGCGAGGCGATGATGTCTGCGCGGCGGTCGTGCCCTCGCGCGTCGGTCGCGCAGCACGTCGGTCCGGGGGCGCCGACGAGATACTCCCAGGCATCCGTGAACGTCTCGGCTCCCGCCACCGTCTCACTCGCGCTGGCGTCTCCAACGTGCGCCGCGAGGACTGCGGTCGCAGGCAGAAGCTCCAGCAGGCTCGCGGTGGCCGTCGCTGCGCCGGGATCGTCGGCAGAGCGCTGGAACGTCGCGATGGGCACGTCGGCGATCTGAGCGACCGCAGCGGCCGCATCGAACGCGACGGGGGCGCCCTCGTAGGCGACCTCGCGCGGAGCGAGCGGCACCACGCGAGCGTCCTCCACCGGTAGCCCGTCCCGCACGAGCAGCACCACGCGCTCCTGAACCCGGAGATCGACCGTGGCCGCGCCGATCTGTGCGGGCCGTTCCCAGTCGGAGGTTGTCGCCTCGGCCGCTACGGTGTAGGCCAGACCGCGCGCCCGCAGGCTGTCGAGGAACGGGGTGAGGGTTTCGAACTGGACGGTCTCCGCGTTCGGCTCTGAACCGGGCGTCCAATCGCTCGGGTAGTCCGATCGGACCGTCAGCACCTCCTGCAACGCGATCACGTCGGGCGCGACGTCCGCCAGTTGGAGCGCCGCTCGGCCCGCCCGGCTGGCGGGGTCGCTCGCGCGGACGCTCCCGTACCACGTCCCGAGCCTCTGCGCCGCGGAGCCGTCGCCTTGCGCGATGGCGGAAGCCGCCGCCCCCCGATCGAGGTTCAGGGTGGTGATCGTGAGGCGCTCGCCCTCCACGCCCGAGTCGCAGGCGGAGAGGGCGAGGAGGATCAGAGCGAGCGAAAGAGCGTAGCGCATGGCAGGGAGAGGGGAAAGCCACCGGCGTGCTCAATCGGCTCACCACTCGCGCGCGCGACGGTTTACCGGTCGAAAACGGAGCCTCCGCGCCTCGGACATTCGCGCTATCGGCTCAACCCGTGAACCCGAACATGCCCATGAACTTCATCGCGAAGGGCATAGAGCCGCGGAGCTTGGCCTTGCCTTGCATCATGGCCATCATCGGGTTGAGCTGGCCATTCTCGATCGCGAGCCAGTCCTGGGACTTCGCGGAAAGCGTCAGCGTGGGGTCGGTGGGCGTTTCGCCCTGGCGGATGTCCAGGGAGCCGTCGTTGACGTGGAGGACGAGCTGGCGGGGCTCGTCGCCCTCGAGGTTCATGAACACCGTCTCATCGACGCCCTTGGCTTTGTCGGCCTGGAAGCGGTCGGGGTACGAGGCGATGACGTCGTCGATGGAGTCGTAGCGGGGCATGGGGGCGGTAGAATCGTGAAGAGGAGCGCGAAGATAGAGGCGCGCATGTGCGGTGGGGAACGGTGTTAACCCGCCGGCGTGCCTCCCCCATGGACGATTCTCGGTCGCAAACGTTCGCCACGTCCTCCGGCCTCGTGACCATCCACTCGTCGCCGTCGCGTCCCCGCTCGGCGAAGCGCCTGGAGGGCCGGCACCATGCGTTCCTGGCCGCGCACTGGCTGGAGTTGAAGGCGGCGTCTCATGGCGGTTATCAGGAGTACGGTCCTGGCGCCGTCGTGCTCTGGCGGGAGTCGCGCCCGCGCCGCTGGCGGCCCCGCCCGTTCGAGAGCGAGCGGCTCTGGTACGCGACTCAACTGCACTCGCTTCCCGGCGGGGGAGGCGTCCGGTTCGACGGGTGGGAGGCGCGACTGATCGAGACGTACGAACCCTCGCGAGAAGCCGTCATCGTGCTCGTCGAAGCCGACCGGCTGGCGGGGTACCTCGTCCGCGGACCGCTTCCGCCAGCCGCTGCGAGGGAACAGTCGGGCACCGGGCTGAACTAGCCGGCAGAGGGGCCGGGAGCCCCGGTGCCGGGAGGGCGTTGGAGGAGCCCATTCTTTCCCCCGCTCTCTCTCAACGACATGGCCCAGTTCATCGCTGCCGTTCACGCCACCGACGCCACCCCACGCGCGCTCGCTCTCCTGGAGGTGCAGACCGGGGCGTCCGGGCTCTCGTACGTCGTGCGCGACGTCCGCATGCTCGATGGCGACCCCGTCGCGGCAATCAACTCGTTCCTGGCTTCCGAGCCGCAGTACGTCGGGCAGACGACGCTCGTCACGACGGGCGGTCAGGCGGCGGCGGACGCGCTCCACGCCGCCGGCCCCAGCGCCGCGGCCGTGACGCTCGTGAGCGACTCGACCCGCCCCGACCAGGACGCGCTCGACGTGTCGGCTCAGGTCCTCGTGGACACCTTCGAGATGCTGTTCCGGGCGGGCGCCGTGGAAGCCCCCGCGCCTACCGATGCCGTCGCGAACGCCATCCACACGCTCTACCAGGGCGCCGACCTCGACAACGCCGCGCCCGAGGGCGACCGGAACGCGGACGGCGACCTCGACGACGCGGACGGCCCCGACGCCGTTCGCGTCGAGCAATCCGGCTCCGCTGCGCCGACCTCGACCCAGACGATCAAAGCGCCCATCGGCGCGCGCGAGGCCAGCGCAGCCGCCGTGGATGCGGGCGAGCGGTTGGGCCGTGTCGCCGCGCACACCGGAGAGCCGGTGTCGTTGGGCGAGCACGAGTCCGTCGCGCTGGCGCTCGCGCTCGGCGTGTGGTACGGGGAGATCACGGCCGATGACCTCCCGATGACGGACCAGGCCGACGAGGTGCTGGATAAGCGCGACCGGCGGAACGCGGCCCGCAATCGTTAATCCGTTATTGCAATCTGCCTGGCCTCCCATCGAGGCGAGAGGGCGTAGGTTCTCGTGACCTACGCCCTTTGCTATGCGCGCCGCCGCCCTCGTTCTCCTCCTCTCCGCCAGCGCGGCGGCCCAAACCCCCATCGATCCCGAGGTGTACCGAGATGCGGCCCACCGCATCATCGACGCGGCGCTGGCGGACTCGGCGGCCTACGACCGGACCGTGTATATGGGGGACACGTTCGGGCATCGGTTCTCGGGCAGTGCCTCGCTCGAAGCCGCGATCGACTGGATCCTCGCGGAGATGACCGCAGATGGGCTTGAGAACGTCCACGGCCAACCAGTCCTCGTCCCGGCCTGGATCCGCGGCGCCGAGTCCGTGACCCTGACGGCGCCTCGCGAAGAACCCCTGGCGATGCTCGGACTGGGTGGCAGCGTGGGGACGCCTACCGGCGGCATCGAGGCCGACGTGATCGTGGTCGGCTCTTTCGACGAGCTGGCGGACCGAGCGGACGAGGCGGCCGGCAGGATCGTCCTCTATGACGTCCCCTTCACTTCATACGGCCGGACAGTTCCGTACCGGACGCGAGGGGCGATCGAGGCGGCGCGGGTCGGGGCGGTCGCCAGCCTGGTCCGGTCCGTGGGGCCGGTCTCCCTCTCGACCCCGCATACGGGCACGATGCACTATGAGGACGGGGTGCCCCGCATCCCACACGCGGCCATCACGGTGGAAGCCAGCGCGATGCTGCGCCGGATGGTCGAACGAGGGGAGGCGCCCCGCGTCCGGATTCGGATGGACGCTCGTTCTGAGCCGGACCGGATGTCCCGCAACGTGATCGGTGAACTCCGTGGCCGCGAATCCCCAGAGGAGGTCGTCGTGCTGGGCGGCCACATCGACTCCTGGGACGTGGGCCAGGGCATGCACGATGACGGCGGCGGGTGCGTCGTGGCCTGGGAGGCCGTCCGGCTCCTCCACGACCTGGGGCTGCGTCCCCGGCGCACCCTGCGTGTCGTCCTCTGGACGAACGAAGAGAACGGTCTGCGAGGGGCCACCACCTATCGCGATTCCGTCGGGGCTGCGACCGAACGCCACCAGCTGGCGATCGAGAGTGACGGCGGCGTGTTCGAGCCGCTGGGCTTCGGCGTCTCCGGCGCCGAGGGGGTCTACGAAGCCCTGGCGCCCATCACCGACCTCCTGGCGCCCGTACTCGGCTCCCGCGAGGGGAGCACGTCCGGCATCAAGCCTGGCGGCGGCGGCGCGGACATTGGGCCCCTGATGCAGGCCGGCGTGCCCGGGGCAGGTCACCGCACCGCCAACGACCGCTATTTCTGGTACCACCACACTGCCGCGGACACCGCCGACAAGCTGGACGCGAACCACATCCAACGGAACGTCGCCGCGATGGCGATCCTCGCCTACGTTGCCGCGGAGATGCCCGAACGGCTCCCGCAGGGCGACTACCTGGGCGCGAGGTAGCGGCGGTGGACTCCGCCAGCGGCTGGCGCGCGGTCTGGACGGGCGCGGAGTGTGCGGCGCGGACGAGGGGGAGGCGTAGGATGGTCGGGAATCGGCGGGGGCGGCGGTGACCCCCCAGAGTCATCGCGGGGGTCCTGCAGCGCCCGCAGCGCGATGAGTCCCACGACCAGCGGCAGGAGGCCCAGCGCGAAGAAGAAGAGTCCGAGCACGACGGGCAGAAGAGAAGGGAGGTGGCTACGGCAAACGCCACCTCCCGTTCCCGGTCCCCCCGCGGCTTACTCCTCGGACTCGGAGACGATGACGCGGGTCGTCTCCGCGATCGGGATGCCCTGCGCGTCGTACACGCGCACCGTTAGCGCCACGGGGCCCTCGCCCACGACCTGCGCGTAGAAGTTCGGGTCCTCCGGCTCGGCATCCGCTTGCTCTAGAATGGGGATCTCACCTCCGTAGAGGAAGACCCAGAGGTCGGCGCCGGGCACGCCTGCCTGCGCGCGATAGAGGACGCGCTGCCCTGGCGACACCTTGCTCGGCCCCTTCAACGTCAGGGACGGCAGCTCCCCGATCGGGGGCAGGTCGTCGCTGCCCGGTTGTCCCGGCTGCGGGTTGGAAGACGGCGGGGGCTCGTTGACGATGTACTCGCGGCACCCCGCGAGAACGAGCGAGAGAGCGAAGAGGAACGTTGCGAAGCGCATAGGGGAGGGCAGAAATGCACGAGTAGGATACGCGACGAGATTCACGATTCCGAGTCGCATCGTTGACGGATGGTCAGATTCCGCCGGTGAACGGTCTGGGGCCGGACAATACGCCGGCCGCTGGATGCGCCCGCCCGGGGTCAGAACAGCTCCGCGAGAACCTGCTGCTGCGTCTCGGCCGAGCCCGACACCTCCGCGCCAGGGACCGACTCCCGCAGCGTCCGCGCGAGGTCCTGGTCCCACGTCCGCGTCGTGAGCGTGATCGGCATCGGGACGGCGTGGCCGAGGAGGAGCACCTGCTGCTTCGAGTCAAGCGAGGCGAGGATCTGCCGCAGTCCGCTCGCACCGGGCGTACCGACGAGAGACGCCGCGATGTCCTTCTCGTCGGAGAGCTGGGCGACGAACTTGGTCCCGATCTGGCTCAGCACTTCCTCGTCGATCCCGCTGGGCCGCTGGTCCACCACGAGGAGGGAGACGTAGAACTTCCGCATCTCGCGGGCGATCTTGCCGAACGGCGTCTCGCTCGCCACCTCGGGCGAGAGGAAGTGGTGGGCCTCCTCCACGACCACGAGCAGCTGGCGGGGCGGCTCGACGTTCTCGGGATCAGCCTCGTGCTCGTTGACCTTGCGCTCGTAGATGGAGCGGAGGCGCCGCGCGAGGACGTTGGCGACGAGGAGGTAGACCTCCCGGGACCGGTAGCGCCCGAAATCCAGCACGACGGACCGGCCTCGGTCCAGCGCCTCGAACACCTGCGTGATGCGGTCTTCCTTCCCCTGCATCGGGTCGGTGTGGAAGAACCCGTACTTCGTGAAGCGCGAGAGTTTGCGGCGCAGCGCACCGAGCGAGTTCTCGTTCGCACCGATCCGCTCCGCGATCTCAGTCAGCTCAGTTCCGGTGGCGTTGAGCAGCGTCGCCAGCCAGCGGCTCTTGTACTCCCGATGCAGCAACTCCGCGCTCTCCGAGGCGGTCCGGTTGAGGTCGAGCGTTTTCTGAAGCGGGAGGATGTCGGCGGGTTCGATCTGGTCCGCGTAGAGTTCGATGGACGCGTCGAAGCTCTGCTTCCGCTGGCGCATGGAGGCGGGATCCAGCGTGACCACCTGCACGCCCGCGCCGAACACGTCCGCCAGCCCCGGCGCGATGCGGCCCTCTTCGTCGCGCCGTCCCCGGCCGTATTCGCCGTGCATGTCGAACACGAGCGCGACGCCCTTCTGCGCCCGCATCGCGCCCGCGAGGAGGAGCCGGGTGAGGAAGATCTTCCCTGTCCCGGTCTTGCCGAAGACGGCGTTGCTGCGTTCGACGAACCGCTGGAGGTCCAGACACACCGGGACGCCGTCCATCCCGACGGGCATGCCGACCTCGAAGTAGCGCTCTGGGTCGGTCGCCTCCGACTTGAACACGCGCGCGACGTCCTCATCAGTGGCTTCTCCTACGGCGGAGAAGTGGCCCGGGATCGTCTTGACCGTGAGGGGTTCCGCGTTGAGGTCCTCGCGCGGGATCACTAGCTGCGGACGGAGTTGGGCCGTCGCGTACGTCGCGGAGCCGGACTGGAGGACGCGGCGCAGCAACTCATCGCCGGGGCCGGGGGGATGGAGCAGGATCGCCTCGTTGGCGGCGTCGATCTCCAGGTCCGTGATGAGCGCGAAGAAGTCCATGCGCTCCCCCTCGATCACGCAGAAAGTCCCAGCCCGAACGGATTCGATGGGACGCCCGGCGTCGAGCTTGACCTCGACGCCTTTCGCGAGGGAACCACGGGTGAGCACGCCGAGACGGCGGCGGGAATCGGAAGCCTGCATGGTCCGAAGGTACCCGCCCCCGCCGCGTGCGTCGTGTCAGCGCTTGGGCTGGGGCTTGAGCATGCCGTCTCCGATCGTCCCCTTCTTGCCGAACAGCGAGTTCAGCACGTCCTCGCGCGTGAGGAGCGCCGTAAGCCCGGCGAGGGCCGCGTCCAGGATCAGCCGCCGCGTCACGCTGAAGCGGAAGATGCCTTTGAAGAGCCCGCCGACCACCTTGAACAGGAGCGGGATGACGAGCAGTGCTCCGAGGAAGCCGAGGGAGATTTCGAGGAGGGAGCGGGTGGCGGTACTGGGCTGAGCCATGAGAAGGGGTCGGTTCAGAGAGAGGGGCGTGGGGTGAACCCTCGAAACGGTCTCGCGTTTCCGATCCCCGCCAGCGGCTGGCGGCGGCGGTTAGCGCAGCGCGCCGAACTGGGCGGCGAGCGCGTCGAACTCCAGCTCGAACGCGTCCACGAGGGGGCGCGGGGCCGGCGCATAGGCCGCGTCTGCCGCGACCCCGACGCGCACCGCCCCGTCGTAGCTCAGGATGGAGAGGCCCAGGCCGATGTCGCCTGCCTGCGGGACCCAGAACATCAGCTCACGGATCGGTGCGCCACCCATGTGGAGCGGCTCGGTCGGGCCGGGGACGTTGGTCACGACGGCTGAGGCCTTGGCGCTGAACAGGTCGAGCACGAACTGATGCCCCCAGTCCGGCGCGACCCCGATCCCGTTGAGGATGCCGTACACCACTGCCGGCTGCTGCGACCCTTTGAGCGCGTCCATCCGCTGCTTGAGCACTCGAAGGCGCTCGATGGGGTCCAGGATCCCGACTGGCAGCGCCAGGAAGACGAGCGAGAACGCGTTGCCCAGCTCGAACGCCCGTTCCAGCGGCCGAACGTTGAACGGGACCACCACGCGGAAATCGACGGCATCCACCGAGTCGCCCCGCGCCACGAGGTAGCGCCGGACCGCGCCCGTCGCAGCCGCCAGCAGCACGTCGTTAACCTTGGAGTCCGTCGCGCGGCCGATCCGTTTGATCCCTTCCAGATCAATGGGGCGCGTCCAGGCGGCCTGTTTTCTCGGTGAGGCGGAGCCCTTGAACACGGTGTCGGAGTCCCGCGGCATCGCGAGCAGACCGCCCAGTGCTCCAATCCCGCCCCCGAAGGCGCCGAGCCGATCTAGCATCCGCCTGGGGTGCATCAGGAGGTCGCGGGTCTCGCCCGCCGCGTTCCGGACCGTTCTCGCGAGTCTGGCGGGCAGCGCAGCGCGTGGCGAGCGCCGCGGCGCGAGGGCGCCTCCCGGCAGCGTCGCGGGATCGAAGCGTTCGTCGCAGATCGAGAGCAGCACGTGCATCAGCCCGATGCCGTCGCCGATCACGTGGTGCAGGCGGGCCACGAAGGCGGTCGCGATCTCGTCGTCCACGTCCTGGACGAGGTGGAACGTCCACGGCGACCGCTCGAAGGAAAGCGGCTGACTCATCAGGTCGCTCACCAGGCGCTCCAGGCCCTCATGCCCTCCGGGGTGGGGCAGTTCGGTCGGGATGATGTGCTCGCGGATGTCGAAGGCCTCGTCCGGGACCCAGCGGGCGCCGCGCGACTCCGGCCGATCGATCCGCATCCGGAAGCGGTTGAACGGGAGCAGCCGTTCTTCGACGAGCGCGATCAGGTCCTCCAGTTCCATTCGCCTGCCGAAGGAGAGCACGCCCGTGATGGTCATCGGGTTGCTCGGCTCCTCCATGCGGAGCCAGGCCGCATCGGCTGGGCGGACGGGGAAGG
>DUBD01000117.1:5974-14401 GCA_012960515.1 Bacteroidota bacterium | reverse complement strand
CGCGGCGGCGACGTGCCCAGGTTCCGCAAGATTCCGCTACGCGTTCTCGGCCCCCGCCAGCTGCCCGCACGCCGCGTCGATGTCCTGCCCGCGGCTCCGGCGGACGGTCACGCGGACCTCTTCGCGGACGAGCGCGCGGATGAACCGGTCCAACTCCGCTTCCGGCGGCGAGGTGAAGGGCGTGCCCTCCACCGGGTTGTAGACGATGAGGTTGACCTTGGAGGGAGCCCAGCGCGCCACCGCCGCCAGCTGGCGGGCGTCCTCGTCGGAGTCATTGACGCCGGCGAAGACGCAGTACTCGTAGGTGACGCGGTGGCCCGTTATTGCATGGTAGTGCTGGATCGCGTCCTTGAGCGCCGTCAGGTCCGTTTTCTCCGAGCGGTTGACGGGCATGATCGCGCTCCGCTGCGCGTCCGTGGGGGCGTGGAGGCTGACCGCCAGCCGGAAGGGCGGGATGCGACCCGCAGCCTGATCGTCCGCCAACTGGCGGATGCGCCGCGCGAGCCCGACCGTGGACACCGTCACGCGCTTGGCGGAGAGCCCGAGTCCTTCGGTGATGAGGCCCACGCTCTTCGCCACGGCGGGGTAGTTCTGCAGCGGCTCGCCCATCCCCATATAGACGATGTTGCTCAGCCCGCGGCCGTACTCCGCCGTCGCGATGCCGTCCAGGTGGTGCGCCTGCGCGGCGATCTGGCCAGCGGTCAGGTTCTCCTGGAAGCCCAGCAGGCCCGTCGCGCAGAACGTGCAGCCCATCGCGCAGCCGACCTGTGAGGAGACGCAGGCGGTCATGCGCCGGGGCGCCCCCGCGTCATCGAAGTCCGGGATCAGCACGGCTTCCACGGCACGTCCCGAGGGAAGCCGCAGGAGCGTTTTGATGGTGCCGTCCGTGGCCCGCTGGCGCTTCGTCTCGACGAGCGTCCCGATCTGCGCCTCCGCCGCCAGCCGCTCGCGGAGTGCCTTCGGCAGGTTCGTCATCGCGTCGAACGAGCGGGCGCCTTTCTCGTGGACCCACTCGAAGAGCTGGCGGCCACGGTAGGCGGGTTCGCCGATCTCGCGCATGAACGCGGTCAGTTCGGTCTCGTCGAGCGCGAGGAGGTCGGGCGGAGCGGAGGGACGTGCCATGGGGCAAGAACGCACACGCGGGGACCGTCCTGCCGAACGGGGCCGGAATCCGCCGTGAAGGCTTGTGGGACCCGAGCCTCCTGATCAGGCTCCGAGGGGGAGCAAGGCGGCATATCGCGCGAAGCGGACGGCCCTTATGAGCAGGAGGAAGACCGCAACCCGAACGCCGCCGATCCCTGCGCCGAGCGTGAGCGGCCCGATGCGCGAGGCCGCCAGCTGGCGCTCCGCGCGGGCGCGTCCCCACCGCCCGAAGGTTCCCCGTCCCGGGCTATCCTGAGGTTCAGCCCCACTCCTCGATGGACCCCGCGTCGCCCCACGTTCTCCCTGTCTCTGCAGAGTTTGTCGCGGTATCGGGGTTCGTGCTCCTATCGGCGTTCCTCACGGTGGAGCTTCTCCGGGGGCCGCAGAGCCCGGCCCGCCGCGCCCTCGCGGCGTTCACGGGGATCGTGCTCGTCAACCGCGCGGTGTACCTCGGCGTTCTCGTGTGGGCCCCCGCTGCCGCCTGGCGGCACGTCACGGAGGCCGGTCTGCTGGCATCGGCCGTTTGCATCCTCCTCTTCGCCTACGCCTACGGCGGGTGGGCGTACCGACGGGAGCGGGGAGTGGTCGTCGGGCTGGCGGTGCTCGCGGCGGTCGTCGTGATCGGGTCCCGGATGTTGGGGCTGGGGGCAGGCGTCCCCCGGTACCTCTTCGATTACCAGCACTTCGTCTACGAGCTGCCGGCGTCCCGGACGCTCGGGCCGTGGGCGTACCGAGCGCCGCTCCTCGCGGCCCACACGTGGGCGGCCGTCGTCCTCGCGCGCAAGGGCTGGTGGGCGCCCGGCGGCTGGCCCAGTGCGCGGGGCGCCGACCGCCCGGCCAAGCTGAGGACCGGCGCCCGCCTACTCTCGGTCGTGTTCGCCCTCGGCGCCGTGACGCCCGTGATCCAGGCGGCGGAGTATGGCGGAGCCGTCCCACACGGCGTCTCGAACACGTTCAACCTCCTTCTCCTCGCGCTCTCGGTGATCGTCTACACTACGTACGCCCCGGAACCGACCGGCCTGCCGTTCCGGCTGACGGCGGTCTCGATGAGCGTCGTGGCGGCCGTTCTCACGCTCGGGGCCGGGCTCGTCGCCGAGAGCGCGGCGCGCGCGGCCCGGACCGCCCACGTTGTGGCGGCCGAGCAGGTGCGGGGCCTCGACGAGCGGGGCGAGCTCCAGGCCGAGACCCTCCCGCCGGGCGTGGCCTACACGATCGTCCGCACCGACGACGGCCGAGAGCGGCTGGTCACGGACCGGCCGGACCTCTCGCTCGCGATGTTCCGGGCCGACGACCGCGCCGAGCACCGCGCCGGCTGGGTGCTCCCGAGCGCGCCGGCGGCTCCTCAGACCGGACCCCGCTGGGACGCCGTCCGTCCGGGCACGCCGGCCGCGTGGTCTCGCGGGGCGCTCGCCCCGGCCGAGCGCCGGTTCGACGCCGTCGCCATCGCGGGCGCGGGACGGGCCTACGAGGTGGGCGTGCTGCACGGGGACCGGCGGGCCCTTGTGGGCGGCGTCGTGGCGCCGCTCCTCGTGCTGATGGCGCTGGCCACGGGTCTGATCTGGGCGGGGGGGCGGCTCCTGTACGGGGGGAGCCTCCTCCGCCCGATCGCCCGGCTCCGCGAGGGGCTCGCCCGGATCGAGGGGGGCGACCTCGACGCCCGGATCGACATCGCGTCGAACGACGAGATCGGCTCGCTTGGCCTGTCGTTCAACCGGATGGCCGCGGCGCTCGGACGCGCCGGTGACCGCGAGGCCGCTGCCGCCCGCGCCGAGGCCGAGGCCGACGCTCTCCGCGAGGTGGACGAGGCCCGGCGCCGGTTCTTCGCCAACGTCAGCCACGAGTTCCGGACGCCGCTCACGCTCACGCTCGGCCCGCTCGACGACGTGCTCGCGGGCGAGTACGGCGAGATCCCCGACGAGGCCCGCCAGCCCGTCGCGCTGGCGCGCCGCTCGGCCGGGCGCGTGCTCGACCTCATCAACCAGATCCTCGACGTGTCGCGCCTCGAGTCCGGTCACGCGTCCCTCCGCGCGCGGCGCCTCGACCTCGGCGCGTTCGCTGCGGCCCAGGCCGAGGCCTTCGTCCCGCTCGCCGCGCACCGCCAGATCAGCGTCAGCGTGGCCACGCCGGAGGCGCCCGTCGAAGTCTGGGCCGATCCGGAGCACCTCGGGACGGTCCTCGCCAACCTGCTCTCCAATGCGGTCAAGTTCACGCCGGGCGGTGGCACGGTCTCCGTCGAGGTCGGCCTGGGCGACGGCGGGGCGCATGTGACCGTCCGCGACACCGGGCCCGGGATTGCGGAGGCCGACCTCCCGCACGTCTTCGATCGGTTCTACCAGGCGGAGGGCGCTACCGGCCGGCCGGTCGGGTCGGGGATCGGGCTGGCGCTGGCGCACGAGCTGGCGGCGCTACACGGCGGTGCGCTCACGGCCGAGAGCGCGGTCGGCGGGCCGGACGGCAGTCCGTCCGGGAGCGCGTTCACGCTGGCGCTCCCGCTGGGCCGGGGCCACCTCACGCCCGAGCAGGTCGACCCGAGCCCATGGGAGGGCGCGACGGCCGTCCCGGTACCCGAGGTGGTGGAGGAGCCGCCGGCCCCGGCGCCGATTCTAGACGACGAGGACGTGACGACCGTCCTGGTGGCCGACGACCAGGCCGACATCCGCGCGTTCGTGCGTCGCCACCTCGAACGCGCCGGCTACCGCGTGGTCGAGGCCGCCGACGGCGAGGAGGCGCTCGACCGCGTCCGCCAGCGGCTCCCCGACCTCGTCGTCTCCGACGTGATGATGCCGCGGCTCGACGGGCTCGGCTTGTGCCGCGCGCTCCGGGCCGACCCCGAGACAGACTTTCTCCCGATCCTGCTACTCACGGCGAAGGCGGCGCCCGAGGACCGCCTCGACGGGCTGGCGGAGGCGTGCGACGACTACCTCACCAAGCCATTTGACGTCCGCGAGCTCGTCGCCCGCGTCGACAATCTGATCGCGATCCGGCGGCGGCTCCGCGAGCGGTTCGCCGATCCGTCCGGAGACGGCGCGGCTGGGCCGGCGCCACACGTCGAGTCGGCCGAGGACGCGCTGGTGGCCTCGGTGCGGGCGGCCATCGAGGCGAACCTGGCCGACGAGGCGTTCGGCGTTGGGGCGCTGGCGGAGGCGGTCGGGCTGAGCCAGAGCCACCTGCGCCGACGGATGGCGGCCCTCGCGGGCGCGTCGCCGAGCGACCTGATCCGGACCGCCCGGCTCGACCGGGCCGCGGAGCTTCTCGCGGCGGGCGCCGGGACCGTGAGCGAGGTGGCGTACGGGGTCGGGTTCAGGAGCGTGGCCCACTTCTCGAACGCGTTCCTCGCTCACACCGGCTCGCGGCCGTCGGCGTACGCCGCGGCGGCCGGGTAGCCCGCGGGCGGCGCCCATCGACTCCGCCAGCGGGGGGAGACCTCCGCCGGCGCTGGTCCCGACGCGCAGGAGGCGCAGACTGGGCGTAACCCGTTGTGCCCAAACCGAATGAGCGGTACGCGCAACAGAATGAGCGCTGGGCGCAACGGCCGTTCGGGCCCGTGAGGAGAGGTTGTAGTCGGTCGCACCTCCCCGCCTCGATGCCGAACACCGCCCCGCTCACCATCCTCGTCGCCGACGACGACCCCGAGATGCGGGCCTACATCCGGCGTGGCCTCCGCGGCGCACACGTGGTCGAGGCCGCCGACGGGAACGAGGCGCTGGCGGCGGTGCGCGACGGCACGCCCGGCCCCGACCTCGTGATCGCGGACGTCCGGATGCCGGGCCTCGACGGCTACGCCCTCTGCACCGCCCTCCACGCGGACGCTGGGACGACCCACGTGCCTGTCCTTCTCATCAGCGGCGAGCCGCCTCGGGAGCCCGCCTGCGCCCACGGCTTCCTCGCCAAGCCCTTCAACGCGGCCGGGCTCCGCGCCGCCGTCGCAGTCCTGTTTTCGCGCGCCTGACCCCCATCCGTCTCTCCCCAACCCTGCACCATGAGCACCCCCGACTACTTCCACCTCCGCCCAGAGATCGAGAAGGCCTACGGCTACACTCACGCCGTCAAAGTCGGCGCCGACATCAAAGTCTCCGGCGCCGTCAGCATGGACGACGAGGGCAACCCCACGGCCGTCGGCGATCTAGGGCAGCAGATGCGGAACGTCTACGAGGACCTTCGCCGGTGCCTGGCCCACTACGGCTGCACGTTCGACGACGTGGTCGTCGAGAACGTATTCACGACCGACATGGCCGGATTCCTCGAGGCGGCCGAGTACCGCAGCGAGGTCTACACGACGCAGTTCCCGACCGGGAGCTGGCTCGAAGTCAAGGGGCTCGCCCTGCCCGAGCTCCTGATCGAGATCGAGTTGGAGGCGCACAAGCCCTAATTCGTGCTCGTACGCCGCCTCTGTCGGAACCGAAGTCCCCTTTGCCGCCGGGAGAGGGGCCGCCCGAACACGCTGCGCTGGGGGACGCCTACCGCCAGCGGGGCGGATGCTAGATCGAGCAACCTCGGAGCATGACGATCACCGAACACGACGATCTCGGGCGGATCGGTACGGCCGAGGCTGAACTGATCCAATGCCTCCAGGACCTCTACGGCTCGTGGGCGGCGCGGGGAGAGGGCGCCGTCGAGACGTTCTTGGCGTCTCTCAGCCCGGAGTTCTTCGGCTTTGGTACCGGTCGAGTTGAGCGCTACCCCGACCGCCGCACTCTCGCCGATCTCCTGCGACAGGAGATGGAGGAGATGCCCACTCCTTACACCATCCGGTTCGTAGAGACAACGGCCCGTCTCCTCTCCTCAACGGTGGGCATCGCGGACGCAGAGGCCATCATTACAGTCCCCGTCGGGGACGAGGAGGCGGTGAGCTTCGACTTCCGCGTGTCGGTTGTGCTACAGAAGGAGGACGAGGAGTGGCGCGTCGTCTACAACCACGGGTCGATTCCTGCCTCCGAACAGGGAGAGGACACGATGCCAATCGACGCCCTGCGAGCGCGTAATCAGGAGCTTGAGCGGCTTGTCGCCGAGCGGACGGCCGACCTCCGCGCGGCCCAGGCCCAACTCGTCCACCAAGAGAAGATGGCGAGCCTCGGGGCGCTCACGGCCGGCATCGCGCACGAGATCAAGAACCCGCTCAACTTCGTCACCAACTTCGCGGGCCTCGCCGTGGAACTGGCGGACGAACTGGACGATGCCGAGGGCGGCGAGCGAGACGAGATCCTCGCCGACCTCCGCGACAACGCCGTCCGCATCGCCGAGCACGGCGCCCGCGCCGACGCCATCGTGAGCGGCATGATGCAGCACGCGCAGGGCGGGACCGGCGCGCGTCAGACCGTGAACCTCAATGCCCTCGTGGCCGAGTACGCCGAGCACGCCCGCCACGCCCACCTCGCCCGCGACCCCGACGCCACGGTGTCCCTCGCGCTCGAACTGGCGGACGACGTGGGCGAGGTCGAGCTCGTGCCGCAGGAGATCGGCCGCGTGGTCATCGCGCTGATCGGCAACGCCTTCGACGCCGTTCGCGAGCGCCCCGAGGTCGGGGATCCCGCTCGCGAGGCGGGCACCGTCACGATCTCGACGGCGCGCACCGCCAGCGGGGCCGAGGTCCGGGTCGAGGACGACGGGCTGGGCATCGAGCCGGACGCCCTCGGCCGCGTGTTCGAGCCATTCTACACGACGAAGCCGACGGGCCAGGGCCACACCGGGCTCGGGCTCTCGCTCGCCCACGACATCGTGGCGCAGGGCCACGGCGGCACGCTGGCGGTGGAGAGCGAGGCGGGCGCGGGGGCGACGTTCGTGCTCACGCTCCCCAGCACGGACGCGCCATGACGGACCGGCCCCTCCCGCCAGAGGCCCCTAGCGCCTCCGCACCCGAGCCGACTCCGGCGTCTGGTCCTCTGGCGCCAGAGGCTGCACCCTCGCGCCAGCGGCGGCCGTGGACGTTCCTCGGCCGCATCGCCCGTGCCCTCCGCGAGCAGAACTGGGCGGCCGTCGCTGTCGAGCTCGTCATCGTCGTGCTCGGCATCGTGATCGGCTTCCAAGTCACGGCGTGGGGACAGCAGCGGGCCAACCGGACCCAGGAACTGGCGTACCTCCGCCAGCTCGCGGCCGACCTCGCCGAGACCGAGCGGCTCGCCGACCAGAGCACCGCGGACAACGCCTCGGGCGACCGTGCCCTGACGCGTCTGATTCAGGCCTCGTACGCGAGGCGCCTCGCCCCGCGAGACTCCGTCCTGCGTTGGTTCCGCAGGTCAACCGCGCTCTCGGAGGCCGTCCCCGTCCTCGGGACAGCCGAGGCGCTCGTGACGACCGGCGACCTCGTGCTCCTCCGAGACGACTCGCTCCGAAGCGCGGTGACGGCCTATGTCGAGGCCTCCCGGAGACTCCTGGACCAGCAGGGGGACCTCCGGGCGCTGTGGTTCGAGTCCCACGAACGTATGAGACGGCTCGACGATCGTCTACGAGACCACCGCGCCTGACGCCCGCGACTCCACCGCGCGCCACGTCCTGTTCTCGAGCGTTCCACCGGGCCCCCGCGTCCGGGGCAGGGCCATGACCGCGGAGGGCCTCCTCCGGGACCGCGCCGTCACGGCCGAGGTCTACACGCAGCTCCTCGCGCGCGAGTTCTTCTACCACAACGTCCAGTCGATCCGGCGCAACGCCGCCGCGCTCCGCGAGCGGGTCGAGGACGATCTGGACCGATGAGCGAGTTTCCGCCTGCCCCCGCCTCGGCGCCCCCGCCGAACGATCCGCCCACCGCCGCCGCCAGCCCGCCGAAGCGGCCGTGGACCATCCTCGGCCGGCTGGCGGAAGCGGTGCGCGAGCAGAACTGGTTCGCCGTCGCGCTGGAACTGGTCATCGTCGTCGTCGGCGTCGTGATCGGCTTCCAGGTGACGGCGTGGGGCAACGAGCGGGCGGCGAGGGCGCAGGAACGCGAACTGCTCCGGGGCCTTCGCGCCGAGATCGCGGCCAACGCCGACCTCCTGGACCGGGTCGCCGACGAGCACCGCCGGACGGCCGAGCAGGCGCGCCGCGTGCTCGCCTGGACGGGGCCGCGCCCGGCCAACGTCCCGCCGACCGTCGTGGACACCTTGCTGGTCCACCTCATCAGCGAGATCCCGGCGTATCACCCGGCCATGGGCGAGGTCGAGGCCATGCTGGGGGCCGGACACCTCGGGCTCATCCGCGACGACAGCCTCCGCGCGATGCTCGCGTCGTGGCCCACCGTGCTCGCCCGGCTGCGGGCCGTCGAAGACGAGATGCGGGCCGATGTGCTCGAGCGGTTCTTCCCCTACGTCATGG
>DUBD01000117.1:0-5946 GCA_012960515.1 Bacteroidota bacterium | reverse complement strand
CCGCTCGTGACGGCCGACCGGCAGGTCGGGTACATCGAGGCCGGCCGGGCGAGCCGGTTCCCCCGGCGCTACGACGCCCTGCTCTCGGAGGTAGCGTTCGAGAACCACGTCGAGAATCGCTGGGTGATGGCGAACGCGATCCTGGAGGAGAGCCAGCCGGTCGGCGCCCTCCTGGTCCGGATGATGGAGCGGATCGACCGCCAGTCCTCCCAGCAGCCATGATCTTGCGCCGCATTACCCAGCACGTCCGCGAGCAGAACTGGACGGCCATCGGCATCGACTTCGTCATTGTGGTCGTGGGCGTGTTCATCGGCACCGAGGTCTCGAACTGGAACGCCGACCGGGTGGACCAGCAGGTCGAGACCCGGCTCCTCCACGAACTCCAGGCCGACGTCGCCGCCGACGTCGAGGAGATGGAGGTCGTTCTCCAGAGCGCTGAGGGCCGTGTCCTCGCATCATCGGTACTTCTCGAGGCCTCCGGCATCCCGTTCCGCCACTCGTTCGAGGAAACGGTCACGGGGATGTACAGCTTTCCCGAGCCTCTCGTCCGGCGTCGCCTTGCTGAGACCGAGCGGCCCACGTTCGCACCGGGTGCGGACCTCCTCATCTACACCCACTACCTGCGCCGTCTGCTCGACGGCAACCGGCATACCTACAACGCGATCGTCAACACGGGCAGCGTCCGCCTCATCGCGGACTCCACGCTGGCCCGCCAGATCCAGGCCTACTACGCGCACGTCGACGACAACCGCGAGCTCGAGCGCTATCTCAGTACCGTCCGCGACCGGCTCGAAGGCGCGATGCAGGAGGCGGGGCTCTCGCGCACGGGCGTTCACTCGCTGCCCGAGATCTCGCGGGCGATCCGGGCCACGCCGCGGCTCGCTGCGACGATCTCCGACACGCGAGGTGTGGCCCTCTACCACTGGGGGGCGACCCTCGTGCTCCAGGACGAGGGCCGCCAGCTCGTCGAAACGCTGGCGGCTCATTTCGACGGTTCTGCCTCATCGCCATGATCCAGCGCCCTCGACGCATGAGCAACCTCCCCACTACGCCCGCTCGTCCGAAGCGACGTCGATCTGCGGCCCCTCTCTGCGTCGTCCTGGCGCCCCTCCTCACCGTCGCGTGCTCCCTGACGGCGCATGCGCAGCCGGGCCCCGCGTGCGAGCGGCTGGTCGGCGTCGCGCTCTCGGAGGCGTCCGTGGTCAATGCGACACCGGTCGCGGCCGGAGCGCTCGAACCGGCGCTCGACGACACGGTCGACGTGGCCGTGCCCTTCTGCCGCGTCTCCGTCGTGGCACGCCCGACCCCGGCGTCGGAGATCGGCATCGAGGTTTGGCTCCCGGAGCCGTCGGCGTGGACCGGCCGCCTGTGGGGCTGGGGCAACTCGGGCTACGGCGGGTCCATCGCCTACCCCCGCCTCGCCGAGGCCCTAGGCGCCGGGTACGCCACCGTCGCCACGGACGGCGGGCACCGAGGGCGGGGGACGGCGTGGGCGCTCCGCCAGCCCGAAAAAGTCGCCGACCTGGGGCACCGGGCCGTCTACCTCGCGGCGGTCGCCGCCAAGGCCCTCGCGGCGGCGCATTATGGCGAGGCCCCGCGGTTCGCCTATTTCAGCGGGTACTCGACCGGCGGCACGCAGGGGCTGAGGCTCGCCCAGCGCTACCCCGACGCCTACGACGGGATCTTGGCGGGCGGGGCCGACCAGGACTGGACCGGGCTCTACCTCTGGCTGGGTCATCTCCAGTTCGAGCAACTCACGGACCCGACGCGCCACCTCTCGCCGGCTCAGGTCGCCGCCCTCGCTGCCGCCGCGCTGGCGGTGTGCGGCGACGCCAGCGGGACGGTCTCGTCGCCGGACCGGTGCTCGGTCGACGCCGTCCTCGGTGCGTACGCGTCGAGCGCCGAGACGCCTCTCACGGCGCCTCAGACCGACTACGTGCGGATGCTCTATGCTGGCCCTGCCGATCCGGCCGGCGAGCCGTTGGTAATCGGCTACGCGCCAGGCTCGGAGGCGGGGTGGGATGGCGTCCACTTTGGCGGCACGGCGGGCAGAGGGTCGTGGGTCGCGGGCTACCTCACGTCGTTCTTCCGGAACGTCGCCTACGGAGACACCACCTGGACTCCTGCCGCCTTCCGCTTCGACCGCGACTCGGCCCGCACCGATGCCGCGCTGGCGGACGCGATGAACGCGACGGACCCGGACCTCCGCCGCTTCGCCGCCCGTGGGGGGCGGCTGATCCTGTGGCACGGATGGAGCGACCCGCTCGTGCCGGCCGGCTTCACGCTGCAGTACCACGAGCGCGTGCGCGAGGCGCTCGGGCCGCTCGCGGCCTCCGATGCCGTGCGACTGTTCATGGTGCCCGGCGTCGGCCACCAGAGCGGGGACAGCCACCGGCGCCTGGGCGCGGCGCTGCAGGCGTGGGTCGAGACCGGGGTCGCGCCCGAGCGTGCTACGTCGGTCGTCGGAGACGGTCCTGGCGGGCCGGGGTCGTTCGCCCCGACGCGCCTGCTCTGCGCGTGGCCCCGCGCCGCCCGGTACCGCGGATCGGGGCCTCCGAAGGACGCGGCCAGCTACGACTGTGTCCTCCCCGACTGATTTCCGCCTGCGAACCAGGCACTCTAGCACGCCCATCGCTTCCCAAGCCCCGCACGATGCCCGACCCTGACGACCTCTCGCCTGACCCAGCTACGGCGTTCGCCAGCCCGCGGCGGCGGCTGTTCTTCGCCCGGCTGGCGGCGGCGGTCCGACGGCAGGACTGGTTCGTCGTCGCGCTCGAAGTCGCCATCGTCGTGCTCGGCGTGATCATCGGCTTCCAGGTGACCGCGTGGGGACAGGCGCGGGCCGACGCCGCGAAGGAGCAAGGCTACCTCGGACAGGTCGCGGCGGACCTCGCAGAAACGGAGCGGACGATGGCCGAGGCGGACGACGGGGCCCGGGACATCGAGCGGGCCATCTACCTCTTGGAGCGCGCGTTCTACACACCGGAGCGACCGCCACGCGACTCCCTCCTGGTGTGGGTCGGCAACGCCGCGTTCGGGGCCCCGCGGCGCCCGGTTCTCGGGACGGTGGAGGCCCTGGTGGCGACGGGAGACCTCGCGCTCATCCGAAATGACTCGCTTCGCTCCGCGCTCACGGAATACCTGGAGCGCGCGCGGGCAGAGATCGACACCCAGGCACGGTTCGAGCAGACCCGCGCCTCGGCCGAGGAACGCCTGCGCCGCCACGTCGACTTCTCCGTCCCGATCAAGGCCATCCTCCCCCCGGAGCACATCGAGGGCGCGCTCGGCGTGCCGCTCGGAGCGACCGCGTACTTCGACGGCCCACGGCGGTCGCCGCTTCCCCTCGACACCGACCAATTCCTCAACGACGGGGACGCACGGCACGCGGCGGAGCAACTCGTGCTCGGCACGCAGAACCTGCGCCGCAGCCGGGAGCGGATGCGGGAGAGCGCTGTTGCGCTGCG
The DNA here is from genome assembly GCA_012960515.1 of Bacteroidota bacterium. GTDB lineage: Bacteria > Bacteroidota > Rhodothermia > Rhodothermales > Rubricoccaceae > Rubricoccus. The sequence continues at coordinate 2,482 of DUBD01000117.1, read as the reverse complement.
TGCGCTCGTCGAAGCCGAATTGAACCGATGACCGACACGCCCCCACCTTCGTCCCCGCCTCCGACGGCTTCCGCCAGTCTGAAGCGCCCGGGCACCATCCTCGGCCGGCTGGCGGAAGCCGTCCGCGAGCAGAACTGGTTCGCCGTCGCGCTCGAAGTGGGCATCGTGGTGCTCGGCGTCGTCATCGGTTTTCAGGTGACGGCGTGGGGGCAGGAGCGCGCCGACCGCGCGACAGAGCAGGAGCACCTCCGCCAACTCGCCGCCGACCTCGCCGAGACCGAGCGCGTCATGGCCCGGGCCGACTCGGTCAGCCTCTCCGCAGAGCGCGCCGGGAACCGTCTCTGGGCCGCGTTCTACGAACCGACGCCGCCACCGCGCGACTCCCTCATGTGGTGGCGCATCTGGTCGGACTCGTACGCCGACGCCCGCCCCCTCCTCGGGACGGCCGAGGCGATTATCGCGACGGGCGACCTCGCGCTCGTCCAGGACGACTCGCTCCGTGCCGCCATCGTGGCGTACGTCGAGGAGACGCGCCAGGAGATGGAGGGCCAGGCGAGGCTCAACGACCAGTGGCTCGAGGCGCGGGCCGCGATGAATCGGGGGATCGACACCGGCGCGGTCCACCAGATGTTGGTGGAGACGTCGCCCGAGTTCATCGACTGGGTCCGCTCGGTCGACCCCACGTTCACGTTCCCAACCGAGTCCCGGATCCGCTTCCCGCTCCGTCCCGAGGAGCTGTTCGGAAACCGCACTCTGGCACAGGCGGCGTGGACCATGCGCAACACGAAGGCCAACCTCCGGATGGGACGCGACCGCATCCGGGAAGACGCCGCCGCGCTCCGCCAGCGGGTCGAGGCCCACATCGAGCCATGACGGGCGTCCCCGTCGCGCTGGCGGTGGCGGCCGCCAGTCGTGGACTGGCGCTCAAGGCTCCGGTGGTTCGGGGCCGAGATCATGGCCGTCGTGGCCGGGGTGCTCGCGCCCAATTCCCGAGCAGGCGGAGGGGCCGATCGCGCGGAGGAGCGGGACTCCTCCGAGGCCTCCAGGCCGATTTTGAGACCAGCCGAGGGAGGCTCGACTCTACCCTGGCCTACAACCACCGCACGGTAGAAGCGGGGCAGAGGCTGCTCGCCCTCATGGGCTCCGCTCACGTGGTCCCAAGGGGCGCATCGGCCCCCGCCGGAGGTCGGCGCCAGGGCGGGAGGCGGAGCGCGTCGAGCAAGAGGTCCAGAAAGGCCTGGGTCCGCGCCGTCCGCCCTCGCCGGGAGCCGAGGAGCGCCGTGACGTCGGCGGGGGGGAGGGCGTGATCGGGGAGAACGCGGACGAGGCGGCCCGCGTGGACGTCGTCGGCCACGTGCCACTCCGAACGGACCATGAGGCCCAGGCCGTCGAGAGCCCACGTCCGCAGCGCCTCCCCGTCGTTGGACGCGAGAGCGGGCGTGACACGGACGGCCTCCTCCCGTCCGCCACGCGAGAACCGCCACAGCGAGGCGTCCTCGTCGTTCTCGCGGAGGACGAGGCAGGCGTGGGCCGCGAGGTCCGCCGGGCGAGCGGGCACGCCAGCGGTGTCGAGGTAGGAGGGGGCGGCCACGAGCCACCGGTCGTTCGGGGCCAGGCGGCGGCCGACGAGCGCGGTGTCGCGGAGCTCGCCGATGTGGACCCAGAGGTCGTAGGCCGCCTCCGGCTCACGGGCGGCGGTGAGCGTGAGGTCGAGCGTGACGGCGGGGTAGCGCTCGCGGAATCGGGCCGCGAGGGGCGCCACGTGCCGGCGCCCAAACCCGAGTGGCGCGACGACGTGGAGGTGCCCGCCGACGTCCTCGCGCCGGGCGGCGAGCGCGTCGTCGAGGTCGTCGAGCTCGGCTACGAGCGCGGCGGCGCGGTCGGCGAGGAGGCGGCCCTCGTCGGTGAGGCGGAGCCCGCGGCGGTCACGGTCGGCGAGGCGGACGCCGACCCGGCGCTCGAGCGCCGCCAGCCGCTGCCCGGCCGCCGACGGCGTCACGCCGAGCTGGCGGGCGGCGGCCGCGACCGAGTCCGCCCCGGCGACGACGGAGAAGAAGCGGAGGTCCTCGGAGGTGATCACAAGTGTGGGCTTCGGGTCGCACCAAGGCGAAGCTACGCAACAGGTCCGGGTGGGGGCCCCGTACGTCGGCAGACCCCATCCCCCCGGCCCCGTGCTGTTGATCTCCCACCTGTCCAAGACGTACCCCGGCGGCGTCCGCGCGCTGCACGACGTGTCGCTGGCGATCGAGCCGGGCCTGTACGGTTTGCTCGGCCCCAACGGCGCGGGCAAGAGCACGCTGATGCGGACGCTCGCCACGCTCCAGGCCCCCGACGCCGGGTCCATCACGTTCGACGGCGCCGACGTGCTGGCCGACCCCGTCGGCCACCGCCGCCGTCTCGGGTACCTCCCCCAGGACTTCGGGGTCTACCCCGACGTTTCGGCGCTGATACTCCTCGACCACCTCGCGGAACGCGCGCATCG
>DUBD01000116.1 GCA_012960515.1 Bacteroidota bacterium | reverse complement strand
AGGGGCCCGCGGCGACGATCAAGAGCCACCACAACGTGGTCGGCCTCCCGGAGCAGCTCGGCTTCGAGCTGCTGGAGCCGTTCCGTGAGCTGTTCAAGGACGAGGTCCGCGACGTCGGCCGCCAGCTGGGCGTGCCGGACGCCATCATCCGGCGGCACCCGTTCCCCGGCCCCGGGCTGGCGGTCCGCATCCTCGGGCCCATCACCCGCGCCGACGCCGACCTCCTCCGCCAGGCGGATGCGATCTGGCTGGACGAGTTGGAGACGAGCGGCACCTACGACGACGTGTGGCAGGCCTTCGCGGTGCTGCTCCCCGTCAAGTCCGTCGGCGTGATGGGCGACTACCGGACGTACGAGCAGGCGGTCTGCCTTCGCGCCGTGACCTCCACGGACGGGATGACGGCGGACTGGGCCAAGCTCCCGTACGAGGTGCTGGGCCGCGCGAGCAACCGCATCATCAACGAAGTCCGCGGCATCAACCGCGTGGCGTACGACGTGAGCAGCAAGCCGCCCGCCACCATCGAGTGGGAGTAGCAGCGCACCGCCGGTGCGTCGAGACCTCAGCGTGCTGCCCGGCTGGCGGGTAGCCTCGCCAAGCCCCGCCGCCAGCCGCTGGCCTCGCGGCAAACGCACCGCCCGCCTCGGGGGCCTCCCCAGACCCACCGAGGCGGACGGCGCCGCCGGAGCCGGCGAGAGTCACCACGCCACCGGCTCCGGTTCCTCCCGCCGAGAGCCCGAAGGCCCCCGGCGGTCAGGCGAGGGAGCGGGACCGCCCCCGGCCACTCGTTCGGACCCCCTACAGACCGAACCAGTAGCTCGCCTTGATGAGGAACACGTTCTCGACCGGCGCCCGGAACACCTCGCCGATCTCCTCTCCAATGCCGAACCCGTCGTAGTAGGCGTTCTCGTTGCGGAGCTGCTGCCAGACGAAGAAGACCGCGCTACCGGGCCGGTACTCCCAACGCAGGACGGCATTGCCGCGAAGGGAGCGGAAGTTGAAGTCCACCGCGTTCACCTCGAACGCCTCCCCGCCGTCTCCCGGGTCGATGGCGACGGCCGTGATCTCGCCGTCCTCGTTCGTGATGGGCGTCGCTGAGCCTCGCGCCGTGCCGTACACGTCGAAGTCAAACGAGCCCGGCTGGCGGAACTCCTTGTAGTTGGAGTACCGGCCGGAGAGCACGTAGGGCTCCGCGTAGAGCTGGAGCGAGAGGTCCGGCGTAAACGTCCAGTTGGTCCGCAGGCCCAGGCTGAACGCCTCCTGGTCGATGTCCGCGAAGACGTAGCGGCGGCCGAAGGTGCGCGTCGCCTCGGGCGCGTCCAACCCGCGGACGAACTGGTCGTTGTCGAACTGGCGGTTGTACTGCGGCTCGATGGAGATGGAGAGCGCGTCGTTGGGCTGGGCGGTAAGCGACAGGCCGATGGACCGGTCGTACTCCAGCGGCGCGCCGGCGTAGTCGTTCGCGAACTCCGTCCGCCAGCTGCCCGAGATCCCGCCGGAGATCGCCTTGCTGCCATCCGTGTAGAGGCTCGCGTTGACGCCGACATCGGGCGGGCGGTCCGCGATGGGGCCGCCTCGCGTGAGGCGGTCGTTCCGCTGCGGCGCGCCGAGGTTGAACCCGAGGTTGGCGTCCCACCGGTTGGGAAGCTCGGCGTATGCGCCGCCGCCGTAGTAGTGGTTCACGAGGTCGCCGCCGAAGGTGGTGCCCACGCCGCCGTACTGATAGACGCTGTAGCGGCGGAGCCACGTCGGCTCCGGCTCGCGCCTGCCCACGAAGTAGTTGAGCGACGCGATGTCCGCGCGCGACTGGAAGCCGAGGTCGTTGATCTCGAAGCCGGGCGTCGCAATGTTGCCGGTAAGGGAGGCGTCCCACGAGCCGTCCACGCTGCGCTGGACGGAGAGCTCGGAGTAGAGGCCGCCGAGGTGGGTGCGGCTCGGGTCTACGTCCAGGTAGTCCGCGTCCGGGCGGCCGAAGTAGCGCTGTGGGTTGTTCTGGAGCCGCTCCACGAACGCCGCCGAGCCATTGACGGAGGAAGCGGCGGCCACGCCGCTCACAGACCACCGGCGCTGGTTGAAGCGGTGCTCGAAGTCCACGCCGGCCATGTATGCGCTGGAGGCCGTGATCGAGTCGAAGTGGCCGTCGCCGCCCATGCTCCGGTTGGCCGCCGTCACGATCCCGCCCACGACGGTCCCGCCCTGGCGGAAGTCCCGCCGCACGCGCCCCACGAGGTAGTTGGAGAGCGGCTCCACGGGCGTCGCCAGCTGGTCGCCGCCGGCGGTGATGTAGCGGGCGTTCTCCTCCAGCGTCACCGCGTCCAGCAGGCCGACCGACCACGGGCCCACCTTGCCGCTCACCTTCGCCGCGCTGGCGATCGTCGTCTGCGTGGGGCTGTCCACGTACGCGATGACGTCGTCCGGGCGGACGCCGCGGACGGGCGAGCGGCCGATCCGCCGCGAGTAGAAGAAGGTCGGCCGGAAGGAGACGTTGTTGGTCCGCGTACGGCCGTAGTTGAAGATGTCCACGCCCTCCACGAAGAACGGCCGCCGCTCCTCGAAGAAGACCTCGTACTGTGAGAGGTTGACGACGGCCGGATCTGCCTCCACCTGTCCGAAATCCGGGTTGACCGTTGCGGTGAGGGTGAGGTTGGAGGAGAGCCCCACCTTCGCGTCGAACCCGACGTTGGGCTGCAAGTCGTTCTCGGCGTAGAACGGGTTGTCTGGGTTGCCTGGGGCGCGGTTCAGCTGCGTGACGGCGTACGGCAGGATCTCGATCTGCCGCGGCGCGCGCTGCACGTCCAGCCCCTCCAACTGGCCGAACCGCGAGACGATGCCGTCCACGTCGGGCAGGATGGGGGCCCAGAACGCGTCCTCCCCCGTGGCGGGGATGCGGCGCTGGAACTGGATGCCCCAGCCCTCGGGGCCGGGGCCGGTGGCGTAGCGGAGCTGGGAGAACGGGATCCGCATCTCTACGGTGTAGCCCGCGCCGGTCTCGTCCTGGAACCGGGCGGCCTTGCCCTCCCAGACGGCGTCCCACGAGCTGTCCTCGTTGGTGTCGTTGTAGAGGAGGAGGTCCTGCTCCACGCCAGCCGCGGTCACGCCGAAGAAGAAGCCGGTGCGGTCGTCGTCGTAGGAGTCGAACGAGACGGAGACGCGGTCGCTGCCGACGAAGGCATCGCGCCGCGCGAGGCGGGCGACGAGCGTGCTGGGGTCCGCCACCCAGCACTTAAACCCGACGTAGAGCGCGTCATCTGCGTAGAGCACAGCGGCTTCGGTGCGCTCGCGCGAGGGGGCGCCGGGGGTGGGGACGCGCTGCACGAAGTCGGCGGCCTTGGGAGCGGACGCCCACACGGCTTCATCCAGCCGACCGTCCAGCCGCGGCGTCTCCGTCGCGGATAGCGCGACGGCGCGGAGCGTCTGAGCGGCTCCGCCAGCGGCGCGGGAGGTGGCGGGGACGCTCGTCTGCGCGATGGCGGAGAAGGGCAGGGCCAGGAGGAGAGCGCAGAGCGAGCGTCGGAGAGGAGCCACGGGAGGAGGGGAGAGGGGAAGGGCCGGTGCGCAGAGGACGGGGGAACGGGCCAGGAGTTACTCCTCGTGCTAAAAAATCAGCACCCCTGTCGCGAGGCGGACCCGTCGCGGCTTGGAACGGTGTTCCTCTCATCGCGAGCCGGACGGCGCGGCGCACGAAAAAGGGGCCCGCCAGTGGCAGGCCCCTCGGGGGTGGACGGAGGTCCGGGCGTTAGTCGTTGCCGCCGCGGCTCCGGCTGGAGCGTCCGCTGGAGCGGCTGGAGGACCGGCTCGGCCGGCTGGCGCGGCTGCTGGACGAGCGCGAGGGGCGGCTCGCGCTACCCGACGAACGGGACGAGGAGCGGGACGCGCGGCCGTCGTCACCGCCGCGGCGTGTCGGGCGGCTGGGCGTGCTTTCTCGGCGCGGCGGCGGGCTCGGGCGAGACTCCTGGCGCGGCGGCGGGCTCGGACGGGACTGCTGGCGGGGCGTCGGCGCGGGGGTGGACTCCCGCCGCGGGGGCGGGGCCGAGCGCTCGGTCCGGCGCGTGGGGGCGGTGGGACGCGAGGTCGGTGCGGGGGGCGTGGGCTCCGAGCGGCGGGTCTCCGGCGTACGCGTCCGCGTGGGCGGGCGCGTACGGGCGGGCGCCGAGGTGCTCGGCTCCGTCCGGCGGGTCGGGGCCGTTCGGGACGGCGGGGCCGGCTCCGCCCGCGGCGTACCGACGCGGGTCACGGGCTCGGTCCGACGCGGGGCACGGGTGACGGGCTCCGCGGCGCTCGGGCTGGTGCGGCTCGGAGCGCGCGTGACGGGCACCGTACCCGCAGGCGGGTTCTCCTCCGGGATCACGCGGCGCGAGATCCGAGTGTCGCGCGGGTCGCGGGTCGGGTCCACGTGAGCGTCCGGCTGGCGGACGCGCGTGGGGCGGCCGAGGACCGGCTC
>DUBD01000115.1 GCA_012960515.1 Bacteroidota bacterium | reverse complement strand
AGCCGCAGCTCGCGCTCTACGCCCCTAACGACTTCGAGATCCGGTTCACCGACGAGGGTAGCCTCGCGGGGTACGCCTTCCAGGCACCGTACAACGTGGTCCGCGTCCCGTTCGAGGTCTGGGACATCGGCGTCGTCGCGCCGGGGGAGGCGAACGACCCCGCCGACGACGTCCGCCTCATCCCGTTCCTCTTCGCCGACACCGGTGGGACGTGCGCGTTCGGCTACGGCGAGCTCCCGGCGGAGGCCACGTTCGGGTACCCCGCGACGGACCGGATCTACGCGTACTACCCGGCGACGAGCTACGCGGACTTCGAGGCGGCGTACGCCGCGGAGGTGGAGGCGCCGGGGAACTGCCACCCGGCCGGGAGCCAGGCTGCCCTCATCGCCTTCACGGAGGGCGCTCGTCCGATCCAACGGCAGGTGTTCGCGGACTACGCGGGGACGGGCGAACTCCCCGGCACGGGCACCGTGGTCCGGCTGTACACGGCGGACCCGCCGCCCGTCGCCTCCGAGCCCTCAGCATCCAACGCGGATCTCGCGCTGACGGTAGGCCCGAACCCCTCGGTGGGGGACGCCGTGGCGCGGCTCACGCTCGCGTCGAGTGGCCCGGTGACGGTGCGGGTGGTGGACGTTCTCGGGCGGGAGGTCGCCGTCCTCTCTCGGGGCGCGAAGTCGGCCGGGACCCACGCGCTCCCGCTCCCCGCGGCGCTGGCGGCCGGGGTCTACGCCGTCGAGGTCCGCACGCCGACGGCAACCGCCAGCCGGATGCTGACTGTGATTCGGTAGCGGCCCGCTTTTACCGGAGAGGCAGAAACGTACCCCGCGACGGGAGCGCGTTGCGCTATTCTCCTGTGTCTCATCACTTGACCGTCAATATGCGCATCTTGTTTCTTGTTTTCGTTCTGCTTGGGTCGGGCGCCGCATCGGCTCAGACGCCGGGTTCCTGCGCTCTCGGACGAGCGGAAGGCGACCTGAATGTCTCGAACGTGTTCGCCCGCGTGTTTAACACCGGGAGCCTCTTCTACGGCAACATCACGACTGCGGGCGATGGGTACTGGGTGCCGCAGAACGAGGCCGCCTCGCCTCTGTTCGCGGCGGGGCTCTGGATGGGGGGGCAGGTAGATGGCTCCACGCGGACGGCCGGCGGCCGGTACTCCGGATTCACGTTCTGGCCCGGCCCGCTGGACGATGGGGCGACGCTTCCCAACGCGTCCGATTGCAGCGCGTACGACCGGATCTACGTCGTCACGCCGACCGCGGTGGCACAGTACGAGTCGGGCTTTGGCGCGACGGCGGACCTGGCGGAGTGGCCGGTCGGTCTCGGCGCGCCGGCGGTGACCGCCAGCGGGGCGCCGGTGGAGCCGTCGTCACGCGATCAGGTCATCGACCTCGCGGCGGGGGAGCGGCCCGTGCTCTACGGGAGCCAGACGGCGTGGTGGGTCATGAACGACGTGGGGAACGCGCACACCCAGCAGCAGACCGCCCCCCTCGGCATCGAGGTCCGCGTCGCCGCCTTCGAGGTGACATCCGGGGCGGTGTCTGGCGCACGCGATGCGACGTTCTACCGCTACGAGATCATCAACCGGAACTCAGACCCGATCGAAGGCGGGCGCGCAGGTGTGTTCGTGGACCCGGATCTGGGGGACGCCAGCGACGACTTCGTCTCGTCCGATAGCACGCGGGGAATGTTCGTGGCCTACAACGGGGCCTCGTTCGACAACCTGTACGGCACACCGCCTGCCCTCGGGATCGACCTCCTGAGCGGGGCCGGAGGCTCCATGCAGTTCTTCGGCGGGTGGTCCAGTCAGACCGCGATGCCGGTCCTGGGATCGGAGTACTACAACTACCTGCAGAGCCGCTGGCGGGACGGCTCGGAGATGCGGTCCTACGGGGACGGCTACAACGAGTCGCAGGGCTCCATCGTGGAATGGGCGTACCCCGGCGACCCGGTGGCGGGCGCGTCGTGGAGCGAGGAGAACATCAACGGGCAGGGGACCCGAAACAGCAGCGGCGACCGGAGCGGCGTTATCGCGACGCCCGAGTTCGCGCTGGAGCCGGGCGAGCGGTACGTGCTCGACTTCGCCATTTTGTTCGCCCAGGGGACGACCCGGCTCAACAGCGTCGTCCGGCTTCGTGGCGTGAGCGACGCGGTGCAGGCGGCCTACGACGCGGGCGATCTCTTTCCCTCGATGGAGGTCAGCGCTGGGGAGGAAGAAGAGCCTCCGGCCCCCACCATCGATGAACTCCGCCTCACGGTTCAGCCGAACCCCTCCTCGGGGATGGGAACGATCCGGCTGGCGCTCCCTTCGCGCGAGTCGGTGCGGGTTCGTGTGATCGACGCGCTCGGGCGCGAGGTCGCGGTCATCGCGGACGGTGACTTCCCGATGGGCGAGCACCCTCTCGCGCTCCCCTCCGCGCTGGCGGCGGGCGTCTACACCGTCGAGGTCCGCACGCCGACGACGACCGCCAGCCGGATGCTCACCGTCGTCCGCTGATCGGGCGGTTCCACCCCTCTACGTCTCCCCCTCCTCCTCCTATGCGCGCCCTCCTCTTTCTACTCGTCCTGGCCTCCTCCACGGTAGCGGCGCAGACACCCGGGTCGTGCGAGCCGGGGACGGCGCAGGGCGACCTCGACGTCTCGAACGTGTTCGCCCGGGTCTTCAACACCGGGAGCCTCTTCTACGGCAACACCACCACCGCCGGCGACGGGTACACGGTCCCGAAGTTCAGCGGGAACTCCCCGCTCTTCGCGGCGGGGCTGTGGATCGCGGGCGAGGTGGAAGGCGAGGTGCGGAGCGCGGGCTCCCGCTACTCCAACTTCACGTTCTGGCCCGGCCCGCTCGGCGACGGCGCCACGCTCCCCGCCCCCGACGACTGCTCCGCCTATGACCGGATCTACGTTGTCTCGCGCGGGGACGTCGCGCGGTACGAGGGCGGCGAGGAGCCCTCGGCGGACCTCGCGGAGTGGCCGGTCGGCCTCGGCGCGCCGGCGGTGACCGCGGGTGGTGCGCCGGTGGAGCCGACCTCACGTGACCAGGTGCTCGACCTCGGTGCCGGCGAGCGTCCCGTCCTCTACGGGAGCCAGACGGCGTGGTGGGTGATGAACGACGTCGGGAACGAGCACACTGAGCAGCAGACCGAGCCGCTGGGGATCGAGGTCCGTGTGTCGGCCTTCTCGGTCGCGAGCAGAGAGGTCGCGGGCGTCTCGGAGTCCACGTTCTACCGCTACGAGGTCCTCAACCGGAGCGCGAACGCGATCGAGAACGCGCGGGCGGGGTTCTTCATCGACCCCGACCTCGGCGCCGCGCTGGACGACTATGTGGGCTCCGACAGCACGCGGGGGATGTTCTTCGTCTACAACGCGGGCGACGACGACGCTAGCTACGGGACTCCGCCGGCGCTCGGGATCGATCTCTTGAGTGGGACGGGTGGCGCGATGTATTTCGAAGGCGCAACGAGCGGGCCGACGATCGATCCCGTCCTCGGGACGGAGTACTACACCTATCTCCAGAGCCGGTGGAAGGACGGAACGCCGCTCTACGAATTTAGGGACGGGTACGACGAGCCGATGGCCTCCATCACCGAGTGGGCGTTCCCCGGGGACCCCGTGGCGGGCGCGTTCTGGAGCGAGGTCAACAATGATGGTAACAGCACGGACAACCTCGGCGGCGACCGCCGGGGCCTCGCGACTGCACCGGAGTTCGACCTCGCCCCGGGCGGCACGTACACGCTCGATGTCGGCGTCCTCTTCGCGCAGGGGGCGGACCGGTTCGACAGCATCACCGAGCTCCGGTCGGTGAGCGACGCGGTGCAGGCGGCGTACGACGACGGGAGCCTGTTCGAGCTCGGCAGCGAGGTCTCGTTCCTCCCCGCGCCCGTGCTGCTGGCGCCCGCCGCCAGCGCGGACCTCGGGGTTCAGACCTCCGTCCGCTTCGAGTGGGAGCCCGTCAGTGGAGCAGACGGCTACCTCCTCAAGTGGAGTGACCAGCCGGAGGGGCCGTTCACCGATCAGGTGCTGGCGGCAGAGGCGTCCATTTCCGTCCCCCTTCAAACCCTCGATCTCGCCTCTGGCTACAGCGAGGTGTACTGGCGGGTGGAGGCCCAGAGTGAGGCGCAGTATGGGCTCCCGTCGGAGACCCGCGCCTTCCGCGTCTTCCGCAATGGTGCCCTCTCGCTCCCGGACGGGACCCCCGCCTACCTCGAGGTCCAGAACGCCGAGGGCTCCGCGCTCTGCGAGACGGACTCCGATGACCCCGGGTGCGCACTCACGGGCGGGCGCGAGAACGCCGTCTACCTCAGCCTCAACAGCACCGGCACGTACTACTTCGCCGAGCAGGGGACCGGCTCCGAGCCGCAGCTCGCGTTCTTCGGCCCGAAGGACTTCGAGATCCGGTTCACCGACGAGGGCAGCCTCGCGGGGTACCTCTTCCAGCCGCCGTACAACGTGATC